>NZ_JAKMUV010000020.1:0-17262 GCF_027570165.1 Corynebacterium macclintockiae
AAGAGAAAGACCCTAGGGGCTCCGATTTACTGGAGCCCCTCGGGTCTTTTTCTTGTTGTCGGGAAGACTGTGAAGGAAGAGCCTATAATTAGCTTGTTTAAACAGTTTACTTTTGGAGGCCGCCCTCGGCGTCCAGACAACAACCCGCATACAGGCCCCCATGCAAGTTGGGGAACCTCTAAGGAGCAACGCTGATGAAGCACACAGATACAAACCAAACACACAGCGCCGCTCGGGCAGTAGACCTACAGAAGATCTACGGCCACGGAGAGACAGAGGTACGGGCAGTCGACGGCATCTCCATCGACTTCGCCGACGGACAGTTCACCGCCATCATGGGACCCAGCGGCTCCGGTAAATCCACCCTCATGCACTGCATGGCCGGCCTCGACTCAATCTCCAGTGGTAAGGCGTTGATCGGCGATACGGATATTTCCACGCTGAACGACAAACAGATCACCGCACTCCGCCGCGATCGGCTGGGATTCATCTTCCAGTCCTTCAACCTTGTCCCTACCCTCACCGCGAAGGAAAACATCACTTTGCCGCTGGACATCGCCGGCCGCAAGGTCAACCAAGAATGGTTCGACGAGGTTGTTGTACGCCTCGGCCTAAAGGAACGCCTGAACCACCGTCCTTCGGAGCTCTCCGGCGGTCAGCAGCAACGCGTCGCCTGCGCTCGCGCACTGGTAACCCAGCCGGACATCATCTTTGGCGACGAACCCACCGGCAACCTGGATTCCAATAGCTCCGCCGAAGTCCTCAGCATTCTGCGCAACGCCGTCGACAAGGACGGCCAGACAGTCGTCATCGTCACTCACGATCCAAAGGCCGCCTCCTACGCGGACCGCGTCGTATTCCTCGCCGACGGTCAAATCGCAGACGAGCTGACCAAGCCTGACGTTGATGCAATCCTGGGCGTCATGGGCAAGCTGGAGGAGCACTAGTCATGCCCAACTCCACTCGTGTCCACAAACACCGCGGATCGGCAGATGCAGGTAAATCCCGCAGCAGTCATACTCGTGCTGTCGCGAAGGTCTCGTACCGCAGTGTGCTCGCTAACAAGATCCGCTTCACCCTCACCATCATCGCGGTGGTGCTCGGAACCGCGTTTATTTCGGGCTCCTTCATGTTCACCGACATGATGCAGAAGTCTTTCAACGGAGTATTCGAAAATGTTTATTCCGCTGTAGATGTTGACGTATCCCAGAAGGATCCGACAAAGCCGATCACCGAGGAGACCAGGAAGAAGCTGGAGTCTAACCAGGATGTCAAAAGCGTTGCAATGGCATCCGAAACGACAGCCGTCGTCGCCAAGGACGGTAAGCAGCTAAGCACCGGCGGCGCCCCCTCGGTGGTGCTTCCCAATGACACTGACGAGGATGCCCCGGGCCCGTCAATCACCATGGTGGACGGTCGCGCGCCCAAGGGTGCCAAAGAGACCATGATCAACAGCGATGCCGCTGAGAAGCATGGAGTGCACGTCGGTGACACCCTGAAAGCCATCGACATTCGGAATAGCCACGAATACAAAGTCGTCGGTATCTACAACACGGACTTTTCGGTCGGCGGCTACCTCGGCCTTGCCATCGAGCCCTCTGTCTATATCGAGCGCTACACGGACGGTACTTTCCCCGATGGCTTCTGGCTCGCTGCCCGCGATGGCGTAACCCCGGATCAGCTTAAAGACTCGATCCAGAAGCAATTCCCGGAACTCAAGGTCGTCACCGGTGACTCGATCGTTGAACAGGCAACCAAGGAGGTCAAGGAAGGCCTCAGCTTCGTTAACTACTTCCTGCTTGCCTTTGCACTGGTTAGCCTCCTCGTCGGCGCTTTTATCATCGCCAACACGTTCTCCATGGTGGTTGCCCAGCGCATGCGCGAGTTCGCACTTCTGCGCTCCCTGGGCGCTTCTCGTATACAGCTGACGACCTCCGTGGTTTTCGAGGCCGTGCTCGTCGGTGTGGTCGGTTCGCTCCTCGGCATCCTCGCCGGCATGGGACTATCCAAGGGCATTTTCGCGCTCATGGACATGGCCGGTTTCGGTCTGCCGAGCAGTGGGCTTAGCCTGACCCCGCAGGCCATCATCCTTCCTCTGGTCATCGGCGTGCTCATCACGGTTATCTCCGCATGGGCGCCCGCCCGCCGCGCAGGTCGCGTGCACCCGGTGGAGGCTATGCGCTCCGGCGATGTTTCCAGCGCCTCGCCACTGAAGCTGCGGACGATCGCGGGGCTGATCGTGAGCCTTGCAGGTGTGGCTGCGGCGGTAGCTGCGCTGTTGCTGAATGACGCCGACACGAAGAACCGCGCGGTCATTCTCGGAGTCGGCGCGCTACTGGTGATCGTCGGTACTTTCCTGATCTCTCCGGCGCTGTCAATGCCAGTTGTCCCCGCACTGGGGCGCGTCATTGGCGCGCCCTTTGGGGCGGTTGGAAAGTTGGCGTCCACAAACTCGCGAAGGAACCCGCGACGGACCGCGACGACGGCGTTTGCTCTTACCCTGGGCGTGGCTCTCGTGGCGGCATTTGGCATGGTCGGCGCGACGATGAAGGGCGCAATGGAAGGCATGATCGGCGATACGATCAAGTCCGACCTCGTGGTCAGTGGTCCTCAGAACCAGGGATTCCCGCTGCCCAAGGGCGTGGAGAAGGCCGTGGAGGAAACTGAAGGTGTGGAATCTTCTTCCACGGTTGGTGCGGCGCCCATCAGCATGGGCAAACCCATGGACGAAGGCAATGTCACATACAGCGGTATGTACGCCTTCTACTACAAGGGTGACCTGGGTAAATCCATGGGTCTTAAGTCCCTGGGGGAAGGCCTGAAGACCGACGAGCCGGGCTTCTACGCTTCCGAAAACAAGGCTAAATCCATGAAATGGAACGTCGGCGACATGGTGCCGATGTATCGCGTTGGTCAGGGGAAGATGGGCGAAGTGAAGCTGCTCGGAATCTACACCGAGCCGATCCAGCCCCAGATCCTGATCAACGAGGCTGCACTGGCGCCTTACTCGGGCAAGGGCAAGCCCCTGTCTGAAGTAGGGGACCTGAGGATCATGCAAGTTTTCGTCCACGGTGACGGAAGCGTCCGCGACAAGGAACTGCAGGAGAGGGTGCGCAAATCGGTAGAGCCGTTCATCGTGGCGGATGTTCTGACCACCGCCGAGTACGCGGGCACCGTCTCCTCCGGTATTGATCAGCTGCTCATGATCCTCAATGCCATGCTGGCGCTGTCGATCCTGGTAGCCATCCTGGGCATCATCAACACCCTGGCGCTGAACGTGATCGAACGGAAGCAGGAGATCGGTATGCTGCGCGCGGTGGGCACGTTCCGCGGGCAAGTGCGCCGGATGATCACCCTCGAAGCCGTGCAGATCGCCATCTACGGTGCGCTGCTCGGCGTACTCATCGGCGTGAGCCTGGGCTGGGTATTCGTAAAGGTGCTGGCTTCCGAGGGACTGGATAGCGTGGTGTTCCCATGGTTGCTGCTGGTCGGGATGGTGGTCGGCTCCGGCATAGTGGGTGTGCTCGCCGCGATTTGGCCGGCGCACAAGGCGGCGAAAACCTCCCCGCTGGAAGCGATCGCCGATTAAGGCGAAGCGTACAACTACAATCGTTAACCATGAGCGAGCAGACCCCGAACTCCGACATCGTCAACCTGCCGGGAGCAGATCGCGATGTTCAGGCTGGTGTGGAGCCACTGACGGCGAAGCAGCAGCTGGAGCAGCTGAACAATTTCTTCGAGGACAACTACCCGGAGATCTTTAGCTCCCTCGTCACCGATGAGGGAGCCCGCTACAAGGAGCAATCCTGCCCCGTTCCCGCCGAACTGGTCGACGATACCGAACGGATGTGGGCACGCGTCCCTGACTTGTTGGCGCACAGCAGCCTGTTGGTGCTGGGCGCTGGGCTGGACCATCGCATGCCGCACGTCGCCTACACTTCTCAGGTGCGGGCCGAACCCTGGTCGAAGCAGTATCGCGCCCTGCCGGATGGGGTTGCAGGCACGGTGTTGACGCCCCCTAATCCCACCGGCGCTGTAGCCGTGAGTTTGCACGGCGGACCAGGGTGGTTCGGTGACGGTGCAAGCCACGACCAGTTCTGGCTGCCGCTTTTCGCTTCCATCGCAGAGCGCTCTGGGGTGACCATTGTGGATCTGACCTACCCGCTTCCCGGCTACGGAGCCTGGGACCTCACCCAGCAGGATGTTGCGGAGGCGATCGCGCAGGTCAAGGAGGAGCTGGAGCCTAAAGCCTTTGGTTTGATCGTCTTCGGCAGCGGATTGGTGGCAGCCAGCCAGGTTGTGGGTACGGCCTGTGGGCTGGATTTCCTGGCGGCGCTCAGCCCGCGAATCCCGGAGGGGTTCGCGGTGGATATTGCAGGGGTTCCCACGGCAGTATCCCTGGCGAAGTTTGATAGTCGGGGAACCGGAGGGGGCGTCGTAAAGAAATACTTCGAAGACAGCGGCACCGAGGTGCAGCTCTTCGAGTACGACAGTGAACACATCATCGCAGCTCCCGCGGTGTGGCGGCAGCGGGTAGACGAACTGGCGGAGTGGTTGCACCAGGTAGTTGCAGATTGTTGAACAACATTCTAAGGTGATATGGATCACTGATAGAAAGGTGCTTTAATGTCGAACACAGACGAGCACGCGGGCGACATGTCCGGAGCCAACGAGCCCACCACCGACCAGACCGCAGCCGGCGCACCGGCGACTACCCGCGCCGTCACGTTCACTGCATCGCTGGGCGCAATGTTCCTCATGGCCACCAGCGCCATCGGTCCGGGATTCATCACCCAAACCACCAAGTTCACCGTAGATTTGGGGGCGGCGTTCGCGTTTGCGATCCTGGTCTCGATCCTGGTGGATATCGCGATTCAGCTCAACGTGTGGCGCGTACTG
This sequence comes from Corynebacterium macclintockiae, assembly GCF_027570165.1. Classification (NCBI taxonomy): domain Bacteria; kingdom Bacillati; phylum Actinomycetota; class Actinomycetes; order Mycobacteriales; family Corynebacteriaceae; genus Corynebacterium; species Corynebacterium macclintockiae. Next base: position 4,900 of record NZ_JAKMUV010000020.1, read on the forward strand.
GGCGTATCTGGCAAACGAGCAAACGAACTGGGCAACGAAGTCCTACCTGGCCTTGGCTGGGTCATGGCAGCCTTCGTGTTTGTGGGCGGTCTGATCTTCAACATCGGCAATATCGGCGGTACCGGCCTGGGGCTTAACGCGATGCTTGGCCTGAGTCCGTTGCTAGGCGGCGGACTGTCCGCAGCTATCGCTATTTTCATCTTCCTATCCAAGCGCGCAGGCATGGCGCTGGACCGCATCGTCGTTGGTCTGGGTGCGATCATGATCCTGTTGATGATCTACGTCGCGATTGTCTCTTCGCCGCCACTGGGCGAAGCACTGCAGAATACCGTGATGCCGGACGAGGTGGACTTCCTAGTGATCACCACCCTGATCGGCGGTACCGTGGGCGGCTACATCACCTTCGCCGGTGCGCACCGCATGATCGATTCCGGACAGACCGGCGTGGAAAACGTAGGCACGATTACTAAGGTCTCTATCTCCGGCATCATCGTCACCGGTGTGATGCGTGTGCTGCTGTTCCTGGCGATCCTGGGTGTGGTCGCATCGGGTGTGACGCTGGCCGGCAACAACATGGCGGCAGACGCGTTCCGCCACGCAGCTGGCGACATCGGCGTGCGCTTCTTCGGCGTGGTGCTGTGGGCTGCAGGCTTGACGTCTGTGGTGGGCGCCTCTTACACCTCGCTGACCTTCGTCACCCCGCAGTCCATGAAGAAGTCCACCTTCAACTGGTTGGTCGTCGGATTCATCATCGTGTGTGCCACGATCTACCTGGTGGTCAACCAGGCACCGCAGAAACTGCTGATCTTCGCCGGTGCGTTTAATGGTTTGATCCTGCCGATCGGCTTCGCCGTCGTACTGTGGGTGGCGTGGCGCCGCCGCGACCTGATGCAGAACTACAAGTACCCGGCATGGCTGCTGGTTCTCGGCGTAATCACCTGGCTGCTGACGTTGTACCTGAGCTGGAGTTCCTTGAGTAAGCTGCCGGAAATCTGGGCATAAGACCTGGGCGCAAGAGTCTGGGAATAAAGGAGTGAACCATGGCGAAGGGCGCAGGCAGCCAGAGGGCAGATGACCGCGGTGCGTTGCTGCCGAAGCAGGCGCGCGAGATTTTCCGGGCAGGAACCGTTACCCATACCTCGGGCTATTCGCGGGGCTATGCACAGGCGAACCTGATCACCCTTCCCCAAAAGCAGGCCTTCGACTTCCTGCTTTTCGCCCAGCGCAACCCTAAGCCTTGCCCGCTACTCGGAGTGCTAGAGGCCGGTCAGGTTTCCTCAGAGTTGCTAGCCGATGGGGATATCCGCACCGATATTCCGCTGTACCGCGTGTACCGCGGCGGCCAGCTGGAAAGCGAAATACCAGATGTGCGCGACATCTGGCGCGACGACCTGGTCAGCTTCATCATCGGCTGTTCCTTCACCTTTGAATCTGCACTGCTGGATAACGGCGTGCCGGTGGAGCACATCGCCCAGGGCAAGAACGTGCCAATGTATCGTACGACCATTCAGACGAACCCGGCCGGAGTATTCTCTGGCCCCATGGTCGTTTCCATGCGCCCCATTCCGGCTGCCCAGGTGGCCGATGCGGTGCGAATTACTTCCCGCTACCCGGCGGTGCACGGGGCGCCTGTGCACGTGGGCGATCCCGCCGCCATCGGCATTGAAGATCTGAACCACCCCGACTTCGGCGAGGCCGTGGACATTCCCGCAGGCACGATTCCGGTGTTCTGGGCCTGTGGTGTGACCCCGCAATCAGTGGTGATGGAATCCAAGCCGGAGTTTGCGATCTGCCACGCGCCGGGACACATGCTGATTACCGACGCGCGCGACCTGCAATACCAAGTGCCCTGACCAGATGCTTTGAGTTCTGCAGGGGGCGGGCTAGCCGAAGTAGCGTTCGATGTTGTCCCGTGTGTGCTGCAGGTGTTCGGCCAGCTGATCCGCGGCCTGTTGCCAGCGCTCCTCCGCGATCAGGTTCGTCACCGTCCGGTTCTGGGCGATGAATTCAATGTGAAACTGGTGGTTCAGGCGGTTGGCTCGGGCGAAGCCCAAGCGCATCTGCGCAGAAATGCGATCCATTGTTTGGTTCAGACCTTCAGCGCCGGCGCTGGCGACGATCGCACGGTGGAAAGCCTGGTTGGCATCAGCGATCGCACGGATATCCTCGTCGGTCGTCTGTGGCAAGGCGGAATCCCGTAGGTTCTCCGCTGCGGAAACGATCCCATCCAGCTTGTCCAGCCCTACCCGCCGACCCCACAGCAGAGCCCCGGGTTCCAAAACCAGCCGGGTTGCGTACATGTCGCTTAAATCCTGGCGCGTAGGCTCAACGATGAAAACACCCCGGTTTGGGATCCGCTCTAGCAGACCCTCCGAAACCAGGGTGGCGAAAACCTCCCGCAGGGTATTGCGGGAAATCCCCAGCGACTGGGCCACATTCACCTCATTAAGCTTCTCGCCCGGCGCATAAGCGCCGGAGGCAATGCCGTCAAGGAGAGCTGAATGTGCGATAGCCGACTGGGAGTGCATAGCAGTACAGCTTATTACGCGATGTGGCCCAGCGCGTCGCCCTTCGAAACATTGTCGCCCGGGTTTAGCTGCGCCAGGGTGATCGTACCGGCGGACTTGGCCTCCACCGTGGACTCCATCTTCATCGCCTCGATCGTTGCGATCGGCTGGCCGACCTCCACAGAGTCGCCGTCGGCAACCTGCCACTTCACCAACACGCCAGTGTATGGACACGCCACGGCGTTGCCGGCGGCAGGACCACCTGCAGACGCGCCTGCGCCGGAGTCGCCGGCGGCCGTGCTGGAACCGGCGGCGGGGGAGGCCGAGGGGGCGTCCGTACCAACAGAAGGGGCAGCAGCAACGCCGAAAGAAGAAGGAAGGCTCACGCGGTGCAGGCGGCCGTCGATCTCGACGGTGAGGGTGGTGCGCTCGGTGTAGGCATCCTCGACGTCCTCGGGGGAGGAACCGGCGTAGCCCGCGCCGATGCCCGGCTCGTACTCCTTGTCCACCCAGTCGGTGTAGACGTGCAGGTCATCGCCACAGAAAGCGGGGTGAGTCACGATGTCCTTGTGGAAGGGCAGTACCGTGCGCACGCCCTGGACGCGCATCTCCGCCAGGGCGGCCTGGGCACGGCGCAGAGCAACCTCGCGGTTCGGGCCCTTGACGATTAGCTTGGCCATGAGGGAATCGTAGAAACCGGGGATGGTGGATCCCGTACGAACGCCCGCGTCCACGCGGATGCCCGGGCCCGTCGGCACCTCGAACTGGGTGACGGTGCCGGGAGAGGGGACGAAGCCATTGGCAGCGTCTTCTGCGTTGATGCGGAACTCGAAGGCGTGACCGTCGCTGGCAGGATCCTCGTCGAAACTCAAAGGCAGGCCGGCGGCGATGCGGAACTGCTCGGCGACGATGTCTACGCCCGTCACGACCTCGGTGACGGGGTGCTCGACCTGCACGCGGGTGTTGACCTCGAGGAAGCTGACGGTGCCGTCTTCGGCGACGATGAACTCCACCGTGCCTGCGCCCGTGTAGTTCGCAGCCTGGCAGATGGAGCGGGAACCCTCGATGATGTCGGTGCGCTGCTGGTCAGTGAGGAACGGCGCCGGGGCCTCTTCAACGAGCTTCTGGAAGCGTCGCTGCACGGAGCAGTCGCGCGTGCCGATGACGCGGACGTTGCCGTGCGTATCGGCCAGCACCTGCGCCTCCACGTGGCGGGGCTTGGTCAGGAACTTCTCCACGTAGCACTCGCCACGGCCGAAGGCTGCTTTGGCCTCGCGGCCTGCGGATTCGAAGGCCGCCTCGATGTCGTTGTAATCGTGCACGACCTTCAGGCCGCGGCCACCGCCACCGAAAGCTGCCTTGATGGCGATGGGCATGCCGTGCTGATCGGCGAAGTCACGAGCCTGCTCCCAGTTCGGGATCGGATCCGGGGTGCCGGGAGCCAGCGGGGCGCCGACCTCGGTGGCCAAGGCGCGGGCGGCAACCTTGTTGCCCAGGGTTTCGATGGCCTCCGGGGCAGGGCCGACCCAGGTTAGGCCGGCCTCGGCGACGGCGCGGGCGAAGTCAGCGTTCTCGGAGAGGAAGCCGTAGCCGGGGTGCACGCAGTCCGCGCCGGCGCGCAGGGCGATATCCAACAGCGCCGGGATGTTCATGTACGTTTCCGCGGCGGTGTTGCCGGGCAGGGTGTAGGCCTCATCGGCAATCTTTGCGTGGAGGTTGTCCACATCCGCTTCAGAGACGACGGCGATGGAGCGAATGCCCAGGTCGCGTGCGGTACGTGCGATGCGCACTGCGATCTCGCCACGATTGGCGATAAGGACGGTCTGCAGGGGGAAGGTCTCTTGGCTCATGTGTTGGGTTCCTCGTCTTCTTTGGTTCTTCAGTGTTGTGTCGGGTGTGTTAGCGGGCAGGCTCGGTCGTTGCGGCAGGCGGGTCGAAATCCACAAGTTCGAAACGCACGGTGTCTCCCGGTGCGAACTGGCCTGCCTTATCCAGATCCTTGTCGATGACCGTGGCGATGACCGGATATCCGCCGGTAACCGGGTGGTCGGCCATGAACACCACCGGCAGGCCGTTCGGCGGCACCTGGATGCTGCCACTGACCATGCCCTCGCTGGCAAGTTCGCCGTCGCGGCTGCGCTGCAGCGGGGTGGGCTCGGCGCCGTCTTCGCCCGCCGGCAGCGCTAGGCGCAGGCCTACGCGGTTGGACTGTCCGGTGACGGTCCACTCAAGCTCTGTGAATCGCTGCAGCTCCTCGCTGCTAAACCAGTCTTCGCGCGGCCCGGCAACACAGCGCAGCACGTTGGTGCCGTCGAAGGGGTTGGTCGTCGCCGCTCCGACGGAGGCTTTGGCGGTGCGGCGCCCGGCCTTCAGCACATCGCCGGTGGATACGGGCTGTGGGCCCAGCCCAGACAGCACGTCGGTGGAGCTTGAATCCAGTACCTTGTCGGTCACCAGCCCGCCGCGCACGGCTACGTAGTTGCGCAGGCCGTTGCCGGCGCCGCCGAGTGGCTCTACCTGCAGCGTTTGCCCGGCCTTGACCTGTACCGGCGAGCCGAGCTCAACGGTGCGCCGACCAATCGAAACGGTTGCCTGCGCACCGGTAACGCACACTGCGGTATCCACCAGCGCTTCCAGCTCGATACCACCAATGTTTTCCAGCACAGTGGCCGACGACGCATTGCCCACCACATCGTTGGCCGCCCAGGCGCTTGCGCGGTCGACGGCGCCGGAGCTATTCACGCCGATGTCGCCGTGCCCCGCACGCCCCGTGTCCTGGAACAGGGTCTGCAGCCCTGCGTCGATGACCTTCACGCTCGGGCGGGCGGGGACGATAGGTGTGTTGCTTGTGGACGCCCCCACGCCCCCACCGGCCGACTTTTCCCGTGGGGCTTTTGCGTTTGAGTCGCCGGAAGCGGTGGAAGAGTCAGCCCCGGCGCTGATGGATTCCCGCACCTGGCGGTAGCGCACCGTATCGCCCGGCTGCAGGAGCGCGGGTTGCTCGGCGTTCGTGTCCCACATCGGCTGCGTGGTGTGTCCCAGCAACTGCCAGCCGCCGGGAGAGGTGCGCGGGTAGACGGCAGAGAACTGCCCGGCCAGTCCCACTGCGCCAGCCGGAACGGCCGTGCGCGGGGAGCTGCGGCGGGGAACATCCCAGGTGTAAGTGTGATCGCCTTCAGCCGGCACGCAGTAAGTAAAGCCCGGGGCGAAACCGCCGAAGGCTGCCAGCCACTGCTGCTGGGTGTGGCGGGTGATCAGCTCCTCGGTGGAAATATCCATCAGGGTCGCGACATCCGCCAGATCCTCGCCGTCGTAGACGACGTCGATGGTGACTTCCCGCGGATTCGCTTCGGCAGAGGTCTGCGGGTGGAAGTCCCGCAGGGCGCTCAAACCGGCGATGGCGGAGGAGTGGGCGTCAAAACAAACCAGAACAGTGCGCGCCGCGGCGATGGCCTCTACCTGTCCCGGCAAAGGGGTGGCGACCAGCGAGGCATGCCACGCCATGACGGTGACGAGGTCGGGCAGGTCGACGATGACGGCGCGGGTGCCGACGGGGGAAACGGAGTGGCTCACAGGAAGCTCCCGATAGTGATGTCGTTGGCCTTGAGCTCAGCGGCGATGCGCTCCGCCATGGCGACCGCGCCGGGGGAGTCGCCGTGCACGCACACCGAATCTGCGGCGGTGCGGATCGTGGAGCCATCGACGGCCTCGATTGTGCCTTCCTCGGCCATACGTACCACGCGGCGGGCGACGACCTCTGGGTCGTGTAGCACGGCGCCGTTCTCGCGGCGGGAAACCAGTGTGCCGTCCGGGTTGTAGGCGCGGTCGGCAAAGACCTCGTTGATAACGCGCAGGCCGGCCTGTTCCGCGTACGTGGCGGCAACAGCGCCGGGGAGCAGCATGACGGGCAGATCCGCGCCGAAGGCCTTGATGCCCTCGATGACGGCCTTGGCCTGGGCCTCGTGGTGGACGATCGTGTTGTACATGGCGCCGTGGGGCTTGACGTAGCGCACCTGGGTGCCACGGGCTTTGGCCAGCGCGTCCAGGGCGCCGATTTGGTAGAGGACCTCGTCGGCTAGCTCGGCGGGGGAGTAGTCGATGAAGCGACGGCCGAAACCGGCCTGGTCGTTGTAGCCGACGTGCGCGCCAACGGCAACGTTGTTCTCCGCGGCAGCCGCCAGAGTGTTAGAGATCGCGTGCGCGTCGCCGGCGTGAAAACCGCAGGCGACGTTGGCGCTGGAAACGATGGCCACCATCGCCGCATCATCGCTGACCGGGTTACCGCCGGTCGTTTCGCCGAGGTCGGCGTTGAGGTCTATGGAAAGCGGGCAGCGGGATGGGGACATGTGATCGACTCCTTGCGTGATTGGACGCGCAGTCGGACGCGTGGCCGGAGTGCGAAGCAGCGGCACCACCGGCCGGATTGTTCAACAATGTGGGTGCCAGTCTAGTGACCTACACAACCATTGTGAAATCAATCACGGGCTTTTCGCAATAGTGATCTGCGTTAGTTCTTCGGCTTTCCGCCCTTGGGCTGTTCCAGTACGTAGACACTGCGATTGGCCTTCTTGGCCTTGTCCACCTGATCCAGTAGACCGTCCAAACGGTTCCACAGATTCGTGCTAATTGCCCGCTCCGCGCGCTTCCAGACCTTCACATCCCCGGTGCCCCACGCCACCGGCATGGGGGAGATCTCCTCGTAGACCTTCGGGCCGCGCGTCGGGCGGTAGCCGGTCACTGCCATGGACGGCACCCGCGCACCGACCTCGCGAGGAACACCCGGCACAGAGGTCACGGTGCGGACCGCCAGGGCGGGGACGGTGCGCTGCGGATCCGCAGAGGCGTCCACCAGCATCAACAGCGACATGTCGCGGGCGTTGACCTCCGCGATCATCGCCGGAGCAAGCTGGTACATGTCAAAGTACTGCTGTGGCGATCCCATTTTGCGGGGCAAGATCGGGATCAAGGCCAGGCACAGTAGCGCGAACACACCCAGGGCAAAGCTGATGGCTATGGCCCACCAGTTAGAGCCTGCGGTGAGAAGCAGCACCGCCACGATCACTCCCAGAACCGCGGCCAACACACCCGCCGAGACCTGCATGCGCTTCGCATCGCGCAGGAACTCGTTGTGCTTGCGGGCGTATTCCTCGTCGACGTCGAAGTTGAAGTCGACCTGCATTGGTTGCTGGGCTGCAGACATAGGGGTGCTCCTTAAAAACGGCAGTAACTAAAGATTCTAAAGGTCGAAGGAATCGACAATGCGGTAGCCATAGCCTTGCTCGGCCAGGAAGCGTTGGCGGTGCGCGGCATAATCCGCATCCAGGGTGTCGCGGGCGACAATGGAGTAGAAGAACGCCTCGCCACCGTCCGGCTTCGGGCGCAGGATTCGGCCCAGGCGTTGTGCTTCTTCCTGGCGGGAACCGAACGTGCCGGAGATCTGAATGGCGACGGACGCGCCGGGCAGATCGATGCTGAAGTTCGCCACCTTGGAAACCACCAGCGTCTGTAACTCGCCATCGCGGAACTGCTGGTACAGCTTCTCGCGCTTGGCGTTGCCGGTCTTGCCGTCGATGACGGGCACGTCCAGTTCCTCGGCGATCTCCTCCAGCTGGTCGATGTACGCGCCGATGATGAGCGTCGGCTCGTCCGGGTGCATGTCCATGATCTTGCGCACCACCTTCGTCTTCGTCGGGGTGGTAGCGGCCAGGCGGTACTTGTCGGATTGCTCGGCGGTGGCGTAAACCATCCGCTCGGCCTCGGTCAGCTGCACGCGTACTTCGGTGCAGTCCGCCGGGGCGATCCAGCCCTGGGCTTCGATGTCCTTCCACGGGGCGTCGTAGCGCTTCGGCCCAATCAGGCTAAATACGTCGCCCTCGCGTCCGTCTTCGCGCACCAGGGTGGCGGTCAGCCCCAGGCGGCGGCGGGACTGCAGGTCAGAGGTCATGCGGAACACCGGTGCGGGCAGCAGGTGCACCTCGTCGTAGATGATCAAGCCCCAGTCGCGGGAGTCGAAAAGCTCCAGCGCCCGGTATTCGCCCTTCGATTTCCGTGTGACCACCTGGTAGGTCGCAATGGTTACGGGGCGGATTTCCTTCTTCTCTCCGGAATACTCGCCGATCTCGTCCTCGGTCAGGGAAGTGCGCCGCACCAGCTCGTCCTTCCACTGCCTGCCCGCGACCGTGTTCGTCACCAGGATCAGGGTGGTGGCCTTCGCCTTTGCCATCGAGGCCGCGCCGACCATCGTCTTTCCCGCGCCACACGGCAGGACGACCACGCCCGAGCCGCCCTCCCAGAAGCTATCGGCCGCCATCTCCTGGTAATCGCGCAGCTGCCACTGCTCGTGTTCCTGCGACAGTTCGATGGGGTGCGCCTCGCCGTCGACGTAGCCCGCCAGATCCTCGGCGGGCCAGCCGACCTTCAGTAGTTCTTGCTTGAGCCTGCCGCGCTCGGAAGGGTGCACAACGATCGAGTCGTCGTCGATCTCTGCGCCCAACATGGGCTTTATTTTTTTGTGACGCCGAATCTCCGTCAGCACAGCCCTGTCGGTCGTCTCCAGCACGAGCCCGTGGGCCGGGTGCTTGATGAGCTTCAGCCGCCCATAGCGATCCATCGTGTCGGCAATGTCAATGAGCAGCGGCTGGGGGACGGGGAACCGCGAGTAGGTCTCCAGCACGTCCATGACCTGCTCTGCATCATGCCCGGCCGCGCGGGCGTTCCACAGCGCCAGCGGGGTGATGCGGTAGGTGTGCACGTGCTCGGGCGCGCGCTCCAGCTCCGCGAACGGCGCCAGCGCGGTGCGCGCCTCCTGGGCTTGCTCGTGGTCGATTTCCAGCAGCACAGTCTTGTCCGATTGGACGATCAATGGGCCGGTGCCGATACTCACTAGCTGGCGCTCCTAACGGGTCTCGGGGCAGCTTTGGTTAGCTCTGTTTTCGGGACAACCCTCCACTGTAGTCTCCCGCGTTCGCACCAGTGGCGCTAGTACTCCACGCTGCTGAGCCGGTGCGGTTGCACGGTGAAGCTTTCCCCGCTGATTTCGGAAACCATGGCGATGGTCGAGGGGCGGATCATCACAATGGAAACCTGGTCACTGGCCTGCTGACCGTCGTTGTTGACGTAGCTGATCCGCACGATAGTTCCGGAAGAATACGCCTGCGAGATCGCCGCCATCATTTCTTCTGGCGCATGCACAACTCGCGTGCTGTCGGGCTGGCCCTGCGCATCCAGCTCGCTGGTCGTGCCCGCAGCGTTAGCACGCTCGTGGCTGCGCCGGAAACCCTCGATCGCACTCGCGATGACCTGCTCGCTGTCGTCACCCGTGCCGTCGGTGCTGCGACCGACTGATCCATCGACAGCGCAGCGCAGCCCCGGGCGCGCTGGGGTGGCCACCCGCGACAGCACCGGTGCGTCGGCGACCGCTTGGCCGCCTTCCAGGCGTAGCTGCACGCCCATGGCCTCCAACCGGTCAGTGACAAACGACAGCTGAGCTGCGGAAACCGCCACCGTCGGTGCAATCTTCCGCAGTCGCAGCCCCTCGATATCCGGCAGTGCCAAGATCCGGTCCAGCGCCGCAGGTTCCTTGGTACTCAGGTACATCTGCGCCACTCCGGCGGTAGCCAGCGACTGGCTGCGCTCCGCATCATGCAGCATGTAGCGCAGTGCCTGCGGCACGTTCTCTGCCCCGCCCAGCGCGCGGGCTTCCAGAAACTCCTCGATCTCTTCGGCGCCGAGCCCCGACCGCAGCGCCCGCTCTACCGATTCCTTGGACATTCGCCACACACTGGCCATACCACCGGATTCCTGGTCGCTAAACTTGGCCAGCATCGCCTGATCGGTCGGGTGCAGCAGCCCCGGCGCCATGATCGTGTGGTCTGCCTGCACGATCAGTTGCTCCACCGGGGCAGGCAGAATCTCCGCCAACGCGTCGGCCAGATCCGCCACGGGGTCTGCGCTGCCGCTCAGCACGTCACGCAAGGCGCCCATTGCCCGGGTAGGTACGGTTTCTCTTCTTAGGGACGCCAACACTCCGACCTCCTTCGCCTCCTCCCACACCGCATTCCAAGCGGTGTGCGTGGTGCGCCAGGCCTCACCGGGGCGCAATCGCCAGAGCTCCCGGTGAAGTTCGTTCGGTTGGGGCGTAGGGGCGTCATCAAAAAGGGCGGCGAAGGTACGGCGCAGTCCGCGGGCGGCGTGCGATGCGGTGCCGGCTTCGAAGGGGCGCGTGTCGGGTTCCTCGACGAACCAGGGGGCGTAAGCGCTGTTGGCCCAGCCGACTAGGAGGATCGCCCAGGCAGTGGCGGGGGAGGCCTCCAGGAAGTCGAGGGCGAGCTCCGTGGGAGCCCAATAGTCCCGTGCGGGCTGCCCGGCCGGGGTAGGGGTGGCGCGGCCGCGTCCGATGAGGTTCGCGTGGGCGAGCCAGGTCAGCAGATGCAGCGTGGCCTCGGCGGGTTCGTCCCGACGGCGGGCGACTTTGTTGATCTCGCGGGTGCCGATGCCGCCGGACGACAGGGGGACGATCGGGTTGCGGCCGAGGTCTTCGATGAGGTCGCTGAGATCCTGGATTAGCTGCACTGCCTGAGCGGCACCGGCATCGTCGGCGCGGGAGTTCGCGGCGGAGTCGGCTGGGCTGGTCGCACTGGTGGGCGCGAAGTGGCCACCCGGATCGGTGATGAGCGTGCCGTGCAGGAGTTGTTGCACACGGCCGGTGAGGCGGGCGGTCGTATCGTCCAGCTGATCCAAGATGCCCTGGCGGACCAGCGTGGGGAGCGGCTTCGACGGATCCGCGCCCTCGTGCAGGGAGGTTGAGTGCCCCACGCCGCCTCCCGCGGCCAAGGTGGATAACAGGCGGCGTTGGCGGGGCGGCAGTTCGTCGACCACTCCCGGCAGCTCGGCCGAGGGGATGGGGCAACGAGTGCCGTCGACGAGCCGCCAGAGCTGCTCCGTGGAGGGCTCGAACATGCGGGGGAGGTGCGGTGGGATCTTCAACTGCGTGGTCGCGCCGGGCAGTTCGGGGGAGGGGAGTTGGAAATCGGGTCCAAAGACCAGCCCCCAGTGGCATAGGGACTGGACGGCCCCGCGTACCTGCTGGTCGTTGGGGCGCTGCTGCGCGGGAGTGCCGGCGATGTCGAAGAGTTCCGTGAGCATCTCGGCCAGATCCGCCACCGTGCACGGGTGGTGGACAGCATCGAGTTCGCAGGCTGCGTGGCAAACGGCCAATTCCAGGGAGTTTAAATGGATCAGCGCCGGGTCTGGGGCATCGCCGAACAGTTCGGCGGACTGGCTGTGGCTACCCGTGCTGCCGGGGATGGACACGGCGGTAGAAAGGTTATCCAGCGCGGCGTTGTTGCCGGTGAGGTTTTCCACGAAGGTCGTGGGGTTGGAAGCCAGCAGGCGGGTAAGTAGATCCGCGAGTGCCTCGTCCGACTGCCCGAACAGCCAGTCCCCATAGGAGGGGAACCCGCTGCGGGTGGAGGCGGGAGACTTGCCTTTGGTGGTCGACTTCGCGGAATGGGGGCACATAATCGACCTATTTTAGCTTGCAGCGTGCCTTTTGCCTTCTGATATGCCAAGATACAACTATGGCTAACGTTGAGAAGAAGGGCTACGTCGACGCAGGCTGGCCCACTGATATCCCAGAGGGTCACCACGCCGTTACCGAGCTGGTGGCTGATACCGCGGGCGCTTTGAGCCCCTACGGCGACATCGAGTTCCCGGTCGATGCTTCCGAGCTGCCGTACGTCCACTCGTTCACTGTTATTAACAAGTAACTGAACGTTCACACCGAGGTGGTGTGCGTCCCCCGTGCTAGAGGGGGGATGCACACCACCTTTGTGCTTTCTGTGGGCAGGTGTGTGGC
>NZ_JAKMUV010000021.1:0-5722 GCF_027570165.1 Corynebacterium macclintockiae
GTGTGCGTAGGTTGTTTGAGAACTCAATAGCGTGATGAACCAAGTTTAGATACTTTGTTGACCAACCTTTGTGTTGATCTTGATGCATTGTTTGTCTTTTGCTTTTTAGTAGCTTGTTTTGTTTCAGTGTTCCACCGGCTCGCATGGATTGTGGGTTGGTGGTGGTTACGCCAGCGTGGGGTTAACGTGTCCACGATATGTAATGTGCGTATCCCAGCAAGAGTGGCCCTGTGGGGTGCTTGTTGGGCTGATGAATATAGTGTTGAAAAGTTTGAGGATGTGCTTTGTGTCGGTCGATGGCTGACGACTGTTTTTGTTGTTGGTGTTGGTTGATGTGATTTATTTATCCTTTTTTCAATTCTTTTGTCAGTAATTTTTGTTTTTTTGCCTGGTTTTCAGGCTCACCATGTGTCTGATGGCATTTTTTATGGAGAGTTTGATCCTGGCTCAGGACGAACGCTGGCGGCGTGCTTAACACATGCAAGTCGAACGGAAAGGCCCTGCTTGCAGGGTACTCGAGTGGCGAACGGGTGAGTAACACGTGGGTGATCTGCCTTGCACTTCGGGATAAGCCTGGGAAACTGGGTCTAATACCGGATAGGACCATGCTTTAGTGTGTGTGGTGGAAAGTTTTTCGGTGCAAGATGAGCCCGCGGCCTATCAGCTTGTTGGTGGGGTAATGGCCTACCAAGGCGACGACGGGTAGCCGGCCTGAGAGGGTGTACGGCCACATTGGGACTGAGACACGGCCCAGACTCCTACGGGAGGCAGCAGTGGGGAATATTGCACAATGGGCGCAAGCCTGATGCAGCGACGCCGCGTGGGGGATGAAGGCCTTCGGGTTGTAAACTCCTTTCGCTAGGGAAGAAGCCACTTGTGGTGACGGTACCTGGATAAGAAGCACCGGCTAACTACGTGCCAGCAGCCGCGGTAATACGTAGGGTGCGAGCGTTGTCCGGAATTACTGGGCGTAAAGAGCTCGTAGGTGGTTTGTCGCGTCGTCTGTGAAATTCCGGGGCTTAACTTCGGGCGTGCAGGCGATACGGGCATAACTAGAGTGCTGTAGGGGAGACTGGAATTCCTGGTGTAGCGGTGAAATGCGCAGATATCAGGAGGAACACCGATGGCGAAGGCAGGTCTCTGGGCAGTTACTGACGCTGAGGAGCGAAAGCATGGGTAGCGAACAGGATTAGATACCCTGGTAGTCCATGCCGTAAACGGTGGGCGCTAGGTGTGGGGGTTTTATTTACGATTCCCGTGCCGTAGCTAACGCATTAAGCGCCCCGCCTGGGGAGTACGGCCGCAAGGCTAAAACTCAAAGGAATTGACGGGGGCCCGCACAAGCGGCGGAGCATGTGGATTAATTCGATGCAACGCGAAGAACCTTACCTGGGCTTGACATACACCGGATCGCTGCAGAGATGTAGTTTCCCTTGTGGCTGGTGTACAGGTGGTGCATGGTTGTCGTCAGCTCGTGTCGTGAGATGTTGGGTTAAGTCCCGCAACGAGCGCAACCCTTGTCTTGTGTTGCCAGCACGTTATGGTGGGGACTCGCGAGAGACTGCCGGGGTTAACTCGGAGGAAGGTGGGGATGACGTCAAATCATCATGCCCCTTATGTCCAGGGCTTCACACATGCTACAATGGTCGGTACAGTGGGTTGCGATGCCGTGAGGTGGAGCTAATCCCTTAAAGCCGGTCTCAGTTCGGATTGGAGTCTGCAACTCGACTCCATGAAGTCGGAGTCGCTAGTAATCGCAGATCAGCAATGCTGCGGTGAATACGTTCCCGGGCCTTGTACACACCGCCCGTCACGTCATGAAAGTTGGTAACACCCGAAGCCAGTGGCCCAAACTTGTTAGGGAGCTGTCGAAGGTGGGATTGGCGATTGGGACGAAGTCGTAACAAGGTAGCCGTACCGGAAGGTGCGGCTGGATCACCTCCTTTCTAAGGAGTTTTTATATTTTTTTTGTTTGTTTCTGGGTGAATAGGTAACCGGTTCAATCATCTTTTGTGGTGGTTGTTGGGTGCTGGAAGGAAGCAGGTATGCCCCTCCGCGCGTTGGTGTGGGGGAGATAGCAAGAGTGTTGTGTGTTGGGGTTGGCACAGTGTTGGGGTTGGGTTGGCGAAGTTGTTGGTTGGTTTGTCATGGCTGTTGGGTGTCTGGGACAATCTGTTGTTCCTTTTTTGTGGATGCTTGTGATGGGCTGATGAGTGTTTCATTGGTTTGTTGTGGGTGTTTGTGTTGTTTGAGAACTGTATAGTGGACGCGAGTATCTTCTTTTTTGTGATTTTTTGTTTGAAATCATTGTTGTTCACGCGCTGACTGTCATGAACGTGTTTGTTGTTTATGTGTGGTTGGTGTGTGGGTGTCTTAGTATTTTGTGTTGTCTGTGAAGGGCGCACGGTGGATGCCTTGGGCATGATAAGCCGATGAAGGACGTGGAAGGCCGCGATAGGCCTCGGGGAGTTGTCAATCAAGCGTTGATCCGAGGGTGTCCGAATGGGGAAACCTGGCCACAGTTGTGTGTGGTCGCTGCATGGATGAATTCATAGTCTGTGTGGTGGTAACGCGGGGAAGTGAAACATCTTAGTACCCGCAGGAGAAGAAAATAATAATGATTCTGCTAGTAGCGGCGAGCGAACGTGGATGTTGGCTAAACTGCATGCGTGTGATACCTGGCAGGGGTTGCGTGTGTGGGGTTGTGGGGTTGTGTTGTGCGGTGCTGCCATGCCGTGCCTTGGCATTATGTGTTAGCGGAAGTGGTTTGGAATGGCCTGCCGTAGACGGTGAGAGTCCGGTACGTGAAAGCATGTGGTGTTGGGGTTGACAGAATACCCGAGTAGCAGCGGGCTCGTGGAATCTGCTGTGAATCTGCCGGGACCGCCCGGTAAGCCTGAATACTTATTGTGACCGATAGTGTATGAGTACCGTGAGGGAATGGTGAAAAGTACCCCGGGAGGGGAGTGAAATAGTACCTGAAACCGTGTGCCTACAAGCCGTCAGAGCCTTTTAGGGGGTGATGGCGTGCCTTTTGAAGAATGAGCCTGCGAGTCAGCGGCATGTCGCGAGGTTAACCCGTTGTGTGGGGTAGCCGTAGGGAAACCGAATCCTAATGAGGGTGTGTGAGTGGCGTGTCCTGGACCCGAAGCGGGGTGATCTACCCATGGCCAGTGTGAAGCAGCTGTAAGAGGCTGTGGAGGCGCGAACCCACTTAGGTTGAAAACTGAGGGGATGAGCTGTGGGTAGGGGTGAAAGGCCAATCAAACTCCGTGATAGCTGGTTCTCCCCGAAATGCATTTAGGTGCAGCGTCGTGTGTTTCTTGCCGGAGGTAGAGCTACTGGTTGGTTGAGCGGGACTATCATCTTAGCGACGTCAGCCAAACTCCGAATGCCGGTAAGTCAGAGCGCGGCAGTGAGACTGCGGGGGATAAGCTTCGTTAGTCGAGAGGGAAACAGCCCAGATCGCCGGTTAAGGCCCCTAAGAGTGTGCTAAGTGGAAAAGGATGTGGGATCGCGAAGACAGCCAGGAGGTTGGCTTAGAAGCAGCCATCCTTGAAAGAGTGCGTAATAGCTCACTGGTCGAGTGGTTCTGCGCCGACAATGTAGTGGGGCTCAAGTACACCGCCGAAACCGCGGAACTCAATCTTTTG
This sequence comes from Corynebacterium macclintockiae, assembly GCF_027570165.1. NCBI lineage: Bacteria > Bacillati > Actinomycetota > Actinomycetes > Mycobacteriales > Corynebacteriaceae > Corynebacterium > Corynebacterium macclintockiae. Next base: position 3,654 of record NZ_JAKMUV010000021.1, read on the forward strand.
GTTGGGTTGGTAGGGGAGCGTCGTGTGATCGTTGAAGCTGCCGGGTAACCGTGTGGTGGAGGTTATGCGAGTGAGAATGCAGGCATGAGTAGCGAATGATATGTGCGAAACATATCCGCCGGATGACTAAGGGTTCCTGGGTCAAGCTAATCTTCCCAGGGTGAGTCGGGTCCTAAGGCGAGGCCGACAGGCGTAGTCGATGGTTAACGGGTTGATATTCCCGTACCCGTGTGTGTGCGACCAATGGTGAATCAGTGATACTAACCACCCTGAAGGATGCTGCATGCATTTTGTGTGTGTGGTGTGTGGATGCGTGGGACCTGATCTGGTAGTAGCCAAGCGATGGGGTGACGCAGGAAGGTAGCCAAGCCACTTATTGGATTGTGGTGTAAGCGTGTGGCCCGCGGGATAGGTAAATCCGTTTCGTGTGTGGGTGAGGCGTGATGCGTACCCGTTGTGGGGATGTTGGTGATCCTATGCTGTCGAGAAAAGCCTCTAGTGAGTGCATGTACGGCCCGTACCGTAAACCGACACAGGTGGTCAGGTAGAGAATACTAAGGCGTTCGGGTGAACTGTGGTTAAGGAATTCGGCAAAATGGCCCCGTAACTTCGGGAGAAGGGGTGCCACTGCTGGTGAACGACGTGTTGAGCTGGTGGTGGTCGCAGAGAATAGAGGGAAGCGACTGTTTACTAAAAACACAGGTCCGTGCGAAGACTTTAAGTCGATGTATACGGACTGACGCCTGCCCGGTGCTGGAAGGTTAAGAGGACCTGTTAGACCCTTGGGTCGAAGCGGAGAATTTAAGCCCCAGTAAACGGCGGTGGTAACTATAACCATCCTAAGGTAGCGAAATTCCTTGTCGGGTAAGTTCCGACCTGCACGAATGGCGTAACGACTTCCCTGCTGTCTCAACCACAGGCCCGGTGAAATTGCAGTACGAGTAAAGATGCTCGTTACGCGCGGCAGGACGAAAAGACCCCGGGACCTTCACTATAGCTTGGTATTGGTGTTCGGTTCGGTTTGTGTAGGATAGGTGGGAGACTGTGAAGTAGCCACGCTAGTGGTTGTGGAGTCGTTGGTGAAATACCACTCTGATCGGATTGGGCATCTGAACCTCGGCCCGTGATCCGGGTTAGGGACAGTGCCTGGTGGGTAGTTTAACTGGGGCGGTTGCCTCCCAAAGTGTAACGGAGGCGCCCAAAGGTTCCCTCAGCCTGGTTGGCAATCAGGTGTTGAGTGTAAGTGCACAAGGGAGCTTGACTGTGAGACTGACAGGTCGAGCAGGTACGAAAGTAGGGACTAGTGATCCGGCACCGGCTTGTGGAAGCGGTGTCGCTCAACGGATAAAAGGTACCCCGGGGATAACAGGCTGATCTTCCCCAAGAGTCCATATCGACGGGATGGTTTGGCACCTCGATGTCGGCTCGTCGCATCCTGGGGCTGGAGTAGGTCCCAAGGGTTGGGCTGTTCGCCCATTAAAGCGGCACGCGAGCTGGGTTTAGAACGTCGTGAGACAGTTCGGTCTCTATCCGCCGTGCGCGTTGAAACTTGAAGAAGGCTGTCCCTAGTACGAGAGGACCGGGACGGACATACCTCTGGTGGGCCAGTTGTCACGCCCGTGGCATGGCTGGTTGGCTACGTATGGGAGGGATAACCGCTGAAAGCATCTAAGCGGGAAGCCTGTTCTGAGATGAGGTTTCTTTTGAGGTTCCCTATAGATTATGGGGTTGATAGGCCGGATCTGGAAGTCATGTGAGTGATGGAGGTGACCGGTACTAATTAGCCGATGTTCAACACAATGTGTGTGCTGAGACGATTTCGAATGTCGCAAAAGTTTGAGTGTTGCTCGCGTCTGTTATGCAGTGTCTGGAACGGCACGGCACACCACTGAAACCCTGGTTGGGGTTTGTTGTGGGTGTGTGTTTTGTTCTGAATTGGTTTGTCGGTGGTTGTTAGCGGTGGGGTCACGCCCGGTCCCTTTCCGAACCCGGAAGCTAAGCCTACCTGCGCTGATGGTACTGCACCTGGGAGGGTGTGGGAGAGTAAGTCACCGCCGGCATTAAAACTA
>NZ_JAKMUV010000022.1:0-1596 GCF_027570165.1 Corynebacterium macclintockiae
CGGCTAGGTCGCACACCAGGGCGTAGAACGCCGCATCAACCCGGGCCTGCGACCAACCAGCGGCAGGGTTAGCCGGAGTGTCGGTATTGTCACTGGTGGTTAGTGCGATCTGGCCGTGTGTCTCACCTGTGGCAGGATCAGTAGTCCACACGTAGCCTTCACCCACCCGTGCCGGATCGGTGTCGACGGTGGTGGTGACAGCTGCTAGTTGGTTACCGGTGTGGGTGAACACGTCGCGGTGGGTGTACGGGTGGGGAACGTAAAGAGTCTTTACGAAGCTCCGGGTTATGCCGGCCTACAGGAAGTAGAAACTGAGTACTGTCTCGCGGCCCCCCATCAACACAGGGCCGCAAAAGCAGTGGAACCAAACCCGCAACCCTTCACAGTCCTAGCTTTCAATGTTGGTCTACTTGTTACTAGGGAATGCAAGTTCTATCAGCTCAAGATCGGAGAGTAGGTCGGGGTTGATCCAAGTAATATGCTGAATTACGTCGTCCTCAATGTAGAAAATGACCCAATTTTCCCAGAGATAAAGCCCTTCGTCGTCTGGCCTATTCCAGGAGATATTTTGTTGGTTTAAAAAGTTACAAAAGGATGTGACGTCTTGTTTCAGGGGTGCTCCGAGAAAGGTATCGGTCTTTGTGATTTCTGTGACGGTTAAGTCTTGTATTGTATCTTGTACTTCACTAATTCGGAGTTTCAGCTCACCCCCATTTAATACTATTGATCCGATGTGAATTGCTGAGGGTTGATGCTTTGCATCATAAGAGACTTGGTTCTGTTTTGATCTATGGTTTGATAGCTTTTGAACCAATTCGTGCATACCTGTTTGAAAGGTGAGTTCCTTGGGGGGAGTTAGCCCGTAATCCACTTTATTTCTCCTTAAGGTGTTAAAACAGTCGGTCGGGAGTCCAACTAGGCGATTCTCTGTATGCGAACCAGGCTTGTAGTAGGCCTTCATCTCGATCGGACGTGATGCTTTGGACGTCTCGAATCTGTTCGCTAAACAGTTCATTATGGCGACCAGCTCTGATCATTTGGATTTCGTGTGCTCGTTGGATATCTGTATCGACGCTTCTTCCATAGTTATTGGTGAGCTTGTGCTCTTCAGGAGTGAGTCTTACACAGATTCCTTCTCTGTGTGCAGTGCTTGCTTTCACTCCTTTTGGTCGTGTCTCCTTGAGCGCGTGACTCGAAATCAGGTGGTGGCGTTCGTATTTGTTTCCTTCGAGGTCTTTCGCGGTGAGATCTTTGTAGCGTCCGCCATTGAGATTTGGGCAGGCCTTGAGCCCGAGTACGTCGACCCAGTATGCTGCGTGGTCGACATACCCCTGTGCGGAGGCGAGTCGTGGGGCGAGTCCGAGTGGGTCTTGGGCGTTGTAGCCACCCAGGGTGGGGTTGTAGTAGCGGAACCGGTTGTACGCCCAGCCTGATTCCGCATCCTCGTACTGACCGGCAAACAACAACGGGCTGGTGCACCGACCGGACCAGGTGCGCTTGCCGTAGAGGGTTTGGGTGGTGTGTCCCTCGACGACACCGGTGGTGGTGTTTATCAGTTCCTGTGGTGCTCCGGCTAGGTCGCACACCAGGGCGTAG
>NZ_JAKMUV010000023.1:0-1472 GCF_027570165.1 Corynebacterium macclintockiae
TTGCACCCTGTTGCGGGTAGCTTTACGCAGTTCATTGTTGAATGATTCAATCGAGTTCGTCGTATAGATAACCTTTCTGGCCGCTGGTGGGGTTGCCCGCAAATCGTGGACACGTAGTGGAGCTACCTAGTAGTTAGGCAGCTATTTCTTTTCTGTTGATGGTTGAACCGGTGTGGTTCTCGAAGTCGACGGGGCTGACCATCCCGAGGGCGGAGTGCCGACGCTGACGGTTGTAGACGACTTCAATCCAGTAGGCAACGGCCTTGCGCGCGGCATCACGGGTCGCCCAGCGCTTGCGGTCGTAAAACTCGGTTTTAAGCGTCGACCAGAACGACTCGGCCATCGCGTTATCGAAGCACACACCAGTACGCCCCACGGACTGAGCAATGCCCAGGCTGCGGCACACCTCCCAGAGCTTCTCGCTGGTGAATTGGGTTCCGCGGTCAGCGTGAAACACCAGTCCTTCAGCAACGTCACCGCGCAGCGTATGCGCCATCCGCAGAGCCCGCTCGACCAGGCGTGTGTCTTGAACGCTATCCATAGCCCAGCCCAGTACCCTGCGGGAATGGCCGTCGCGGACCGCGCACAAGTACAACCATCCTTCACCGGTGCGCAGATAGGTAATATCCGACATCCACACTCGGTTAAGCTCACCGGTATCAAACATGCGTTTAACCAGGTCAGGAAGCGTGGATTTACGCTTGGCTTGGATCGTTGTCACTGGAACGAAAGCACGCGGTGAAATCCCTTCAATGCCCATCATGCGCATCCGCTTCGCCACAGTCTTGCGATTCAATGTGATCTGGTAGCGCTCAGCGAGCTCTGCGGTGATCCGCGGAGCACCATAAACCTCATCGGAGTCTTTCCAAATCTGATGAATCTTTCGGTCAACGCCATCGTAAAATGCAGCACGATCATTTTCGCCGGATAGTCGTTTCTGCTGCGCATGGGCCCATTTGTAGTATCCAGACCGAGATACTTTTAATAGTCGTGCCATGCGTTTGATGCTGTAGTTCGCCTTCTCCTGCTGCATTAGTTCGAACTTTTCTGCTCGCGTTGCTTCGCGGCGAAGAAGGCTGTCGCTTTTGACAAAAACTCGTTATCCATCTTGGCTTCAGCCAACTCACGGCGCAGGCGAGCATTCTCAGCACGAAGATCAGCCTCACTCATCCCATCCGAGGCTCCTCGGCGTTCACGCTCGAGTTTGACCCAGCGGCCTAAAAGCCCGGCGGAAACACCGATCTCCTTAGCCACATGAGCGATCGGCCGCTCCGATTCGATTACCAGGTTCGCAGCTTCACGCCGGTACTCCGGCGTGTACTTCTTGCGCTGTTGACTCACAATGAACATCCTCTCCCACGGACACAAGATCCGTACAAGTAGGGTGTCCACTAAACGAGGGTAACCTCACTGGTGGGAACTGCAGAAACGGTACGAAACGCTGCCATGCATCTCGCCAGACCTTGACTGAG
>NZ_JAKMUV010000024.1:0-1459 GCF_027570165.1 Corynebacterium macclintockiae
GGCTCCGGTTTCGTTGGTGGTGGTCAGTTGGTTGCCTTCGCCGTCGTAGGTGGCGGTGAGGGTGGTGCCGTCAGGGTGGGTGAGTGTGGTGGGCCAGCCTTCGGGGGTGTAGTCGATGCGGGTGGTGTTGCCGTCGGGGTCGAGGGTGTCGGTGATAAGGCCTTGGATGTTGAGGGTGTGGCTGGTGCGTCGGCCGGCGGGGTCGGTGATGGCGATGGTGCGGCCGGCGTTATCGCAGTCGATGTGGGTGGTGGCCCCATCGGGGTTGGTGATGCTGGCAGGGGTGATGCCGGAGACACGGTAGTCGTAGGTGTAGGTGGTGGTGGCTCCGTCGGCGGTGGTGATGGCGGTGGTCATGCCGAAGGTGTCGACTTGGTAGTCGGTGGTGTGTCCGTCGCGGCCGGTGATGCGTACGGGCATGCCCCAGGTGCCGGGTTCGATGGTTGTGGTGGTGCCGTCGGGGTAGGTGGTGTCGACGATGAGGTCGTTGTCGTCGTAGGTGTAGCAGGTGGTGGCACCGGCTGTGTTGGTGACGGTGGATGGGAGGTGGTGGTCGGTGTAGGTGGTGTCTTGGATTGCGCCTTCGGGGGTGATGATGCGCCAGACGTCGCCGGAGGCGGTGGCGCGGTAGACGGTGGGGCGGATGTCGCCGAGGAGGTCGTCGGTCAGCCAGTCGGTGGGGATGGTCCAGTTGGTGGTGGTGTCGCGGTTGGTGGTGCGGCCGCGGCCGGTGAGGCCTGCTTGGTGGAGTCCGCCGTTGAGGAGGGCTTGGTAGAGGGGGAGGTTGTGGAGGCGGTCGAGGTAGGTGTCAACGACGCTGTCGCCGGTGTCTAGGGGGTTTCCGGTGAAGTCGCCGGCGGTTTCGATGAGTACGCAGACGGTGCCACCGAGGGGTGCGTCGTCGCCGGTGTCGTCGCCCCAGTAGAGGATGTTGGGGAACATACCGCCGGTGCCGACTTGGGCGGTGACGCGGCCGTGGTCATCGTAGCGGTAGTGATACGCAGCACCATGCCAGCCCGCTGACTGGGTTTTAGTGTGTTAGGTCAGAGTTTTTCTGTTAATCGTTGAGGTCTGTACCTGCTGCTTCAGCGTGGTTGAGTGTTTCTTGTAGTTTCGCGGGATTGGTGAAGAGATCGGTGAGTTGCTCATGGAGTTGTTGCAGGGTTTCGGTGGTGCCGATGAGGCTGAACATGCCTGCTTCGCTGTCGAACTCAATGCTTTCGGTGGTGATGTTTGCTTGTCGGAGTAGGTACTTAGCGAGGTTGTCGAGGAAGTAGCCGTTGGGTGTGTGCCCTGCTTGTTCTATGACGCCGACTGCTTCCTTGGGCATGGTGTCCATAGCGGCGAACAGGGTGGTCACACCGTCGAGTTCTGCAAGGTGGAAGAGCGGTTGGTCTTCCTGCTGAGTGTCGGTTGGCATTGTGTCTTGCTCCTGGTTTTCATTGAAGTCAGGGTGTGC
>NZ_JAKMUV010000025.1:0-1423 GCF_027570165.1 Corynebacterium macclintockiae
GGTTGCGTCCCTTAGTGTGGTGTAACGCTTGCTGATGGTGGGTCCCGGAAAGTAGTGGGCGGCCACCGCCAGTTAGCCTTTCGACTCAACTACCACATCTCACCGAAAGGCCTATGACGATGACCGCTGCACCGTATTCTATCGACCCGACAACCTATCTGGATGATTTGCTGGCCCAAGCGTCTCCGGATTTGATGCGCCAGATGCTGCAAGGGTTTATCAACCAGATCCTCTCCGCCCAGGCTGACACCGTCTGCGGCGCCGAATACGGAGTTGTATCCACCGAGCGGGTCAACCACCGCAACGGGTATCGCCACCGCGACCTTGACACCCGTGTCGGCACGATCGACGTGGCGGTGCCGAAACTGCGCCACGGCGCGTTCTTCCCAGACTGGCTGTTAGAGCGCCGCTCACGAGCAGAACGAGCCTTATCGACTGTGATCGCCACGTGCTACCTTAAAGGGGTTTCCACCCGCAGGATGAATGATCTGGTGGCTACGCTTGGGATTTCCAGCATGTCGAAATCGCAAGTCTCACGCATGTCAGAAGAACTCGACGACATGGTCGCAGACTTCAAAAACCGCCCACTAGACCCCGGCGGGTACGCCTTTTTATCGTGCGATGCGCTCACGATCAAAGTCCGTGAAGGCGGCCGGGTGGTCAAATGCTCAGTGCTGCTTGCCACCGGAGTCAACGCCGACGGGTATCGCGAAATGCTCGGCATGCACGTCGCCACCGCGGAATCCAACGCGTCGTGGAAAGGCTTCTTCCAGGACTTAAAAGCCCGCGGACTTACTGGGGTATTCCTTATCACAAGTGATGCCCACGAAGGCATCCAGCACGCCATTTCCGAAGTGCTGCCCAATGCGTCGTGGCAGCGGTGCCGCACCCATTTCGCGAAGAACCTCTACGAAAAGGTCCCGAAAACACAATGGCCGATGGTCTCTGCGATGTTCCAGACAATCTTCCAGCAACCTGACGCCACATCCACTTGGGCTCAAGCCCGCGAAGTTGTCGACCTACTGGAGCCGAAATTCCCTCACGTCGCGGCGTATTTGGAGGAATCACTCGATGAAGTACTGGCGTTTACCGCAGCGCCGAAACCAGTCTGGACGAAGGTGTGGTCAAACAACCCCACAGAACGGTTAAACCGTGAGATCCGCCGGCGCACCGACGTCGTCGGCATTTTCCCAAACCGTGAATCCATCATCCGGCTTGTCGGTGCGGTCCTAGCCGAGCAACACGACGACTGGATCCAACAAAAACGCTACATGTCACTGACCGCACTCGAACACACCAAGCACCTCATGCACCACCCAGGAGAACATCGTGACGACCACCACCAGCTAACCGCCTAACCAAGCCCCGAACTTCATATCGAGCCGAAAGCACAAACGGCTACACCACTACACCGGACTTGACC
>NZ_JAKMUV010000026.1:0-1398 GCF_027570165.1 Corynebacterium macclintockiae
AAAAGTGTGTCTGACTTTCAGCATTATTACTGATCAGAACGGGTAAATCGGGCGGATATAAGCATCAAGACCTTATATCCGCCCGATTAGTGTTCAATCCACCGGAATGGCACCCGCATGTGCTAATCGGGGGTTGGTGTGCTTTCCGGGTGAGTAAAAACAGGCCACGATGCCCGATATGCGCTGGGCAAATGAAGAAAAACGGAACCACTTCTAAAGGCACAACCAGGTGGCGATGCAAGGACCCGAACTGCTGCAGTTCCACGACACGAACCCGCACCGACCGCACGCAGGCCCGCGACTTTAAAGCCTTCGTCTCTTATGCCACCTCCACAGCAACGTTGTCTGAACTCGCTCAGCAACAAGGGGTAAGCCGTTGGACACTTGACCGCCGATTCAAACCATTCTGGCTCATCGACATCCCCAACGACGGTGACCCACAGCGCGTCTACGACCAGATCTTCATCGACGGCACCTACACCGCCGCCGGATGCTTGCTCGTCGCAGCCAGCCACGACCACGTCATCGCATGGCACTGGACCAAACACGAAACCGCCCACGCCTACACGCAGCTACTCCGCAAAATCGCTGAGCCGCTCTGCGTCGTCCTCGACGGCGGACAAGGCGCACTTACTGCGATTAAAGCCTGCTGGCCGAACGCGATGATCCAACGATGCCTCGTCCATGCGCAACGCGTCATCCGCCGCTACACCACATCACGACCACGCACCGACGCCGGCAAAGCCATCTACGCCCTGGCGTTGAAACTGACCCGTATCACCACACTCGACCAGGCACGGGAGTGGACGCTGCGTCTGCACGACTTCGGACAGGTATTCAAAGCATTCCTCAACGAGAAAACGCCCGTGCCAAAAGAGCGCCGCACACTCAACAACCAGTGGGAATGGGCCCATCTGCGAGTTCGCAAGGCATACAACTCCCTGCTGCACCTCTCACGGAAAGGATGGCTGTTTACCTACCTGCAGCCACCACCGAATGCGCTTGAGCCTCAACGCTGGGCTTCAACGACAAACAGTCTGGAAGGCGGCATCAACGCCCAGCTCAAACGCATCGCCGACGCGCATCGCGGCAGGTCCGGGGAACGCCAACGCAGAATGCTCGAGTGGTACCTGCACTCGAAAACGCAACTGCCTGACGACCCATTAAAGATCGCCAGGCAGTGCAATTTCGGCCAAGATCAACTCGCCAAAGTCAACGATCTTGTCGAAGAAGACCACAACAAAGCCGACCAGGAAACAGGCCGACCAGCCTTCTACGACAACGCTATCCCAACCGAGTACGAACACTCGATAGGAATCAGAAAAGGCCCCATGAAGTAACAAACGGTGTGCCCGCCCCGCAACACGCCGAGCGGACACACTTTTTGCTACTTAACCC
>NZ_JAKMUV010000027.1:0-1303 GCF_027570165.1 Corynebacterium macclintockiae
TGAAGTGCCCCGGGTTTTGTTCCTAGGCATTTGCCTTGATTTCTATTATTGCTTGCGGCGGGTGCTGCTCCCAAAATTCGGTTTCCACTTCGACTGGGGTTCGGTATCCCAAGCTTTGGTGAAGCCTCGTCTCGTTCCACCATGACACCCACTCGAACGTCGCGATTTCTACCTCGACAACGTCATTCCACCTGCGAGTATGGATCAGCTCGTTTTTGTAGGAGCCGTTAACGTTTTCAGCCAGAGCATTGTCATAGGAATCCCCGACAGTTCCGGTGGAAGCGGCAATCCCGTGCTGGGCAAGACGCTCGTTGTAGACAACGCTGACATACTGCGAGCCGTGATCCGAATGGTGAATGAGACCTGTTGTTTCTTCAGCACACGCGATCGCCTGGTTGAGAGCTTGCAGTGGCAACGCTTCGGTGCGCATGGAATCTGATAACGCCCACCCAACGATCCGTCGGGAGTAAACATCGGTGACAAATGCGGCGTACACAAAGCCTTTCTTCGTGCGAACGTAGGTAATGTCAGCCACCCACAGCTTGTTCGGGCCTTCGGCTTTGAATTCTCGCTCCACCAAGTCCGGGCGCAAATCCGGCCTTTGAGGTGTGCAAGTGGTCATAGGCGAGCGGCCTTTGCCTTTGCCTGATACACCGGCTAGACGCATCAGCCGCGCGGTTTGTTCACGACCGATATCGATTCCGTCACGATGAAGAGCATGCCACATTTTCCGCACACCGTAGACACCGTAATTATCCCGATGAATAGCACCAATGCGTTCAACCAGCACAGCATCACGAAGACGGCGAGCACTTAATCCACGGGCCCTGGACTGGCGATACCCACGCGAGGTGATGAACCCACCAGCCCTGTTATCCTTCAACGTCTTACAGATGAACTCGACAGAGAAACGATTCCGGTATTCATCGATGAACCGGATCATTTCCGACGTTGTGGGTCGAGTTCCGACGCGAAAAAAGCCGAGGCAGCCTTTAAAAGTTCATTGGTGTCGCGTAGCTCTTGATTTTCACGGCGAAGCCTCGCGTTTTCGGCGGCCAGATCTTCAGGCACGGGTTCTGGGATGTTTCCCGCACGGCGGGCCTGTTGGGTCCATTGACGAGCCGTGTGCCATGAAACCCCCAACTTTGGAGCAACTGCCTGGCACGCGGCGTGCATCGACATGTTTTCCGCCAAGATGCGGTCCTCGACAAGACGGACCACACGGTCCTTCGCATCCTGGTCAAATTTTCTTGGCATGTTCCAGATTTTCCCATCTACTCAAACGGAACAAAACCTGGGACAC
>NZ_JAKMUV010000028.1:0-1290 GCF_027570165.1 Corynebacterium macclintockiae
AGTGTGCGACCTAGCCGGTGCACCACAGGAACTGATCAACACCACCACCGGTGTCGTCGAGGGACACACCACCCAAACGTTGTACGGCAAGCGCACCTGGTCCGGTCGGTGCACCAGCCCGTTGTTGTTTGCAGGCCAATACGAGGATGCGGAATCAGGGTGGGCGTACAACCGGTTCCGCTACTACAACCCCACCCTGGGCGCCTACAACGCCCAAGACCCCCTCGGAATCGCCCCACGACTAGCCTCAGCACAAGGGTATGTTGACCACGCAGCATTCTGGGTGGACGTTCTGGGGCTAAAGGGTTGCTGGGGTAAGGCAAACGAGGTTAAAGACCACTACGTGTACCATTACGTTAATGGAGAAAAACTACATATGTAGGAATAATCAAGCATCCTAAGATGAGGGCAATTCAACACGCGATAACGCACCCGATCACACGTCCCATAGGCGGAATGGACGTCCTTAATAGAAACAATCCTTTGGGCAAGTATGAAGCACGTGGAGTCGAACAGCACCTCATCGAACGCTTAAGAATGTCAAATCCGCCAAAAGTCACACAAGCCGAATACAAAGATCTCGGACTAGAGAATGGTTTCCTCGAAAACAAAATAAATAGCATGAGCAAGAACCATAGGTTCTACGATCAGGGAACTGAATTCGAACAAGAATGGATAGAGAATCGTTATCCAGAGATACAATAAGGAGTTAACTTGCTGAAATTCTCTTTAGACAGCCCCAAAGGCAGCCGCCCTAAAGCTGGACAGCTTTACCTAATGAAAACCACCCTCGGATATATCCCTGCTGGTGTTACCTCCACCGAGGCATTCTTCGGTGCGGCTGCAATGCTCCACCCTTATCGTGCGCTCATCAGCGACCCATCCGATACATCTTGGTTCCCGCTCGTCGAAAAGAACGAACTACTTATTCCACCAATTCAGATCGCCAAGAGTGACTTCAGAAAAGGCGGACCTTTTCAAAGAATCCCAGAGAAGAACCATCCTAATGCCATCCCTTTTGACAACTACTTCTACTACACACTCGCGATCTTCTGGTCACCAGAGGAGCAAGCTTTCGTCCCTATAACAAGAGAAAATGAGTGGGTTCCGAAGGAAAGACGGATCATCAACTACGAGATCCACGACACAAATCCGCCACAAGGCGGCACCACGGATAAAGCCCCAGAAGGCACCTACTTTATGACCACTGTCCTAGGCGGCTATCGCGAAATCGAGTATGCCCTTGAAGACGCTCTCGCCTACTACGGACTGATCGATACCCCGCGCCCT
>NZ_JAKMUV010000029.1:0-1135 GCF_027570165.1 Corynebacterium macclintockiae
TGTTATGTCCATAGGGTTTTTGGACATGGAGTCCGGTGTCTTCTTGGACAAGGAGTCCATGGAGTTCTTGGACACTTCTAGCGGTTTATGGTTATGGCCTGCGTGTCGGCCGGGGTTTGGATAGTTTCGGGTTCATCCGCGGTGGTTGGCGATGTTTCATTCCTTCAACGAGGTTGATGTTGATCTGGCCACCTGGTGGCCTGTGGCTCAACGTGATTGGCAGCGGCACGCTGAAGAGGAATTCACCGTCATGGGCCGTGTAAAACTCCGCAACGTTATCGGCTGTGACCGTGGAGTAGAGCCTGCGGTTTTTAAACCTCAGCCCAATGTAGAGACCGAAGCCGCACACGCGTACAACGCCATCTTTGCTCACGCAGAGCTGGTCTGGGATGCCCCAATGGTTTGTTGAATTTGTCGTCGGCACCGTTAGTGTGGGGGTATCGGTGGAAGGTATGCCCTGCTGAGCTGCCATGTCATCGGTGCTGGCCTCGTGTGAAGTTGCCGCTTCCACGGGGCCGTTTAGCATTTCGGGTACAGCGTGCGGATTGTGCGCCTGGTTGTAGGCGACTACGCGGGCCCAGACCTGCTCAGGATCGAGTGGATGCGTAGGCGGCGGTGCCTTGGGGAAGGTATCGAAAGCCTGGCGTGGTGTGATGTGCATTTTGCCGACCAGCAGTGATTGATGCCGTCGTCGCTCGTTGTACACCTGGCGATTTTCAGCCAGATAGGCGTTGACCTCAGCAAGGCTAACTGGGTGGCGTGCATCGAGGAACTGGGTCAACGTGCGGTGAGAGCGCTCGTCTTTTCCCTGGGTTGTCGGGGCGAAACCAGCAATAGCAAGAACGCCTTGGCTGGCGAGCCAAGTTTCAGTAGCAGAGAGAAAACCCCGGTGATAGGTGGCAAACGCATCGCCATTGTCGGAAAGGATTTCTTGGGGCTTGCCGTAGGCGGCGAACGCTGCGGCCAGCACAGCGCGCGCATCAGTACCGTTTTCTGGCAGAGCGAACGCTGTGGTTCCGACATCGAACCTGCTGGCATCATCGATGATCTGGTAAATCGTGACATGTGTGTGGGCGTGGTCAAAGAGGCGATAGACCAGTCCATCGATCTGCCAGAGTTCACCGACGAGATCACG
>NZ_JAKMUV010000003.1:0-300086 GCF_027570165.1 Corynebacterium macclintockiae
AATCCGGTGCTAGGGGTTGGAAAGTGGGCGTCCATACACAAGAAAGAACGAGCCTTTGGAACAACGAGTGCGCGTGAGTTAGTATGGGCAGCGGATTCCGCGCGGCGTGTATCTTGTGAACTCCCCCAGGGCAGGAATGCAGCAAGGGTCAACGAGCTCTGACGGGTGCGCGGGGTCCCCTTTTTTATGCCCGCACTGTGCCCGCTTCGGTGCCCGCGCTACAGCCAGTTATTGCGCTTGAACCACCACCACATCAGCACAACCACGCCGACCATCGCGGCCAAGCAGACGTAGTAGGCGTAGTGCCACTGCAGCTCCGGCATGTTTTCGAAGTTCATGCCGTACACACCCGCAATCATCGTGGGGGCGGCGGCCATGCCGACGACCGCGGAAATCGTGCGCATATCTTGGTTTTGACGCAAAGAAATGATCGCCGAACCCGCGTGAATAAGGGAAGTCAGGCGCTCGTCGAAAGAGTCGACCTTGTCCTTGGCCAGCATGGCGTGGTCCAAAACATCGCGGAAGAAGGCTCTGATCTGCTTCGACGTGAGATCCTTGTGGTTGTCGATCAGCGCGCGCAGGGCGGGGATCAGGGGGTCGATGGCGTGGCGCATCTCCAGGATCTCGCGCTTGAGGACGTAGATATTCTCGATGTCGAACTCCGCGCCGAGGGTGAAGACTTCCTCTTCCAGTCCATCAACTCGGTCTTCCAGAGCCTCCGCAATGCGCGTGTATTCGTCGACGAGGTAGTCGGTGATCGCCCAGGCAATCGACAGCGGCCCCTTGCTGCGCAGCTCCGGCGCCTGCTCTAGACGCCTTTCCGGGTTGGGCAGATCCGTGCCGTGGGACACGACGATGATGAACTTCCGGCCGATGACCATCTGCACCTCGCCGGTCTGAATGATGTCGCGCCGGTCGACCAGGTCCTTGTTGCCCGCGTAGCGGACGGAACGGACGACGGTGAACAGCTGATCTTCGTAGCGCTCCAGCTTGGCGCGCTGGTGGGCGTTAACGGCATCCTCGACGATGAGCTCGTCGACGTCGTAGCGCTGGGCCACCTTCGTCATCTGCTCCTCGGAGGGTTCCTCCAGGTCGACCAGGACGAAGTCCTTGCTGGTGCCGTCCGACAGCGCTTCAATGTCTTTCAGCGCCGTGGCGTAGTTCGCCTGGCCTGGGTACTGCTTGCCCTGCACGTAAAGGCGACATTCACGGATGGCGCGTTCGACGGGTACCCGGATTCGGTTGGGTGGTGTGTGTGCCATGGTGGATCCTTTCCAACTCAATCCGACGGGCGGGCTTGGGCGGCGCGCGCGGGCGCTTGCGCGTTTCAGCTCGTCGATATCCTAGCGCTCGGCAGTGCTGCCTGCAGGTAGCGGTGGTGCGGATCGCCGGGGCGCGCTGTCCGACGCTTCGGTTAGACTTGCAGAAAGAAAGCCACACCGATGGCTAGCCCAGCACGCCACAAGCGGGAGAGACTGCATATGAATATCGATAACGTCAACGCCGAACTCCTCCTCAGCATGAAGGAGGATGTCCGTCAGGCTTATGAAGAGCTCCACTCCAAGGGGCTGAACCTGGACCTCACCCGCGGCAAGCCGTCGGCGGAGCAGCTGGATTTCTCGGTGGATCTGCTGAGCCTGCCGGGGGAGAACTTCACCTCGCCCTCCGGGGTTGACGTGCGCAACTACGGCGGTGGCGTTGGCCTGACGGAGGTCCGTCAGCTGTGGGCGGACGTCCTGGGCCTGCCGGTGGATAACGTCATCGCCGGCGATGCCTCCAGCCTGAACATCATGTTCGACCTGATCAGCTGGGCCTACACTTTCGGCACCAACGATTCCGAGCGCCCGTGGTCGGCCGAGGAGAAGCTGAAGTGGATCTGCCCCGTGCCGGGCTACGACCGCCACCACTCCATCACCGAGCTGTTTGGCTTCGAGATGCTGACCGTCGACATGACCGACGAAGGTCCCGACATGGACCAGGTTCGCGAGTTGGCGAAGGACCCGGCAGTGAAGGGCATGTGGGCCGTGCCGATGTTCGCCAACCCGACGGGCGTGACGTACTCGCAGCAGACCGCCGAGGCGCTGGCTGCGATGGAAACCGGCGCCCCGGACTTCCGCATCGTCTGGGATAACGCCTACGTGGTACACACGCTGACCGGCGAGTTCCCGGAGATCATCAACATCCTCGACGTCGCCGAAAAGGCGGGCAACCCGAACCGTTTCTGGGCCATGTCTTCCACCTCCAAGATCACTTTCGCGGGCGCGGGCCTGGCCTTCTTCGCTTCCTCCACGGAGAACCTGGAGTGGTACAAGAAGATCGCCAACGTCCGTGGCATTGGTCCGAACAAGGTCAACCAGCTGGCCCACCTGCAGTACCTGAAGGATGCCGAGGGTGTGCGCGACCTCATGCGCAAGCACGCGGGTTCCCTGGGGCCGAAGTTCACCCGTGTGGTGGAGATCCTGGAGCGCCGCCTGGGCGAGGCCAACGTTGCCGAGTGGACCGTCCCGGAAGGCGGCTACTTCATCTCCGTGAATCTGCTGGACGGCACTGCCTCCCGTGTTGTGGAACTGGCGAAGAAGGCCGGCGTAGCTCTGACCGCCGCGGGCTCCACCTACCCGCTGAAGCAGGATCCGAACGACCGTAACCTGCGCCTGGCGCCGTCTATGCCGACGATCGAGCAGCTGGAGATCGCCATGGAGGGCTTTGCCACCTGCGTGCTCTACGCCGCGATCGAGATGGTCGAGCACGCCGCGGGCCAGCGCTAGACACGGGAGGAGGTCGCCATCAACACCGAGGAAACATTCGTCTGGGTCCAGGGCTTACTGCCCGGCGAGCCGACCATCGCGCGTCGCAGGATCGGCGATTCCTTCCCCGAGTTCGCTGTCGCCGAGGTGTTTCTTGGTGACGCCCCCACGGGCCAGAACCACACACCCCAGGAGGGTGGCGCTGGATCCGCGGAGAGCGGCGATGAAGCCGTGCTAGCGGAGACGGTGGCCATGACCATCGACGCGGGGCGATTGGAATCGGGACTGGAAACAGAAGATGGCTCCGACCTGCGCGTTGAGCTGCTGACAGTGGTCAGCGGGCACAACGATACCGCCGCCGACCTGCTGGCACATGCCGCGTCGATGATCTCCCAGGACCCCGGCCACTGGCCACCGCAGCCGGGCACCTTGCTGCCGGACGTGGTACAGCAGATGGATGCGGATTCCGAGCGGAAGATCACCGCCCGCAACGGCCTGCTGGTGGTTCCCTATGTATGGGATGACGGCGTGCCGCACGTCCACGAAGTCACCTCCGGCGGCGCGAGCCGCCACTCGAAGGAAGGCGACACGGACGTGGAGTTCACCCACCCCGGCCGGCTGACGATCGTCGCGCAACTGGTGATGCTCACCGACGAGGAAGCTGAACTAGCGCAGACGGCCGGTGTGGCTGCGGTGCAGGAGCGGTTGGTGCGTGAGGGCGTCAATATCAACAACATCTGGCGCTAAGGCAACCGCAACTGGTCGTCCTCAGCGGAATGTAGGGTAGGTTCGTGGCACTTTATAGGAAATATCGTCCGGCGACGTTTGCCGAGGTCGTGGGGCAATCCCACGTGACCGAGCCGTTGTCGGTGGCGCTGGATAGTGGGCGGATCAACCACGCATACCTGTTTTCCGGGCCGCGCGGTTGCGGCAAGACATCGTCGGCGCGCATCCTGGCTCGTTCGCTGAACTGCGTGGAAGGGCCGACGTCCACGCCCTGCGGAAAGTGCGAATCCTGCGTATCGCTGGCGCCCGGCGGGCCGGGGAACCTAGATGTGACGGAGCTGGACGCCGCCACGCACAACGGCGTAGACGACATGCGTGAGCTGCGCGAACGTGCCTTCTACGCGCCTGCGGAATCGAGCTACCGGGTATTCATTATTGACGAGGCGCACATGATCTCCACGGCGGGCTTCAACGCCCTGCTGAAGATCGTGGAGGAGCCGCCGGAGCACCTGATCTTCATCTTCGCCACGACGGAGCCGGAGAAGCTGCTGCAGACGATTCGCTCCCGAACTCACAACTACCCGTTCCGCCTGCTGGCGCCGCCGGATATGCGGGGACTGTTGGAGTCGGTGGTCTCCGGCGAAGGCGTGCCGGTGGAGGGAGCGGTGTATCCGCTGGTCATCCGGGCGGGTGGCGGTTCGCCGCGTGACTCGCTGTCGATCATGGATCAGCTGCTGGCCGGTGCAGGGCCGGAGGGCGTGACCTACAACCGCGCGCTGGCTTTGCTGGGTGTAACGGATTCCACCCTGATCGACCGGGCTGTGGATGCGCTGGCGGAACACGACTCCGCCGCACTGTTTGCCGTGGTCGACGAGGTGATTGATGCGGGGTACGACCCGCGCCGCTTCAGCGAGGATCTGCTGGACCGCTTCCGCGACCTGCTGGTAGTGCAGGCCGTGCCGGATGCGTTCGAACGTGGGCTGGTGAACGCGCCGGAGGAGTCCCGTGACGTGCTGCGCGAGCAGGCGGAGAAGATGGGGCAGGCGACGCTGACCCGCTGCGCATCCCTGGTGAACGAGGGGCTGGCGCAGATGCGCGGCGCCACGGCACCGCGACTGTTGCTGGAGATTCTGTGCGCGCGCATGGCGCTGCCCGCCGCGGGCATGACGGTGGAGGCCCTGGCGCAGCGTGTGGAGGCCCTGGAGAAGGGGCATGGCGGGACTGGCGGTAGCGGTGCCGGCTCGAGTGCGGGCGCGGGTGCTGGAGCTGGTTCGGGTGCTGGGACAGGCACTGGCACGGGCGTGCGCGGCAGCCGGGCGGAGATGTTCGCCCGGCGCAGAAAGGCTGCGGAGCAGCCCGCCGAGTCCTCCGAACCGGTAGCGGTGGAAGCCTCCCCGGCGCCGAAGGCACCGCAGGAGACCACAAAGGAGGCAGTACCGGAGACACCGGCTGAGGTGGAGCATGAGTCGGCACAGCAAACCGCGCAGGAATCTCCGGCCATCGCCGAAGCGCGCCGGGCGCGCGACATCATGCAGCGCCACCGTCGGGCCAGCGCTGCGGAGGCAGCGCCGGCAGATTCTGAACCGGCGGAGACTTCGGCGGAGGCTTTGGTGGAAGCTTCGGCGAAAGCACCCGCTGCGATCGATTCGGGTTCTTGGGCGCGCATCATGGATGCCGTCCACGAATTGGATCTCAGCGCTTGGATCGCCCTCCGAGGCGCCGCACCGCGCGCATCCCAGCCCACTCCGGGCGAGATTCACGTTGACCACCACACCGGCTCACTAGCACGGCTGGTCAACGGGGCGAAGAACGCGGAAGCCTATTCGCAGGCTATCCAGAACGTCACGGGAAGTCCCGCCCGCATCGTCGTCTATGTCGGCGACGAAGTTGTCGGCGCCGGAGCCGCCGGAAGCGACGGAGCTACTGGAGCTGCCGAGCATGCAGGAGGCGATGAGCCGGGAAAAGCTGAACCGGCGGCGGCACAGCCCTCCGCCGGTGAGGGACAAACACCAGCCTCCACACCGGTGAACCCTGTGCCAGCGGAAACCCCAATGGACGCAGCGGCCTCCCGCAGCGCTGCTAGCAGCGCCCTGGAGCGCGCCCGCGCGATGGAAGAAGCGATGCGCAAGGCCTCGCACTCCCACCGCAACGCAGGCGCAGCGGCGGGCACCGCTGGAGCGGCCGGTGCAACGGGTGCCGCTGCTGGCAGCCGGGGCGCGGCCGGCGCGGGGGCTGGAACTGCAGCCAATTCGAGTGAAGCCGCCGCGCAGGAAGACCCGAACTCCGGCTGGCGCGCCCGCGCCGAACGAGCCAAGGCCCGCAAGAAATACAACATGGAAAACGGCTTCAACGGCGTTCCCCTGCCTGACGAGCCGCCAGTTGATGCCTACGGAGACAGCCCTGTCGACAACTGGGGCGGCGGGGCGGCGGCCAACGCCGCAGATCCCCTCGCGAACCCCGCGGCAGCCGACCCAGCCGCCGACGCGCCTCTGCCGCCTGAGCCCTCCGACCCGTCGGCTTCCGATCAGCCGGGACAGCCAGCACAGTTTGGACAGCCTGGGCCCACCGTGCTGCCTGCGGCATCTGGACCGTCCGCGCGGGCGGAAGGCCCCCAATCCCGAGCCGCGAACCGCCAGCCCCACGCGGGGGCGGGTGCTGCTGAGGACGAGGGGGCGTCACAAAGAACAGAACAAAGAGAACGCGACGAGCTACTCGCCGACCTCGAGGCCGCACCTGGCGAGCGCGACCACCGCACGCCGCTGGAAATCGCAGGTGAACTGATCGAAAAGAGTCTCGGCGCGGAGAGAGTTCGCTAAGCGTGAACACAACCATCCGCACACGCGAAGGTGCCTGACACGCCTGTGCGAGCCGACCGGTACAGTTGTGGAAGAACAAAACCAAGCACGAGAAACCTCGACGAAAGGTAAACAAAATGAGCCAGCCAGACATGAACCAGCTGATGCAGCAGGCCCAGCAGATGCAGGCGCAGCTGCAGGAAGCACAGCGCGAAATCGCCGCTTCCACCGTCAAGGGCGAGGCAGGCAACGGCCTGGTCACCATTTCCGTCGCAGGCACCGGCGAGGTCACCGACATGGAGATCGACCCGAAGATCGTCGACCCCGAGGACATCGACACCCTGAAGGACCTGCTGCTCGGCGCATTCAAGGACGCTAACCAGAAGCTGCAGACCCTCGCCGAGGAGAAGATGGGCCCGCTGTCCCAGGGCATGAGCGGCCTGGGCTTCTAAGCCTTCTAAGAACTCCAAAGAGAGACCTAGTTGTTCGAAGGACCACTACAGGACGTCATCGACGAATTCTCCCGGCTGCCCGGCATCGGGCCGAAAAGCGCGCAACGCATCGCGCTGCACCTGCTGAACGAAGAGCCGGAGGACATCGAGCGCTTCCAAAGCGCACTCGGCCGCCTGCAGCGCGGCGTGACGTTCTGCCGCATCTGCCACAACATCTCCCAAGAAGATGTGTGCCGGATCTGCGCGGACTCCAACCGCGACAAAAGCATCATCTGCGTGGTTGAGGAGTCCAAAGACATTCAGGTGATCGAACGCACCGCGGAATACCGCGGGCGCTACCACGTGCTCGGCGGGGCACTCGACCCACTCAACGGGATTGGGCCGAAGGAACTGAACGTCACGCCCCTGGTGCAGCGCATCGGCGGGGCGCTGCCGGACGTAGCGCTCGGTGCGAAGGGTGGCGGTGCTTCTCTTGGCGACGCCGACACACCCGCCGGTGGCGACCCCGGCAGCGCGGGAACGGGCGACGTTAAGAGCGCGGACGTTGAATACGACGAAGCCCCCGACATCACCGAAGTCATCATCGCCACCGACCCGAACACGGAAGGCGAGGCGACGGCCTCCTACCTCGGCCGCCTGCTGCGCGACTTCCCCGGGCTGACGGTCACGCGCCTGGCCTCGGGGATCCCGATGGGCGGGGACTTGGAGTTCGTCGACGAGCTCACCCTGTCCCGCGCGTTCGCCGGCCGCACCGCGCTGTAGTTTCTGTAGCCCCTGTAGCACGACGGGACTATAACGGCGGGACTACGGTGGCGGGACTACAGTGGCGCCCATGAGTAAAAACCCTTTGCGCAACGCCCTCCGTCCGCACCACCTTTCCCGTGCGGCCGGCATTCGCTCCGCCGTATGGGGAACCGTCTTCAGCACTGCAGGCGTGCTGCACCTTGTTAAGCCGGAGGGCTTCGACAGAATCGTTCCGGAGGAACTCCCCGGCACCCCGCGCGCCTGGACGCTCGGCTCAGGAGCCATGGAAATCGCCCTCGGCACCACCATCGTGGCGTGCAGCCTGAAGCCCGAATGGCGTGGCGCGCTGCGCAGTACAATCGCTCCCGCCGCCGCGATCTTCCTAGTAGGCGTGCTCCCCGGCAACATCAAGATGGCCTGGGACTGGCGTGCCAAACCGCAGCCCGCGCGCGCCATCGCCTTCGCGCGCGTCCCACTTCAGCTGCCGATGATCCTTAGCGTGGCCAAGCTCGGCGCTTAGAGGCGTTCCTTTCTTAGCGACGCCACCTCGCGCTCCAACTGCTCCGCCAGCTCACCCTGGAACTCGGGGAGCTCGTTTAGCGCAACCCCCATCGCGCGGGCGAGCAGCCAGTCCGCCAACTGGGGATTCCTGGCCAACGCGGGGCCGTGCATGTACGTTGCCACCACGGAGCCCTGCACGGCGCCTTCGGCGCGCGTCTGCCGGTGGGCATCCTCGCCGGAAAGCCCAGCGGCCTCCGCGCCGTGGTTATCGGTGTTGCCCGTGCCCCGGGTAAGGCGTCCCAGCGGCTCGGCATCCGCGCCCAGGATAGTGGCACCCATGTGGTTAGCGAATCCCGTCAGCGGTTCGGTCAGGCCTGCCCCGCCGCCAGCGCCAGCCTGTGCTGCCGCCGCCCCGCCGGTCACGGCGGAGGCCGCCGGGGTGGAGGCGATCTCGCCGATCATGCGTTCGGCGAGTTGGGACGTGGTGGCGTCTATAAGCCCCAAACCCTCAACCGTGCGACCATGGCTGGTGAAGGACCGGCCAAACACCTGCAGACCTGCGCATATGGCCAGAACCGGGCGGCCAGCGGCGACCGCGCGGGAAATGCCGCCATCGCTGATCAGGTGCTCTGCCGCCAGTATCTGCGCGGTATCCTCGCCGCCGCCGACGGTGTAAACGTCCAGGGACTCCGGGACGGGCTCGCCCAGGTGGATCGGGTGAATCTCTGCGGAAATGCCGCGCATGCGGGCGCGCTGGCGCAGCACCAGGGCGTTGCCATCGTCGCCATACGTGCCCAGAACGTCCGGCAGGATCAGGCCGATGTTTAGCTCTGCGGTCATTTACGCTTCCCCTTCCTTGTCCAGCACCCGCTTCAAATCGCGGAATGCCGTGTAATTCGCCAGAACCTCCACGCGGCCCGGCGGGCAGGAACGGATCGCCGCGACCGTATCCTTGATCAGATTGTGCTCGACCGCTGCGTATCCGAGGCGGACCGCCAGATCCGTGCCACGCTCGCCCGCGGCCACCACGTGCACGCCCTCGAAGTTCTCGAAGCGCACGTCCCACAGCCACGACAGGTCCTGGCCGTCGGCGACCTGGCCATTTACGCTGATCACGAGGCTATCGGCGGTGCGATCCACCATCGACAGGGCCTCCTGCCAGCCGGCTGGATTCTTCGCCAGCATCAGGCGGACCTCGTGGTTACCGAAGTGCACCACGGAGTAGCGGCCCGCGACGTTATCCACCTTCTCCGCGGCGGTGATCGCCTGCTCGGTGGAGATGCGCTGAGGGAGAAGCTCGCTCAAAGCCACGGCGGCGGCGACGGCCTGGGTGGCGTTGCCGCGGTTTGCGTTGCCCGGGAGGGTCAGGTTCATCGGGTGCAGGTTGCCCTCGCGGTCGATCAGGCCGTCGTCCGTGATGCGCCAATCGGGGGTTGGCCTGCGGAATTCCCGGCCATCGGGGAGCTTCTTTGCGGCGTACCAGTCCACCACGCCGTCTTCGCCAGTGCGGTGGATGATCGCGCCTTCGGTGCGCGGGCAGCTGGTGGAATCGCCGGCCCAGCCGAAGCCGGCGCTGACCCACTGGACATTCGGGGAATCCCAAGCGGCGGAGGTTACGGAAACATCGTCGCAGTTCGCGATGACCTGCATGTCGGGGCGAGCCTCTATGCACGCGCGGAGGGTGCGCTCGATCTTGTTGATCTCGCCCACGCGGTCCAGCTGGTCGCGCGAGAGGTTCAGCAGTACCAGCACGTCCGCGTCGAGTTTCTCGGCGATTTTGGGGACGTGCAGCTCATCGACTTCCAGCACGACTGTGTCAGCGTCGCGGCCGGCAAGCAGCGCGCTGATCACGCCCGCGTCCATGTTGTCGCCGCCCTCGTTAGTGCAGACGGTCGCGGCTGTGCGGACGGCGCCGGCCAGCATGCGGGTGGTTGTGGACTTGCCGTTTGTGCCTGTGACCAGCACCGTTGGACGCTTCTTGCCATCCTTGCCGGCGCCGAGGCTTGCCATTAGCTGTGGGTCGATTGCCCCGCCGATCAGGCCGCCGATCATGCCGCCGGCCCCTCGCCCTGCTTTTCTGGACGCCCACGTCGCCAGCTGCGCCATGCGAATCGCAACGGAGCTGCGGAGCCGCTGCAGCGCGGAGCGGCGTGTGCCGGCGGGCTGAGTGCCGGCGGGCTGAGCGGCTGCAGGCTGAGCGCCTGCGGCTTGTGCGGCTGCGGCTTGAGCGCCCTGGCTCTGCTGGGCACCTGCGGCTTGTGCCCCCGCAGGCTGAGTGCCGGTTTGATCAGAGTTATCCATGGGGACTAAGTGTACCCGCCGGGGTGTGCTGGAAATTGGAGGCTGGCGCGCCGGGCCTGATGATCATTAGTCCATCTGGAGAACCGTGCGGAGTTCGGCAAAAAGTTGGGGTTGTATCTGGTGTGTGACTGTGCGACCGGTTCGTATCTTGCGGAGCAGGCCTGCCTGGGTGAGCCGCTTTAAATGATGGGAGACAGTAGGCTGGCTCAGTCCAGTGATATCTGCCAGCCGGTTTACACTGATAGGCTCGCAGCCCTCGGCTGCCAGGTGGGAGAGTATTTGCAGGCGGGCAGGGTCGGCTAGGACTTTGAACAAGATGGCATACCTGGTGGCCTCGAAGTCCGACAATGGTCCGCTACCAAGTGAACAACATGTTGAGAGGTCGGAAAGCGGAAGAATCTGTGGAGTGGCCATGCCAACAATCATATATTGACACATGTCGATACGGCACCTAGTTTAATATTGATACTAATCAATATATGGAGAAGATCTCATGGTAGCTTCCTCGCGCTCTCGTATGTCTTTTTTGGATCGGTTCTTACCTGTTTGGATTATCTTCGCAATGGTCGCGGGGCTGTTAGTGAACCATGTAGTTCCGGGAATTGGGGAGAAGCTCGGAGCTCTAGAAGTCGGGGGCATTTCGTTTCCTATTGCACTCGGCTTATTGGTAATGATGTATCCGCCTCTGGCAAAGGTTCAGTATGACAAGACTCGCCAGATCGCTTCTGATAGACGCTTGATGACAGTTTCCATTGTCTTGAACTGGATCGTGGGGCCGGCATTAATGTTTGTCTTGGCGTGGCTGTGTTTGCCAGATGAGCCTGAACTGCGCACCGGTTTGATTGTCGTTGGCTTGGCACGGTGCATAGCCATGGTTCTGGTCTGGTCGGAGCTTTCTTGCGGTGATAGGGAGTTAACTGCGGTACTGGTGGCAGTTAACTCCGTGTTCCAAGTGCTTATGTTTGGCGTGTTGGGGTGGTTCTACCTGCAGGTACTCCCGGGTTGGTTGGGGCTGCCTACAACCTCGGCCGACTTCTCGTTCTGGTCAATTGTGATTTCTGTCTTAGTATTTCTGGGTATCCCATTGGCGGCTGGTCTGGCTTCTCGCGTGTTTGGTGAGAAGATCAAGGGGCGGGAGTGGTACGAAACCAAGTTTCTGCCAGCAATTTCTCCACTTGCATTGGTTGGGCTGCTGTACACGATCGTGCTCTTGTTTTCACTGCAGGGGGAGCAGATCTCCGAACACCCATGGGCGGTGGCGCGTACGGCTGTTCCACTGGTCGCATACTTCGCTGGCATGTTCGCGATTAGCTTGGTCGTTTCAAAGGTAACGGGATTGAGCTACGCGCAGTCTGCATCGGTTTCCTTCACTGCTGCGGGAAATAACTTCGAGCTTGCTATCGCTGTGTCAATCGGAACTTTTGGAGCGACTTCTGCGCAGGCATTGGCCGGAACGATTGGCCCGCTTATTGAGATTCCGGTGCTGGTTGGACTGGTTTATGTCATGCTCTCGATGGGGCCAAAACTTTTTGCTGGGGATCCTACGCTGCCCGCTCAGCCCGGTAGCCCCACACGATCCGGTTAATGAGGGAGCAAATCAAAATGAGTGCGAAACCTAAAGTTCTCTTTGTCTGTGTAGGCAACGGCGGGAAGTCACAGATGGCTGCTGCCCTAGCCGAAAAGCATGCTGGTGAGATGATTGAGATATTTTCCGCTGGCACCAAACCAGCCGAAAACCTAAACGCTGAATCGGTGGAAGCTGTAAGTGAAGTTGGCGCTGATATGTCCGGCGGCCACCCGAAGGAAGTTGATTCAACATTGTTGCGGGAGGCTGATCGCGTGATCATTCTCGGAAAGGATGCGCAGCTAGAGCTTCCAGATGAAGCGCGAGGCAGTCTTCAGCGGTGGGTTACTGACGAGCCTTCCGCGCGTGGGGTAGAGGGTATGGAGCGCATGCGGCTGATCCGTGATCATATCGACGCCCGTGTGCAGACTCTCGTTGCCGAACTGCTCGACGGTTGGAGCGGATAGTCCCTAATCCCGTTTAAGCGGTTTTATTGGCGCCCGCGGGGCCGGGTGCGTGCGAATCGGCCTGACGGACGTCGTAGGTTTGCCGCGAGTTTTGCAACATTTCCGACACTCAAGGTGTTCAGTGTCCTAAATTCCACGTCTTAAAACATAACTATTCTGTTTGCGCAGGTCAGGGGGTTGTATTTTTGGACTTCATGTTCGCTACTTTCAATAACTCGAAGATTTGGGACATCCGTAATTTTGCAGGCCAGCCGGGGCGCTCCGGCGTGGTGCTGGCGGGGTCAGTGAGACCCGTGG
This sequence comes from Corynebacterium macclintockiae, assembly GCF_027570165.1. Taxonomy (NCBI): domain Bacteria; kingdom Bacillati; phylum Actinomycetota; class Actinomycetes; order Mycobacteriales; family Corynebacteriaceae; genus Corynebacterium; species Corynebacterium macclintockiae. Next base: position 12,592 of record NZ_JAKMUV010000003.1, read on the forward strand.
GGCTAGTGGGAATTGCTTCCACGGCCACCGCTGCCGCTGTGGTTGATGTTCTTGCCACGCTTACCGCCGCCTTGGCTGCCATTCTTGCCGCTACTACTGTTTTTGCCACCGGAACCACCGGATCCACTCTTGCCGCCGGACCCGCCGGATCCATTGGATCCTCTGGAGCCCTTGCGGCGCCGGCGCCTCCGACGATTTCGCTTCTTGTTGGGGCCAGGGATATGTCCTCTGTGACCTCCGGAATTGGGGCCAGAGTTGCCGGAGTTACTGGAATTGTGGGCAGAGGTTCCAGAGTTACCAGCATTAGAGGAGCTGCCGGAGTGGCCGGATCCGCCGGAAGAGCTGCCGGAATTGCCGGAAGAGCTGCCAGATTTACCGGAACCGCCCTGAGGGCCGGCCAAACCGCTGGTTCGCGGGCGCGCGTCCGCACCCGGCTTCGTCGGAACGGCCTCCTTCTCGCCGGGCTGCACATCGTCCAGCAGAGCCAGGAAATCCTCATCCCGGATCAGGGGAATCCCCTTCCGATCGGCGTGCATGGCCTTGCCTCGCAGCTCGTAGTTTTCGTTGCACACCACCAGCGAGCTGCGCCGATTCAACTTCTCGCTATACGCCAGCCCGGCCGCAACACCCTGCCCGATCAGCACGTCCGGGTCGATCGCCACATCCGGGCTGACCACGAATTCCATACCTTCGACCAGCGGTTCCCCGCGCTTCCACGCCCCGGGGTTCACGTAGGGCCGGGGGGAGTTTGCGGCGTCAATACGAAGTCCGCTACGGCGCAGCCCAAATTGATCGGCCGCGAGGTCCTCGGGATCCAGCACGGTCAGCTCGCCGCTGCGCTGCTGCGCGAGGGCGAGTGCGGCGGTGAGGCGCGCGTTCGCCTCGAGCAGAGTGTCGGGGTCGATGTCTTTGTTACTTATTGACGCCACCGCTCCCACCTCTGGCAGCGCCGCCGCAGAGGCTCGCACGGCGGACCGGCTGGCGTTTGCGGGGACGTTTGCGCTGGTGTGAGCCTCAGTGGTTGGGGCGGAGTCGGGGGCGGGGTCGGTGTGAGCGGAGTTGGGGGCGAGGCCGTAGCTGGCGACGATGGCGCGGAGGCGCGGGTCGGTGGCGTTGGCGGCCTGGCGACGGGCGGTGGCGAGAGTGTCGATGATGGAGACCGGTGCGGGGGTTGGCAAGCGGCGACCGGCGCGCCCGCGGCCGCGGCTGCGACGGCCGCGGTTCGCCGAGCGCTGGGACAGTTTGAACTCGTGGGTGAGGAAGCCCCACACGTAGTCGGACTCGTGCATGATGAGCGTGCGCCCATCCAGAGTCCGGTGAATCAGCTGCGCGCTGGAGTTGAAACCCAGGGCCTGGGACAATTCGGTGACTTGGTAGCCGTGGAGGTGCCAAGGACCCGCATCTTCGCCGGGGTTGAGGTGGCGGGTCAGGGCGCCGACTTCGTCGCCGATGTTGATGGTCGGCAGCTCCTCGGCGCTGGCGGGAGTGCCTGCGCCGGAGCCGAAGAACACCACGGAAAGTGCCACCAGGCGGGAGGTTTTCGGGTGGATGCCGGAGGTGGAGATGCTCACTGCGGCGAAGGGAGCCTCCTCTGGGGAGGGGAGTTCGTGCAGGGCGGACTCCAGCTCTTCGCGCGGGCTGGACTGGTCGGTGGTCTCACTGTTGTCGTTGGAGGCACCGCTGGAGTCGCCATTGGAGTTACCGCCGGGGGCACCGCTGGGGTCGCCGTTGGAGTTATCGCCGGGGGAACCGTCGGAATTGTCGTTGGTGGCCGCGGCGGATTGGAACTCGGGGGTTGGTACCGAGGTTGTTGCCGGAGTTGCCACCGGCTCGGCATGAGCCTCGGCGCCTTCGGGGGAGTGGTGAGGGGCGGGGGTGTGGGCGTCCGAAAAAGTACCGTCAGAAAAAGAAACAGCAAGAGAACCTGCAGGGCGAGTCACCCTGCGGCGCGGGCGCCTGCGACGGCGCGCGCCGGTGTGCCCTGAGCCGGTGTGCTCGGAGCCGGGGGTGGCCGAGTGATCGTTCTCATTCATGGATTACATACTACCCAGCGGGGTTGGGCGCCCCGCTGCCAGGCTGCGACGGGGCTACAGGCCGCGACGGGCTAAGCCAGGCTGCGACGGGCTAAGCCAGGCCGCAGCGCCTACGCGCCCTGCGGTGCCCCAGCCGCGGCATCCTGCGAACGGTTCACCGCAGAGGTGATGGCCTTCAGCGACGCGTAGGTAATGGAGCTGGCGATGCCCACTCCCCAGTACTTCGCCCCGTTGACCTCGGCCAGGACGTAGGCGGCGGCCTCCGCGTCGTCGCCCGAGGTGCGGGCGTGCTGGCTGTACTCTTGAACCTCCACGTCGTAGCCCAGTTCCTCCAGCGCGTTGCAGTATGCACTGATCGGACCGTTGCCCCGGCCCTGCACCGTCCTGCCTTCGCCGTTGTACTCGATCTGGCCGGTGACCTTGGCCTCTTCGCCTTCGTTTTGGCCGCCGTCGACGGTCAGGGAGATCGTCTCGATCGGAGCGATACGGTCCAGGTACTCGCCGGAGAAAATGTCCCACATGGCCTTCGGGTTCACCTCGCCGCCCTCGGCATCGGTGACGGCTTGCACGACGGAAGAGAACTCCACCTGCATCGGGCGCGGCAGCTGCAGGTTGTGGTCGGTCTTCATGATGTAGGCCACGCCGCCCTTGCCGGACTGGGAGTTCACGCGGATCACGGCCTCATAGGAACGGCCCACGTCCTTCGGGTCGATCGGCAGGTACGGAACCTCCCAGGTCTCCTCCTCGAGAGCGTCCAGGCCCTTGTTAATTGCATCCTGGTGGGAGCCGGAGAACGCGGTGAACACCAGGTCGCCGCCGTAAGGGTGGCGCTCCGGCACGCGCAGCTGGTTGCAGTACTCCACGGTGCGGCGCACCTGGTCGATGTCGGAGAAGTCGATCTGCGGGTCCACGCCCTGGGTCAGCATGTTCAGACCCAGGGTGACCAGGCAGACGTTGCCGGTGCGCTCGCCGTTGCCGAACAGGCAGCCTTCGATGCGGTCGGCGCCGGCCATGTAGCCCAGCTCGGCGGCTGCCACGCCGGTGCCGCGGTCGTTGTGCGGGTGCAGCGACAGGATGATGGAGTCGCGGCGGTTCAGGTTGCGGTGCATCCACTCGATGGAGTCCGCGTACACGTTCGGGGTGATCATCTCGACGGTGGAGGGCAGGTTCAGGATGATCGGGTTCTCCGGCGTCGGGTCCATTACCTCGACGACTGCGTCGCAGACTTCCTTGGCGTAGGCGACCTCGGTGCCGGTGAAGGACTCGGGGGAGTACTCCCAGCGCCAGTTGGTGTCCGGGTAGTCCTTGGCGATGGTCTTGATCAGCTCGGCTGCGTCGGTGGCCAGCTTCTTGATGGCTTCCTTGTCCTTGCGGAACACGACCTTGCGCTGCAGCTTCGAGGTGGAGTTGTAGAAGTGGACGATGACATTCTTCGCGCCCTCACAGGCTTCGAAGGTGCGGCGGATCAGGTGCTCGCGCGCCTGGACCAGCACCTGGATGGTGACGTCGTCGGGGATCTTGTTGTTCTCGATGATCTCGCGGACGAAGTTGAAGTCGGTCTGGGAGGCCGAGGGGAAGCCGACCTCGATCTCCTTGTAGCCCATGTCGACCAGCAGCTGGAACATGCGGCGCTTACGCTCTGGGCTCATCGGGTCGATCAGTGCCTGGTTGCCGTCGCGCAGATCCACGGCGCACCACTGCGGCGCGCGGTCGATGACCTTGTCCGGCCAAGTGCGATCCGGCAGGGTGATTTCCTCTACCTCTTCGAAGAACGGCTGGTAGCGCGCGTGCGGCATGGTGGAGTTGCGCTGCTTGTTCCAGGCGGGCTGGTCTGCGGGGATCTCACCGTTCGGGGTGTTGATGCGGGCGGGTGCGGAGATGAAAGTGTCGTTGGACATGGGTGCGGGGGCTCCTGGGAAAGAAGTGGGTGTTCTTGTTTGTATTTCCCGACCGGCAACGCCAAACTCCGCGACGGGGTGCCGGTCGGTGGGTGAGCTGTTAGCCCACAATCGCTTAAACCTTTGAGCCCCGCCGCGTCACAGAAGCAGGTTGCGCGCTAGCGTTGTCATGGCTCCGACTATAGCCCGAGTATTAGCTGCGTCACAGGAAAACGAGACAAACGCGCCCCAAATCCCACATATTGGGAAATCTGTCCCTCATTGTGGGGTGTTTGTTGCTGTTTTCTTTATGGTGTCTTCTTTATGACGCCGCCGTCTCCGCCCCTGTGGCTCCAGCATTCGGTGCCGCTTCCGTGTCTGTATGGTTCGCCCCGCCTGCGGCTGAGGCCTCTTCCTCGTCGATCGACTTACGACTCAGGATCACCGTCGAGATCGTCATCACTGCAATGGCGGCCGCCATGTAGGCATACTCCCAGCCTTCGATCTGGAACTTCTCGCCCAGCACGATGTAGCCCAGCACGAATGCCACCAGCGGCTCCACCACCGTCATCGCGGGCAGGGAGTTCTTTAGCGGTCCCGCATTAAAGGAGGCCTGCTGCACCGCCGTGCCAATGGCTGCGAAGGCGATGAGTGTCCACAGTTCCCATGAAGCCAGCAGTGCGGCCGTCCCGGCATCGCTGAAAACATCCACCACGGCCTTCGAAAGCACGGCGACGTATCCCATGATCGCGCCGGTGATCGACCCCAGCACCAGCGCGCGCAGCGCCGCCGCCTGCTGCAGTGCATACACGAAGAACGCCAGCAGAATCACCGCGCCGATGCCCAGGCACACCAGCCACACGCTCAGGTCTGGCTCGCGGTGCCCGGGCGCCGGGTTGCCGCGCACAACGAGGATGGCTACTGCGGCCGTCAAAAGCCCTGCCCATGCTGTTTCGGACGCCGATATCCGCCGCCCGTCGTACTTTGCCGACAGTGGCAGTGTGAACATTAGGGAGAGTACGAGGATCGGCTGTACCACCAGCAGCGTTCCGAACGCCAGCGCCACGATCTGCAGCAGGTATCCGAACAGGGCGCTGGCCACGCCGACCCACCACGTGGGCTGCTTGATGGCATCCCAGATAGCGCCGCTGCGATTCTCGCCGGAGGCGACGGCGATGCGGTGGCGCACCACCGTCCCCCAGGCGATGGTGAGTGCGGAGCCCAAAGCGAAAACAACTGCGACAGCGTTGTTTTCGAGCATTGTGCCCCCTCACTTCTGTGTAGATTTTCTGGTCCAGTTCGCCGGGTCGGTCTCTGGGTACTTTATCGGACGCCAAGGGCTGCACCGATCATTAGTCTGCGGTGCGCGTGTTACGTATGTGACGAATGTGGTTTGCGGAAGAGGTGGCGTCATAAAGTAAAAAAGAGTTACCCGAAACCTAGCCCCAGGGAAACAGACCGAGTAGTCTAAGGACTTGTTAAGACTAGAACCGGAAGGTGGCAACAACCAGTGGCGCTCATCGTTCAGAAATACGGCGGCTCCTCGCTGGAAAGCGCGGAGAGGATCCGGCGCGTAGCCGAGCGAATCGTGGAAACAAAGAAACAGGGCAACGACGTGGTTGTCGTCTGCTCCGCCATGGGAGATACCACCGACGACCTGCTGGAACTGGCCGAGCAGGTCAACCCCGTGCCGCCCGCGCGCGAGATGGACATGCTGCTGACCGCTGGTGAGCGCATCTCCAACGCACTGGTGGCCATGGCTATCGCCTCCTTCGGCGCGGAGGCGCAGTCCTTCACCGGCTCGCAGGCAGGCGTGCTGACTACCGAGCGGCACGGCAACGCACGCATCGTGGACGTCACCCCCGGCCGCGTGCAGGAGGCTCTGGGCGAAGGCAAGATCTGCCTGGTCGCCGGATTCCAGGGCGTGAACCGCGAAACGCGGGACGTGACCACCCTCGGCCGCGGCGGCTCGGACGCCACCGCCGTAGCCCTGGCCGCCGCGCTGAACGCCGACGTGTGCGAGATCTACTCCGACGTCGACGGCGTGTACACCGCGGACCCGCGCATCGTGTCGAATGCCAAGAAGCTCGACACGATCTCTTTCGAAGAAATGCTGGAGATGGCGGCCGTCGGCGCGAAAGTGCTGATGCTGCGCAGCGTGGAGTACGCCCGCGCATTCGACGTGCCACTGCGCGTCCGTTCCTCGTACAGCACCGATATCGGCACCCTCGTCTCTGGATCAATGGAGGATATTCCCATGGAAGAAGCAGTACTCACCGGCGTGGCTCACGACCGCTCCGAGGCCAAGATCGCCGTCCTCGGCATCCCGGACTCCCCGGGGGAGGCGGCCAAGGTCTTCCGCGCCGTCGCCGATGCCGAGATCAACATCGACATGGTTGTGCAGAACATCAGCAAGATCGACAACAACCGCACCGACATTACCTTCACCTGCCCGCGTACCGACGCCACCCGCGCAATGCAGCTGCTGAAGGGCATCAAGGAGCAAAACGACTGGCAGGACATCATCTTTGACGACCACGTGGGCAAGGTCTCCCTGGTCGGCGCTGGCATGAAGTCCCACCCCGGCGTGACCGCCGACTTCTGCGAGGCCCTGCGCGACGCAGGCGTGAACATTGAACTGATCAGCACCTCCGAGATCCGCATCTCCGTGCTGATCCGCGACACGGACGTGGATAAGGCCGTGCGCGCCATCCACGACCGTTTCCAGTTGGGCGGCGACGAAGAAGCCACCGTGTACGCTGGAACGGGACGCTAAACCAGCGGCTTAAGCAGATAGAAGAGGTAGATCCCCGTATGACCACCATCGCCGTCGTCGGAGCAACCGGCCAAGTAGGTCGCGTAATGCGCGACATCCTCGTCGAGCGGAACTTCCCGGCGGACAAGGTGCGCTTCTTCGCCTCCGCACGTTCTGCAGGTAAGACGCTGGAGTTCCGCGGCGAGCAGATCGTCATCGAGGACGTCGCCGCCACCGCCACCGAGGATCTGCGTGGTATCGACATCGCGCTGTTCTCCGCAGGCGGCGGAACTTCCCGCGAGCACTCCCCGCGCTTCGCAGAGGCCGGGGCGATCGTCGTGGACAACTCCTCGGCCTTCCGCAAGGATCCGGAGGTCCCGCTCGTCGTCTCCGAGGTAAACCCGCAGGACGTCAAGAACACCCCCAAGGGCATCATCGCCAACCCAAACTGCACCACCATGGCCGCCATGCCGGTGATGGGTGCGCTGCACAAGGCGGCGGGGCTGAACCGCATGCACGTGAGCTCCTACCAGGCAGTTTCCGGCTCCGGGCTGGCTGGCGTGGACGCGCTGGTGCGCCAGGTGCTGGACAACCTGGGTGGCGCTGACGGTGGCGAAGCTGGTACCGAGAGTGGCGCCGCGGCCGACGCCCTGCGCAAGCTGGTGCACGACGGCTCCGCGCTGAAGGCAGAGGACCTGGGCCCCTACGTCGCCCCCATCGCCTTTAACGCCCTGCCGATGGCAGGCAACCTCGTCGATGATGGCTCCGAGGAGACCGACGAGGAGCAGAAGCTGCGCAACGAATCCCGCAAGATCCTGGGAATCCCAGAGCTGCGCGTGGCCGGCACCTGCGTGCGCGTGCCCGTCTTCACCGGCCACACCATGACCATCCACGCGGAGTTCGACCGGGAGATCACCCCGGATACCGCCCGCCAGCTACTGGCCGACACCCCAGGTGTGAAGGTCGTGGACGTGCCCACCCCGCTGGCCGCCACGGGAATCGACGAAAGCCTGGTCGGTCGCATCCGCCAGGATCAGACCGTCGACGGCAACCGCGGCCTAGTGCTGGTCGTCGCCGGAGATAACCTGCGCAAGGGCGCGGCGCTGAACACCATCCAGATCGCGGAGCTGCTGGTCTAGCGTTGCGCCGCGTCGCGCCGGGTAGCTCGCCCGGCCTCTAGGCCTCGCTGCCGCAGCAACCCGGGGCACACGGCTTGCCGTTGAACGTGTGGCCGAAGTCCGGCACCGTCGCCAGGTCGCCCACCACCTTCGCCGCCAGAGCTCGCGCGGCGTGCTGATCTTCGGTTAGGCCGGGGAGCGGGGCGTCATCAGCAACAACAAGATCGACCACCATCTCCGCGAAACCGGCGGTCAAACCCGGGGTAGCAACGCGCGCGAAGGGGATGCCCGCCTCTGCGGCGGCCTTGCGAGCCTCCGTGTCCAGGTCCCACTTGACCTCCATATGGTCGGTGATGAAGCCCACCGGGCACAGCACGATCGCGCGTTTGTTGCCGGCCTTCGCGCGCGCCTCGATGTGGTCGCATACGTCCGGCTCTAGCCACGGCACATGCGGGGAGCCCGACCGTGACTGCCACACGAGCTCGACGTCGAGTGCGGTGCCGACGCCAACATCAACCCCCACCTTCTCACCAGTGTGGGCGGGTCCGTCGCCACGGCCTCCAACGTTTTCGTGACGGGAAAGGCGGCCAGTCCAGGCATAGTCCGCGCCGCTGCCGGGGGTATCGGCGAAGCTGCTGGCCTGCTGGATCAGGCGGGAGGCATCCAGAACCTGCTGGGAGTACAGGTTCCCGCCGAACTTGTGCGGACCTGCTGCCTTATCCGCCACCGTCGGCACGGAGTGGGCAGTGAAGACCAGGTCGGCCTCCGCCGCGGCTTCCTCGCCATGCTCGGCACGCAGCTCTTCGCGGGCAGCATCCACTGCCTGGGCGAACTCCGCGATGAAGGTCGGGTGGGAGTGGAACTGCGGCAGTCGTTCCACCGTCGGTACATCCAGGCCGGCCTCCTCGCAGGCGGCGATGGCGCGGCGCAGGTCCTCTTGGTACTGCGAGCAACCCGAGTAGCCGCCCCAGGCGCTGGTGGCGAAGACGTAGACGTGGCGGATGCCATCGCGGGACATCTGCTGCAGTGCGTCCTCCACGTAGGGCTCCCAGTTGCGGTTGCCGAAGTACACCGGCATGTCGATGCCCCGGCGGGAAAGCTCGGCCTCAATGTTGCTGATCAGCTGCTTGTTCTGGTCGTTGATGGGGGAGCGGCCACCGAGGGCGAAGTAGTGCTCGCCCACCTTCTCCAAACGCGCGCGGGGGATGCCGCGGCCGCGCGTGACGTTTTCCAGGAAGGGGACCACGTCCTCGGACTTCTCCGGGCCGCCGAAAGATAGCAGTAGCAGGGCGGAGTCGGCGGCGATGGACGGGTTGCTGGGGCTCGTGCTCATATTCACCAGCCTAGCCCGTTGACCCCGCAGTTCTTTAAACGTGGCGGGGTCGTGGCTGTACCCGATTTAGGCCACACCGAAGCGGCGCTTGTTGTTCTTCTTTGTGACGCCACCTTTCCCACCGGCGGCCATCTCAACCAGGTCGGCACGCGCGCGGGCGACGCGGGAGCGGATCGTGCCTACGCGGACGTTTGCGATCTTCGCAGCCTCGGCGTAGGTGTAACCCAGAACCTGCGTGAGGATCAGAGCCTCGCGGCGGTCGGCCTCCAGCTGGTCGATGAGGGCGCGGGTATCTACCCACTCGGCCCAGCTCTGCCCACCGGTCGTCTCGGCGGCGGGGGTGGAGCTGGTGGCGTCCTCGATCTCCGTGGAGGAGCTGCGGGGGCGGGCCATGTCGTGGCGCACGCTATCCACCCACACGCGGTGGGCGAGGGAAAGGATCCAGGTGCGCGCGGTGGAGCGGGCGGCGAAGCGAGGCAGGGCGCTCAACACTCGCAGGTAGGTCTCCTGCGTGAGGTCGTCCGCGCGGTCGGTATCGGCCAAGTGAGCCAGCAGGCGCCACACGTCATCGTGCGTGGCGGAGATGAACTCCGTGAGGGCTCGGCGGTCGCCACTGGCGGCGCGCAGGGCGAGGTCGGTCACAGCGGCATCACGTGCCTGGCTGTCAGTTGCCTGGCTGGTCATGAAAAAAGCCTAACACGCAGGGCGCGAAATTCTGGCAAGGTGGGGTGCTAGAACCACTAGAGCCACACGGGTTCTAGTGCGGCACTAGAGGCCAGGTATCAGGCTCTGTATCAAGGCCAGGTATCAAGGAGGTACCAATGACCAACGACGACCCAATCGCCACAGCTAAGGACGTCGCCTCCCGTGGAGTGTGCCCGTACTCCGGGAATTCGACGAACGTCAACGGCTCCCCGGTCAGCACCGAGGAGCACTCCGCGACCGTGGGCGACCAAGGCCCGCTGCTGCTGTCCGACGTGCACCTGGTGGAAAAGCACGCGCACTTCAACCGCGAGCGCATTCCCGAGCGAAACGTCCACGCGAAGGGCTCCGGCGCCTTCGGCGAGCTGACCATCACCGAGGATGTGTCCAAGTACACCAAGGCGGATCTGTTCCAGCCGGGGCGCGTGACCCCGATGTTGGCCCGCTTCTCCACCGTCGCGGGCGAACAGGGCTTCCCCGATGCGGTGCGGGACGTGCGCGGATTTTCGCTGAAGTTCTACACCCAGCAGGGCAACTACGACATCGTGGGCAACAACACCCCGGTGTTCTTCCTGCGCGACGGCATTAAGTTCCCGGACTTCATCCGCTCCCAGAAGCGCCTGGCGGATTCCGGCCTGCGCTCCGCGGACATGCAGTGGGACTTTTGGACCCGCTCCCCGGAGACCGCACACCAGGTGACCTACCTGATGGGCGACCGCGGCATCCCGTGCGACTTCCGCCACATGGACGGCTTCGGCTCCCACACCTATCAGTGGATCAACGCCGCCGACGAGCGTTTCTGGGTGAAGTACCACTTCAAGACCCGCCAGGGCTGGAAGTTCTACACTGACGACGAGGCCGCTAAGGTCATTGCTTCGGGCAACTTCGATTCCTCCCGTCAGGATCTTTATGACGCCATTGAGCGCGGCGATTACCCGACGTGGGATGTGAAGGTGCAGATCATGCCGGTCGCTGAGGCGGAGGATTACCGTTGGAATCCCTTCGATCTGACGAAGACCTGGTCGCAGAAGGATTATCCGCTGATCCCGGTCGGCCACTTCACACTGAACGAGAACCCCCAGAACTTCTTCGCCCAGATCGAGCAGGCCGCCTTCGCGCCGTCGAACCTGGTGCCGGGCATTGGCCTGTCCCCGGACAAGATGCTGCTGGCCCGTTCCTTCGCCTACGCCGACACGCAGCGCTACCGACTGGGCGTGAACTTCCACCAGCTGCCTTCCAACCGTTCCGTGGTTCCGGAGAAGAACTACTACACCGCCAAGGACGGCGCGGGTAACCAGGAGTTCCCACCGGCAGGTACCCCGGTGTACTCCCCGAACCGCTTCGAGCGTGGGGAGGGCGCCAACGACGTCAACGATGGCTCCGGTGCCGTCGAACAGGGCGTGGCCGTCGGTGAATCGCAGTACGGCTTCGGCCGTGGCCAGGAATCTGCCGTGACCGCGGCGGAGGAACTTGGACTATTCGACGACCTGCACGGCACCGACCTAACCCGCGGCGCCTACGTCCGCCACCCCGAGGACGACGACTTCATCCAGGCCGGCCAGCTTGTGCGTGAGGTTCTGGATGACGCCGCCCGGGAGCGCCTGGCCAACAACATCGCGGGCGCGATGGAGGGGGTCTCTGACCAGGTCGCAGAGCAGTGCTGGACCTACTGGGGCAAGGTCGACGAGAACCTGCGCGACCGGGTGAAGGAAATCTTCACCGGCAACTAAGCCTGCGGGTTCACGTAGGCTGGGCGCCGACCGATGGTTACAAAGATCAGTTTGAAGAAAGGATTGTTCTTCACATGAGCGACGCACTGTACACAGCAAAGGCAATTTCTACCGGCGGTGGCCGCGATGGCCACGTCGCCACCGACGACCGTCAGATCGACTTGGATGTTCGCCCGCCGAAGGCACTGGGTGGCTCTGGCGAGGGCACGAACCCAGAGCAGCTGGTTTCTGCCGGCTGGGCAGCCTGCTTCAACGGTGCTCTGCAAAAGACCATCAAGGAGGCTGGTGTGGAGATGACCCAGTCCCCGGAGGTCACCGTCGAGACCGCACTGAACAAGGTTCCGGAGGGCTTCCGCCTGTCCGCGAAGATCACCGCCACCGTTTTCGGCGTTGACCAGGCCAAGGCCGACGAGCTGGTCGCGGATGCTCACGCATTCTGCCCCTACTCCAAGGCAATGCGCGGCGAGATCGACGTGGAGGCCGTCGCCACCGTCGGCTAGTCTCGATACACAGCGAAAAACGAGCCCGTCCCACCAAGTTCGTGGGGGCGGGCTCGTTTTTGTGTGCGCTGGGTGCTACTTCGGTTCCTTCGCCTTCTGTCCGCCGGACAGAGGTACCGTGTGATCCCAGTGCGTTGCGTGCAGCGCACGGCCCATCACGTAGGAGCCGGTGGCGCCGATCACCAGCAAAGCGGTGATGGCGACGATGGCGCGGATCAGCTCGCCCAGGATGAACCCTTCCGTCGACCAGGAATACACCAGGTTGGCGCTAATCAGCAGTGGAAGTCCCACGCCGATGGCTGGGCCCACCATGTTGACCTGACTGAGGGCGTCCGGAGCAAGATACATCGCGCGGGCAGAAACAAAGATAAAGACCGCCCCGAGAATGGCGAGCACACCTGCGGTAATCGCGCCGAGCCACCCGGGTTCGCTGAACTCGACCATGTCGCCAGCGGCGGCGAGGATTGTTGTGGACATTTAGCGCCTCCCTCGGGAAATGATGCGGGCGTAAGCGATCGTCGACAGCGCGCCGAAAAGCCCGGCGAACAGCGCGACCTCGTAGGTGATGGATGTGCGGTGGAAGATCGAATAGCACAGGAACAGCCCTGCCATCGCCATGAATACCATGTCGGAAAGTACGGCGCGGCGGGCGTCATTGTGAGTAGATACCGCGCGCCACAGCACCGTAAACAGCGCGATGACCACGATGGCGGCGGCGATGCCCACCAGGATGTTGAGTAGGTCCTTGGGCTCCATCTACTTGCCTTTCTTTCTCGGGGTTTTCTTCGCTCGCTTCTTGGCTCTATCCGGGTTTTCTCTCGGGTAGAGCGGATCGTACAAGGTCTCTCCAGGTTTGGTGCGCCCTTCCTGGTCGGGTTGGGACGCCCCCAGGTTGTCCCCGCGGAACGTATCAATATCGGGGGTTGCGTTAGAGATCCGGGCCTTGGCGCGTTCCGCGTTTCGGCGGGCGATCTCGTAGCGCTCCTTACGATCCATGTCGCGGACGTCGTTGGGGTTCTTTTCCTCCTCGTCGGACTGGAGGATCGCGGCGACGAACGCGGCGGCGTGCGGGGTGGAATCCACCTTCTCCACATCGAAGACAGTCTCGTCCGACGCACGACCGCCGCGGGAGCCGCGGAAACCGCGCGGGCCGGGGCGGCCCTTCTCCACCAGGTACTGCACGTCGAAGTTCAGCGGCTTGTCCTTCACCGAGGGGGCGAGGTGCTCCTCCATGTCCGCCAGGCTGGCCAGCAGCTCCTCCGGGTTCGCGCCGTACATGGCGTGGACGGCTAGGAAGCGCTGCACGTGGTTCAGCCCGTGGGTATTGAACTCCGAGCGGGCCACGGCGAAGGCGTCCTTCGAACTGCGCTCGCCCGCAGCTGCGTCGTAATCGACTTCCTTCGGGCCGGTCACGCCCAGGGAGAGCGTGCCGGGGGTCATGGTGATCGAGGCGATGAAAGCCGCGATGTCCCGCTCGCTGGTCACGCGCAGCGGGTAGTAGATCACCACCGGCGCGATGTTGCGGCCGGTGCCCAGGGTATCGATCGCCATCACGACGGATTCCTTGATGATCTGCCCGGTCAGCCACACGGCGTATCCCAGCGCGTGGCCGGTGGACTTTAGTGCCTGGACGACATTGAACCTCGCCATGGCTTAGTTCTCCTTCCCGTGCTGAGCCGGTTGCTCCGCGTTGTCCCGTTCGGTGCGCTCCCGGAGGGCGTCATCATTCGTCGTACTACGCGCACCAGCGGGGACGTTGTCCAATCCGCTCGGCCCGGGCGGCAGCACCGCGCCAATGGCCTGATCCGGATCGCCGAGCACCGCTTCGACATAGGCCGTCGTATCGGTCAGGTTGTCGGCGGCTTTGTTGACCTGCTGGAAGATCGGGCCGGCGCCGATGAACATGCCGACGGAAATCAACATCATGACTGCGGATGGCCACACGTAGCGGTGCGGGACCCGCAAGTCTGGGTCGGTCTCGTTGGAGTTCATCTGACGCCCCCAGAACACCTCGCGCCACACGTAGATCATGGAGACCAAGGCTCCGATGGAGGAGACGATGATCGCGCCGATCGCCAGCCAGGTTTTCCACGTGCCGTCTTGAGCCACACCGAATACCAGCGCGAGCTTTCCCCAGAGGCCGGAGAACGGCGGCAGGCCGACAATCGCCAGCGCGCCCGCGGCGAAGACGATGGCGACGAAACGGTCGCGGCGCATCAGGCCGGACAGCTTGCGCAGGCGACCGGAGCCGTAGGTCTCCTCGATCGCGCCGGAGGCCATGATCAGCGACCCGGCGACGATCATGTGGTGCAGCATGTAGAACAGTGCCGCGCTGAGCATCAGCCGTGCGTTGTCGCCGAGGAAAGCCAGGCCGATCAGCATAAACGGAATGCCGTTGACCATCTGGTAGGCGATCACGCTGCGCATCGTGGTTTCGCCTAGGCCGGCAAAGCCGCCGATCAACATGCCCAGCACCACGATCACCAGGATGCCCCAGGACCAGGTGGGGTCGCCCTCGAAGACGGTCAGGTATACGCGGAAGATCGCGTAAATACCGACCTTGGTGTGCAAGCCAGAGAACAGAGCCATCACGGCCGGGGAGGTCGAAGGATAGGCGCGCGGCAGCCACGTGTGGATCGGTGCCACGCCGGCCTTCACGGCCAGCGCCAACAGCACCATGCCAAGCGGAACCACCAGCTGCCACTGGTTTCCGAACACGCCCTCGGCGAACTCGGTGCCGCGCGGGCCGGCTGCGCCTGCCAGGGCTGCCAGGTTGGTGGTGCCGACGACGGCGTAGACCAGCACCACGCCACTGAGCAGCAGCAGGGAGGTCACCAGGTTCACCACGATGAACATCCTGCCCGCGGCCAGGCGCGCCCAGGTGCCGGTCATCGCCAGCAGGCCGAACGAAGGCATGAGCATGACCTCGATGAACACGAACAGGTTAAACAGATCCGCGGTCAGCAGCGCGCCCCACACGCCGCCGATCAGCATTAGCGTGAGGGCGGGGTAGAAGCGGGCGCGCGTTTCGCCCACCACGTCGGCAAACCAGTTGGCGGCCAGCGCGACTACGGAGGTCGTGAGGATCATGATGCCCGCCAGGTTGTCCGCAGCCAGCGGGATGGAGATGCCGCCGACGAACCCGCCGACGTTATCGACCATCACGGTGTGTGGGGCGCTGACCTTCGCCAGCACCCAGATGCTGGCGACGATGCCGAAGGCGGGAACCAGCAGCCCAAGAATGCGGCGTACGCTGCTCCACGGAGCCATTGCCGCGATGGCGGCAGCCAGCAGCGGAACGACGATGAACAGGCTAAGCAGGGAACTTCCGGGCATTACTTCTGCGCTCCCTTCTTGCTGGAGGCCTTGGCTCCGTCCTCATCGGCGGACGAGTGCACCTCGGTGTAGTCGTTCGCGCCGAGCTTGGTGGCCTTGTTTTCCTCGACCACGCCACCCTGGGCCTTGGCCTCCTCGTAGTTCTTCCACCCCATGGTCTGCAGGGTGCGCAGGCGCCGGGAGGCGGTCTCCACGTCGTCGCTGCCGACCGTGTCGTCGTCGCGACCCAGTGCGGCCATCGCGAGCATCACGGCCGTGGAGGCCATGGAAATCACAATCGCCGTCAGCACAAACGCCTGGGGGAGCGGGTCAGCCGCCTGTTCGGGCGTGGCGCGGTCCATGAGCGGATCCATGCGCCACGCACCGATGCCCGCGGCGAGGATGAGCAGGTTCACGCCGTGACCCAGCAGCGTGATGCCCATGATGATGCGCAGCATTCCGCGCTGCATCACCAGGTACACTCCGCCCGCCACCAGGATGGCGATGATAGCTGCGATGATCACTGGTGCTCTCCCTTCTTGTCGACGCCCTCAGTCTCAGCAGACTCGGCCTCCAGCTTTTTCTTGTCGGGGGAAACCGGCGCGCGGGCCGCTTCGCGCTCTGCCCGGTGGGCTTCCTCCTCTGCCTTCGCCGCCGCGGAGACCTGGGAGGGGTTGAGCAGAATGTCGCTGCCGCCGGCAGTGATTGCCACCGGGGAGCGCCTCTTGGCGGGATCCGCCTTGGCCTCGATGGGGGTGGGGCGCTTGCCCTTCGAGTTCAGACCCATTTTTTGCTTCGCTTCCGGGGCGCGGAACTTCGACTTCAGCGTTGCCGGATCCGTACCTGGGCGGTCGCGGCCACCCATCTGGTTGATGACGATAACCACCAGGCCGAACACGGCCAGGTACACGCCACCGTCGAAGATCAGGGAGGTGGTCATGTGCTGCCCCAGAATCTCCCCATGGATGGGGGACAGGAAGCCGTCCTTGGCGTAGCCGACCAATCCGGCGAGGAGAGCCATAACCATGCCCGACCCGACGAGGGAATAAGCCACCTGGTCGGAGAACAGTTTCTTCGCGCGGGACTGCCCCAGGTAGTACATGAAAATGCCGCAGGCCGCGATCAGTGCGGCGACGAAGCCGCCGCCGGGTGCCTGGTGCCCGCGCCAGAAAGTCGCGGCGGACAGTAGCGCCAGAATCGGGATCACCGGATACATCGTCATCCGCGAGTTAATCGAGTTCAAGTGCGTGGAACGCAGGTACTTGGAGTAGAACGGTGCCAGCTCCGGCACCTTGTGGACATCCGGGAAGCGGGTGGAGCCGGGCGCACGGAACAGCTCCGCGGTGGAACCCGGACCGTAACCCGGAACCGGCGAGCGGGGGATGGACTTGATCAGCGCGGCGATCACGATGCCCGCCATGCCCAGAACCGACAGCTCGCCCAAGGTATCGAATGCACGGAACTCCACCAAGATCACGGCCACCACGTTGTTGCCGCCGGAGATCTCTGGGGTGTTTTCCAGGTACCACTGCGAGATCGCAGGCTTGTCGTGGCGGCCGATGAGCAACCACACGCCCAGGAAGGTGATCAGGCCGACCAGCACCGCCAGCACTGTGGCGAAGCGGGAGCGGTTCGCCCCCTCGCGTAGGTACAGGCGAGGCTGGTGGCGGATCACCAGCATCATGATGACCACCACGCAGAACTCGACCAGAAGCTGAGTTGTCGCCACATCGGGCGCGCCCAAAGTCAGCATGACCCAGGAAACACCCACACCGACCACACCGACCAGCACCACGGAGGCCAGTCGCGAGCGGGTGCCGATCATCACCAGCACACCCAGGCCCACAATCACGAGCCCTACCAAGTCCACGATGCTGTCGATGCCCTCGACCCGCGGGTTCAGGTCTGCCACGCCCTCCAGGCGCCCCGGCCCCATCAGGGAGAATCCCGCCAGCAGAATCAACATGGCGAAGATCCACACCACGTGCCGGTTGGGGTTCACAGAATTCGCCAGGCGGCCAAACATGCGGCCGATTTTCGTCGACCGCGCGATGAACGCGGTGATGATCTCCGCGCCGGTTGCCACCCCGAGTCGCTTGCCCTCCAGCGGCTGGAGCAGGGGGCGTCGATAAATAACAACAATAACGCCCGCGACCAGCACCGCGACAGAAATACCCAACGGCACCGTCAGGCCGTGCCACAGCGCCAAGTGCGTGTGCGCGTGGCCAAGATCCGTGGCATCAACCACGTGATCAATCGTCTCGTCGAAGATGCCCATGAACGCGACAACCGGCAGCGACAGCACGCCAGGCAGGACCGCGGGCAGCCACAGGCTCACCGGCGCCTCCTTGACGTGCGACATATCCTTCGGGCCGTCGATAAACGCGCCGAATACATAGCGGGCGGAGTACACGAACGTCGCCAGCGCGCCGATACCCGCCGCGACCAGCAGGGTAACTACGCCGACGTTGCTAAACGGCGCTTCTTCGAACGCGGTGAGCATGCCTTCCTTCGACACGAAGCCGAAGGTCGGGGGAATCGCAGCCATTGACGCCGCCGCGATCACAGCGGAAACAAAAGTAAAAGGCATCTGGCGCCACAGCGGGCCGAGGCGACGAATGTCTCGCGACCCGGCCTGGTGGTCAACGACACCGGCGATCATGAACAGGGAGGACTTAAACAGCGCGTGGGCGGCCGTGTGGACCAGCGCAGCACTGATGGCGAAGGGGGTGCCCACGCCGATGGTGGCGACGATCCAGCCCAGTTGGGAGACCGTGGAATACGCCGTGAGCTTCTTCAAGTCCGTCTTCTGCACGGCGAACACGGCGGCCATGATGGCGGTCGTCATGCCGATGACGATAAGTAGTGTGTGCCAGGCCATCACGCCCTCGAACAGGCCGGAGAAGCGAAGCAGCAGGTAAACGCCCGCCTTGACCACAGCGGCGGCGTGCAGGAAGGCGGAGACCGGAGTGTCCGCGGCCATTGCCTCCGGCAGCCAGAAGTGAAAGGGAATCTGTGCGGCCTTGGAGAACGCCGCCAGGGCGATGAGGACGGCAACGATAGCCAGGCGGACATCCTGCCCCTCCCAGGCGGGGGAGTGCAGCATGGCCGTGAGGTTCGTCGTGCCCGTGGTGATCACGCCAATACCCAGGGCGGCCAGCAGGAACAGGCCGCCGACGAAGGTGAGGAGGAGGGTGCGGATCGAGCCGGCCTCGCCGCCCGAGCCCGAGCGGGCGATGAGGAAGAACGAGGCCAGGGAGACTAGCTCCCAGCCGATGAACAGCAGGGCCACGTCGTCGGCCAGGACCAGCAGGAGGACTGCCAGCATGAAGGAGGTCATGAGCACGTAGAAGCTCATGATCTTGTCGCCCTTGTGCAGGTAAGCGGCGGAGTAGATGAAAACAACCGCGCCGATGAGCAGCGCCAGGAGGGTGAAGAACAGGCCCAGGGAATCCATCTTCAGGGCCAGATCCAGGCCTCCTTCGCTGGCTGCGCCCGTGCCTGCAGCACCGCCCGCTGCGCCCGCGCCATCCGCGCCACCCGCGCCGGTGAGGAAGCCTTTGATCCAGGTGACGGACCAGGTGGCTGTCTCGCCGTTGAGTATCGGGTCGGCGTGCTTGATCACATATCCTGCGAGTCCCAGGAAGGTTAGACCTAATGGCCAGCCGGCGTTTCGATCAAGTGTTTTGACCAGCAAGGGAACGAGGATGAGCGCCACCGCGACGGTGACGGGGATGGCAAGGAGAGCCACGTTGCTTCAACACCCCAATGTTTCTATAGTTGTTCGATCACCTTGAATATTCACTGAATAACCACGTACGACATCACGGTGCCGTCGCAAAGCGACGACCTCGCGGAGTCGTGCTGAGCCCCGACATCAGAAGGTCGTGCTGAGCCGAACTAGATCGCGGGCCCAATGAGGCCTGAAGGTGTCAAAGTTATTCAAGTGATCCACTGGGGTGCCGGCAAAATAATTCCGGTCCATCACGACGCGACGTGATCGGAATAGTTATACGACAGTCACAGTTTATCAGGCGCCCCTTAGGGCTGTTCGGGGTGCTCGGCCTGGTGCCCGCGTGTGCAGGGGATTTGCCGGGGAGGTGCTGTGCGGCGTGCTGAATGAGGTGAAATGTCGTTAGAACGGGAATACGTGGTCTGCGGTGGTTCAAATAGGGTCGCGCCGGGCTCAAAAGGCTCCCGACGGCGATGAAATGTCGTTAGAGCGGGAATACGTTCAAGAGGTTGGTAAGCAGCGAAAAATGAAAACGCTCTGACCTGCGCTTTTGGGAACTTGCAAATCAATGTCATTAACGTATTCCCGTTCTAGCGACATTTGGGGCCAGCGGAGGGGTATGGGCGGTGGCGCCCGGCAACGCATTCTCGTTCTAGCGACATTGGCGCCCAGATAAGTAGCAGAATGTGTGCACACTGAGGCGGGTTCTAGGGGCGAATTCTAGAGAGCTCCCTCAACGACGAAACCCGCCAGCACCTTTCGGTGCCAGCGGGTTCTAATGGTCGGGATAACAGGATTTGAACCTGCGACCCCCTCGTCCCGAACGAGGTGCGCTACCAAACTGCGCCATATCCCGGTCTGGAGCGGCACGTTAGTTTTGCGAATTGTGCAAAGCCAACGGCTGCAACTCGAATTACTATAGCCCGCACAGGGGGCATTTTTCAAAATAGCAGCGTACCGGGTCTTTTGGGCTACTCTGCCGGTTTCTCCACAATGTGGATCAACGTCGCCGACGGTCGGCAGAAAATGCGGAAAGGCACGTACTTAGAGCTGCCCAGCCCGTTGGTCACGTGCAGCCACATGCGCTCGGTCCAGCGGGAAAGCCCGCGCGCCCGACTCCTGTCGATGCCGCAATTCGTCACAATGGCGCGCCCACCCGGCAGGCATAGCTGCCCGCCGTGTGTGTGACCGCTCAGCACCAGCTGGTATCCATCGGCGGCAAAGCTATCCAGAACGCGCGGTTCCGGGGAGTGGCTTAGCCCGATGGCCAGGTTGGCGTCATTATTAGGGCGACCAGCGATCCGCGAGTAATCGTCCAGATCGTGGTGAGGGTCGTCCACACCCGCGATGGCCAGCTTGATCTTCGATGGGCTGGCGAGGGATCCCGTGGCGGCGGGGTCGATGGCGAACTCGACGGTGGCGTTCGAGGCATCACGCCAGCCCCGTTCGATGAAGGCCGCGCGCATGCCCTTCCATGGCAGCTCCTCCTTGGAGGGCTTGCGCTTCTTTCCGAGCAGGTAGATGAACGGATTCACCGGCCGTGGCGCGAAGTAGTCGTTGCTGCCGAAGACGAATACGCCGGGGCGCTCCAGCAGTGGCCCGAGCGCGCGCAGTACCCCCGGCACGCCTTCCTTCTCGCCGAGGTTGTCGCCCGTGTTGACCACCAGGTCCGGGTCCAGGCGGTCCAGCGCAGCGACCCACTCCTGCTTTTGTCGCTGGCTGTCCAGCATGTGCAGGTCGCTGACGTGCAGCACTCGGAAGCTGTCCCAATCGTCGGGTAGCGTGCCGGGTTCTAGCAGTGGCACCGTTACCTCGTGTAGCTGGAACTTGAGGGTTTCTCTATATGACGCCGCAGCGACAGCGGCGCCGGCCGCCCCAATTCCGAGCGCGCATTTCAGCACGTTGGCGGGGGTGAGCAGGCGTGTGCGGGACTGGGGTTGGGAGGTTCGGCGTTGATTCTTCACGCCCCCAGCGTATCGCTTCCTGCGCCGGCGGGGAGTGTGCGCCGGGTGGCGGCTACTGGAACTGGCGCAGGAAATCGTCGAGGTCTTCCAGTCCCCGCTGGACTTCCGGCGGCAGGTTAAGTTCCGGCGGCGGGCTATCCGCTGACTGTGGGCGGGTTGTGCCCTCCCCTCCACCGGAGTCATTTCCCGAATTGGATGACGAGCCCCACTTGCCGTGATCTGTGCCCGCGTCGTACTTCTTGTCGTAGCTAGGTAGCTTCCCGCCACCGTACTTGTCGATCATCGGCTTGGAGGCTTCGAAGAAGATCCGGGCGGGCTCGTTACCGCCGTAGAGGTTGCCAGAGCCACACTGGCGCACCGGGGAGGTACACAGGTTCTGGGGAGTTCCACCATCGTTGAAGATGTAGGTGGAGCCAGCCCAGCCAGGCGTGAAGCCCAGGAATGCGGCAGAGAAGCTGGTTTCCGTCGTACCGGTTTTGGCGGATACCGAGGCACTCCAGCCTTCCGCCCGCGCGGCGGCTGCGGCCGTGCCGCTTTGTGCATCGCTGCCCATGCCGTTGGCCAGCGCGTCGGCGATGGACTTGTCGATGGCCTGCTCGCAGTCGGCCTCCTCCAACTCAACGTCCTCGCCGTTGCGATCCCTAATGGACAGAACGGGCAGGGGCTCGCACCAGCGCCCGTGGTCGGCCAGGCTGGCTGCCACGTTGGATAGCTCCAGCGGGTCGACTGCGGTCGGCCCCAGCACGAAGGATCCCAAGTTGTTGTCTTTCACGTAGCTTTCCACGGAGTTTTCACCGTCGAAGCTGCCCTTGTCCTTGTAGGAGCGCAGACCCAGCTTGATGGCGATATCCACGATGCGCTTCATGCCGATCTTCTCAGCCATTTCGATGAAGGGGGTGTTCGGGCTGGTAGCCAGGGCCTCCTTCAATGTCATATTTGGCTTGTAAGCGCCCGCGTTTTCCACGCAGTACTTGTTTGCGGGGCAACCTCGCGCGCCGCCGGCGCCCATGCCCTCAACCTCGGCACGGGTGGGCACGGCAAGGTTGGTATTCAGTCCCATTCCTTCTTCCATTGCGGCGGCCGCGGCGAAGATCTTGAAAACAGAGCCCGCGCCGTGGCCCTGCAGGGAGTGCGTCAGCGGCAACACGGATTCCCGCTTCTTCTGGTTCAGCCCGTACGTGCGCGACGATGCCATGGCCAACACCTGGTGTTTTCCATCGATCGGGGCCAGATAGTCGGTCGCGGCCGCTACACCGTCCTGATCGGGGGCGACCTTACCGCGGGCAGCGTTCTCCGCGCTCCTCTGCGCCTTCGAATCGAGGGTGGTGCGGATGGTGTATCCGCCCTTCGTGATCTCGTCCTTGGAGATTCCCTTTCCTTCCAGGTACTGCAGGACGTAGTCGCAGAAGAATCCGGAACGGCCAGCGCCGATGCAGCCGTTGGTTGGTATCGCTGGCTCTTCCAACACGCCCAAAGGCTTGGCGGCTAGCTCATCGGCCTTGCTCTGGGGCAACGTCTTCGCCGTCACGCGCGCCTGCAGAACGGCGTTGCGGCGTTTCTTGGCGCCTTCCGGGTTGGTGTACGGGTCTAGCGCGCTGGTCGATTGCACAATGCCGGCCAGGAAGGCCGACTGGTTATCATCCAGGTCCTCTGCGTTGACACCGAAATATGTCTGCGCAGCCGCCTGCACACCGAACGCGCTATTGCCGAAAGAGACCAGGTTGAGGTACCGGGTCAGGATTTCATCCTTAGATAGCTCCCTGTCCAGGTCTCTCGCCATCTTCATCTCGCGCAGCTTGCGGGGCAGGGAGGTCTCGATGGCCTGCGCTGCCTCGTCCTCGTTCTCCGCATCAATCAACCACAGGTAGTTCTTCACATACTGCTGGTTAATCGTCGAGGCGCCCTCCGAGACCCCGCCGCTGGAAAGGTTCGCCAGAGCCGCACGCATGGTGCCACGGATATCCACGCCCTTGTGGTCGTAGAACCGTCGATCCTCGATGGCCACGATGCTGTCCTTCATGGCCCGAGAGATCTTCTTCGACGGCACCTCCGTCCTGTTTTGGTTGTATATCCAGGCAATCGTCTGGCCATCCCGGTCGGTGATCCGCGAGCGCAGCGGCACAGTGTTGTTCTCCGAGATGTCCTGAACGTTGGAGTTCATGGTGTCCGTGCTGGCGTTTACCACCCATCCGCTTGCGCCCGCGAAAGGCAGGATTGCGGCAGCGAGCAGCACGCCACCGGCCAGGATGGCGAGGAAGAGTTTAAGAAATGGCTTCGGTGCGTCCACGCGTAACACCTTAACCCACGCCCCGGACAACCCTTTGCCCTTTCTTTAGGACGCCCTCCTTCCCCACCGCTGGGGGTGCTGCGTCCCCCCGACGGGGTATGCGCATATAAGTAGGCAACGCCTGTTCGGGCTACAGGGCTGGATCCAACCAGCCATGTGATTTACGCCACTTTGTTTGGTGGTGTGACCAGCGGGATTGTGAGGGCGTCAAAAAGAAGAGCGAAAACGCAGGAAGTTAGGCGTATGGCTGAAGGTGGCTCCCTGAATGCTTACAGCGAAATGTCATGTGGATATCAATTACCCCCAAAATGTGACGCATTCGACACTTCTAAAAACTTGTGAATAAAATTACCAGTAGAGCAAGCCTCCAAGGCAGTTGGCGGCAACAGAAACCAGCCGGCGCACAAGGCGCCACAGCCACACTGTCAGGGGCACGTTTCGGAGGAAGAGAATGACTGCATCGCTTGCCCGCACGACGGCCAACAGTGGCGCCAAGCCGACCTGCCAGCCAGCCGAACAAATCACGACCCGCGAGTCCTTCAACAACCGCGGTGAGTGGATTACGCAGGCGCACTGCCGCAACGTGGATCCGGACGAGCTATTTGTAAAGGGTGCAGCGCAGCGCAAGGCCGTAGCGATCTGCCGCCACTGCCCAGTGGTGCTGCAGTGCCGTGCCGACGCTCTGGATAACAAGGTGGAATTCGGCGTGTGGGGTGGCATGACCGAGCGCCAGCGTCGTGCACTTCTGCGCAAGCACCCCGAAATCACCAGCTGGGCGGACTTCTTCGCAGGCCAGCTGGAGGCTGGCCAGGCAGCAAAGCAGTAATAACAGCAGTTAGAACTTCCGTACGCGCTACAGTGGTGGCCATGACTAACTGGGAATACGTAACCGTACCGCTGCTCACCCACGCCACTAAGCAGATCCTGGACAACTGGGGCCAGGATGGCTGGGAGCTTGTATCAGTCCTGCCTGGCCCGACCGGCGAGCAGCACGTGGCATACATGAAGCGCCCGCTGGAGCAGTAAAAACTAAAAGCTAGAAACCACAAGCTCAAGCACACGAAAACACATGGCACAGAACAACTTCCGCGCAAAGCTCGAGGAACTGGGGCTGCAACTACCGCCGGTGGCCGCACCAGTGGCCGCCTATGTTCCCGCCGTGCGCAGCGGCAATATCGTCTACACCTCCGGCCAGCTGCCCTTCGTCGACGGTGCATTGCCCGTCACGGGTCTGGTAGGCGCCGATGTGACAGAGGAGCAGGCTTATGACGCCGCCCGTACCGCCGCGCTGAACGCCATTGCCGCCATCGACGACCTGGTGGGGATCGATAACATCGAGCGGATCCTGAAGGTCAACGGATTTGTAGCCTCTACGGCCGACTTCGGCGGCCAGCCGGGAGTGATTAACGGGGCTTCGGAACTGTTAGGCCAGATTTTCGGCGAGGCCGGTGTGCACGCCCGCGCCGCAGTCGGCGTGGCCGCACTGCCACTGAATGCCCCCGTAGAGGTAGAAATCATCGCGCAGATCAGCGCATAATTTGGCGGTTCGATCTACACTGGGAGGCATGGAGCACCCAGCTTATAGCCAACTACGCCCAGTAACCCCGAACGTCGGCGTCGTACTTGCGCCGAACCCCAGCTACGCTGCCCTGGAAGGTACGAACTCCTGGGTGATTCGAGGGGAAAACGACACAGTATCCGTTGTGGTGGATCCGGGTCCGCAAGACGAAGGTCACCTGAACGTGCTGAACACCAAGGCCACCGAAGGTGGTGCAAGTATCGGAGTTGTGCTGCTGACGCACCGCCATGCGGATCACGCTAATGGTGCCCAGCGCTTCCGACAGATCTCCGGCGCACCGATCCGCGCCTTCGACAAGCAGTACTGCATTGCCGCTGACGAGCTTAAGGACGGGGAGATCATCTCCTTCGAAGGCCTGACCCCGACTATTGAGGTTGTGCACTGCCCTGGCCACACCTCCGACTGCGTGGCCTTCTTCATCCACTCCAACGGTGGTACCGATGATTCCGACGTGGAGGGCATCATCACCGGCGATACTCTGGCCGGTCGCCACACCACCATGATCTCCGAGACCGACGGCGACCTGGGGGCTTACCTGGAGACGCTGGCTAAGCTGCGCGAGCGCGGACAGGACAAGCCACTGCTGCCGGGCCACGGTCCGGATCAGCCGAACCTGGCCGAGGTGGCACAGAAGTACATCGACCGTCGCGAGCAGCGCCTGGAGCAGGTCAAGGAAGCTCTGAAGAAGCTGGGCGACGATGCCTCGGTGAACGACATTGTGGATGAGATCTACACGGATGTCGACCCGGTTCTGCGTAACGCTGCCGCACAGTCCACTCGCGTGACGCTGCGCTTCCTGCGCGGCGACGAAAACTAGCGCGCGCTACCCCCAGCGCTTAACCCCCGGTTTAGCGCTGGCGCTGCTTAGCGAGCGCGCTTAGCCAGGCGCTCAGTGTCGGAGATCAGCACCGACTTGCCCTCCAGGCGGATCCAACCGCGGTGGGCGAACTCTGCCAGCGCCTTGTTCACCGTCTCGCGCGAAGCGCCCACCAGCTGGGCGATCTCTTCCTGCGTCAGGTCGTGGTGCACGCGCAGCGCCGTGCCCTCCTGCGTGCCGAAGCGGTTGGCCAGCTGCAGCAAAGCCTTGGCCACTCGGCCGGGAACGTCCGTGAAAATCAGGTCCGCCAGGGAGTTGTTGGTGCGGCGCAGGCGGCGAGCCAGCACGCGCAGCAGCTGCTCGGCGATCTCCGGGTGCTCGCTGATCCAGTTGTGCAGCATGACGGAATCCATCGTCGCTGCGTGGAGCTCCGTCACGCAGACGGCGGACGAGGTGCGCGGGCCCGGATCGAAGATAGACAGCTCGCCGAACATGTCGGATGGCCCCATGACCGTCAGTAGGTTTTCGCGCCCATCGGCCGAATGACGGGCAAGCTTCACCTTGCCGCTGATGATGATGTACAGACGGTCGCCGGGCTCGCCTTCTTCGAAAATGGTGGTGCCACGCGGGAACTTGACGGTATCCAGCTGGTCAATAAGGGTACGCACCGCGGTGGGTTCAACACCTTGGAAGATGCCTGCCCTTGATAGTATCTCGGATACTTCTGCCATCCTAAGTTTCACTTCCGTTTCTGGCGTCGCGGTGGCTGGGGTGACCACCTGGTCTATGTTGCGCTCGAATGTAGGGTTCGTCTCTTTTGTTAAACCATACCCAACTATGTCACAGACCTAATCCGAGCCCGGGTACATTAGGAATATTATCGATCAGTTCTGCCGATTCTGAAGGTTCCACAGGTTGCATGTCCGCTGAAGGTTCCATGTCTGCTCAGCCCACGCCCCCGACGCTACCCCGCATTGGCTCGCACATCGCGGCGAAGGGAAAGGAAACCCCTCTTGGGCGCAAGCGTCGCGCCCGGAAAATCAACCGCACCCTCGCCGTGGCCTACCCGAATGCATTCTGTGAGCTGGACTTTAGCAATCCCCTGGAGCTGCTGGTAGCCACCGTTCTGTCCGCCCAGTGCACGGACAAGCGCGTGAATGCTGTGACCCCGGCGCTGTTCCGTCGCTATCGCACCGCGGCCGACTATGCGGAGGCCAACCTCGAGGAGGTTGAACAGATCATCAAGTCCACTGGCTTTTATCGCTCCAAGGCTAAGAGCATCGTTGGCCTCGGCCAGGCAATCGAGGACAACTACGAAGGCGAAGTCCCGGACACGTTGGAGCAACTGGTGAAGCTCCCCGGTGTGGGGCGCAAAACCGCAAACGTGGTGCTCGGCAACGCTTTCGACACCCCGGGCATCACCGTGGATACGCACCTGGGGCGTTTGGCTCGTCGCTGGAAGCTGACGGAGCACGAAGACCCCGTGCAGGTCGAACGCGACCTCATGGAGCTCATCGAGCGAAAAGAATGGACCCTCTTTTCCCACCGGGCGATCTTCCACGGCCGCCGCATTTGCCACTCCCGCCGGGCAGCCTGTGGAGCCTGCTTCCTGGCACACCAGTGCCCTAGCTTCGGGGTCGCGGGGCCGGCTGACCCCGAGGTGGCGTCAACAATGATTAAGTCGGACGACCGCGAGCACCTCCTGGATATGGCGGGGTTCGGCCCGAGTGGCCAGGTAGACTGATTTCCTGTTATGTCTGCACCTGTCGAACACTCCGCTCGCACGCGCGCGATCATCATCGCCGTCACGCTGGTCGTCGGTATTG
Organism: Corynebacterium macclintockiae; assembly: GCF_027570165.1. Classification (NCBI taxonomy): domain Bacteria; kingdom Bacillati; phylum Actinomycetota; class Actinomycetes; order Mycobacteriales; family Corynebacteriaceae; genus Corynebacterium; species Corynebacterium macclintockiae. The sequence goes on from NZ_JAKMUV010000003.1 coordinate 40,161, forward strand.
CGATTGCTTGCGTGCCGCTGGTCATGGCGTTGCGCGGGGATTCTGCGGACAATGCGGGTGGGGCTAGTTCTTCTGTGGAGGAGGACGCCCCCTCGGCCTCCGCCGCCGAAGGTCCTGTCGAGGTCACGCACAAGGTCCGCTGCCCGGAAGGCGCGGGAGAGGCCTCCGTGAGCCCTCACGCCGAGCTGCAGGACGTGCGCCTGCCGTGCCTGACGGAGGGCAGCGCCGACGCGAAGGCGAGTACCTCCCTGGCCGAGCGCCTGGCCGGCAAGCCCGCCGTCGTGAACGTGTGGGCCTGGTGGTGCGCGCCGTGCCGCAAGGAACTGCCGATGATTCAGCAGCTCGCCGCCGACCACCCCGAGTGGAACGTCGTGGGCGTGCACCTGGATGCGAAGGGCCAGGCCGGTGCCGACATGCTGCGGGATCTGGGCGTGGATGGCCTGCCGAGCTTCCAGGATTCCAACCACGCCTTCGACTCCGCGGCGAAGCTGCCGAAGGTCGTGCCGCTGACCGTGGTCTACCGCCCCGACGGCACCCGGGCGCGCCTGTACGCGCAGACCTTCCGCAGTGCAGAGGAGATGGAAAAGGCGGTGAAGGAAGCCCTATGACCCGCCCGAGTTCGCACCTAGCCCAGTGGCTTGCCCATGCGCAGGCCCAGCCGGAACTACCCGTCGACCTGCCCGAATGGCTGCGCGACTTCGCCCGCGACTGCCGCGAAGTGGGCATCCACCAATACCTCAACGACTCCGCCCGCATCGTCCCGGAGACCGACGAGCACGGCCGGCCGCCGCGCTACTCTGCGGTGCTGATTCTTCTTTCTGGTGACGCCACCTTCATCCGCCCCGCCGGTGCCACAGGAAGGCAGGCCATCCCCGCCGACGCAACCATGCTGCTGACCCACCGCGCGCCGACGATGCGCAACCACAGCGGACAAGTGGCCTTCCCTGGAGGAGGCGTGGAGGAAGCCGACGCTGGGCCGATCGACACTGCCCTGCGGGAGGCCGAAGAGGAAACAGGGCTGAACCCGGACACGGTGGAGCCGTTTGCAGTGCTGCAGCCGATCTACATTGATCGCACGAACTTCGCGGTGGTGCCGGTGGTGGCGTGGTGGCGTCATCCCCATCGGGTAGAGTGCCCCACGACCGAAAACGATTGGGTAGAGCCCTACCCGCTGCCCGAGCTGGTCAACCCTCAACAGCGCTTCGAGGTCGGGGTGTACGGCTGGCGTGGCCCCGCCTGGACGCTGCCCATCGGTGAGGAGAAACCGCTGGTGCTGTGGGGCTTCACCGGAGGCGTGATCAACGCGCTCTTACGCCGCGCAGGCTGGGAGGAACCCTGGTCCAGCGGCGGAGGCGAAGATGGTGCCGAAGAGCCGCATAACCTCTTTACAACCCTGGCCAGCTCCGCCAACGGCGAGGCGCTAGGGGAGATGAGAGAAGAGTTCGACAGAACAGAAGAACAAGGCAGAAACGGAGGCGCACCATGACCGGGATGACGGGAGCAACGATCCTCGACATCGTGCTGGTGTTCGTGTGCCTCGGCGCGTCGACCTCCGGGTACCGCCAGGGCGGGTTTAGCGCTGCGCTGAGCTTTGTGGGCGTGATCCTCGGCGGCTTCTTCGGCGTGAAACTGGTGCCGATCGCGGTGCGAGTGGCGGAGGAAAACTTCAGCGATAACCACAGCGCCCGCTTCTTTGCAGCGCTGATCACGGTGACGGTGGTCGTGGTCGTGGGCTACGCCATTGGCTCCAGCATCGGCGCGAACCTGCGGGATAAGATCCGCACCCGCGAGCTGCTGCGATTGGAATCGGTCGTCGGCGCGATCGTGCAGGTTTTTACGACGCTGCTGATCGTGTGGCTAGTGTTGGTGCCAATTGCCACCGGAAACGTCGGCGGGTTCGGCAAAGCGATTAAGGGCAGCAAGATCCTCGGTGCGGTCGGCAATTCCGCCCCAGCCTGGTTTAAGCAGCTACCGGCGCAGACCTCCCAGCTGATCAACGACTCGGGCTTCCCGATGATCGCGGATCCGATGGAGAACCTCCCGACCACGGAAGTCGACCCGCCTGACAACGCCTTAATGCGATCCCCGGCGGTCAAGAACACACGCGAAAGCGTGGTGCGCGTTGTGGGAGAGGCGGAACAGTGCAGCCGCATCCTGCAGGGCAGTGGATGGGTGATCGACAAGGATATGGTGATGACGAACGCCCACGTCGTTGCCGGTACCGACAAGGTCACGCTGGCCACCAAGGACGGGCCGCACGAGGCCAAGGTTGTCTACTACAACCCGCAGCAGGATATCGCGCTGCTGCACAGCGCCGACCTGCCCTTCGTGCCGATGAAGTGGGCCGAGGACGAGGGTAAGCAAGGGCAGGACGCAATCGTCATGGGGTACCCGCACGGCGGACCGTTCCAGGCATCGCCCGCGCGTATCCGCGAGAAGTTCGTGGTCAGTGGCCCGAATATCTATGCCAATGCCCGCGTGGAGCGCGAAAGCTACTCGCTGCGCGGATCCGTGGTGCAGGGGAACTCCGGCGGTCCGCTGATTGACACGAACGGGCACGTGCTGGGGTTGGTCTTCGGTGCGGACGTGAATGAGAAGGACACGGGCTACGCTTTGACGAAACAGGAAGTCCTCAGCCATGTCGGGGACGTGAACAAGCACCACGACAGTGCCGACACCGGGGCCTGCGTGGCGGAGTAGTGCCGCCTAGCGTGCGTTCGCCTGTTCGCGGATGATCTCTGCAATGCAGTGGGGATCTTCGACGTGCGGATAGTGCCCCACGCCGAACAGCACCCGCCGGTCGGCCGTTGCGGCGCGCCGAGCGGACTTCTCCGCCAAGGCTTCGTCGAAAACGGGATCCATGCTGCCGTCGATGGCTAGCAGCGGCACCTCAACGTGGTCGGGGAAAGTCCGCTCGAACCTAGTGCCCTCCGGGCGGAAGCGGCTGCGGAAGGGCCAACGTAGGTATTCGCAGGAAAGATGTGCGACCTTATCCACCTGCATAGCTTCGCGGCGAAGTGCGGCGTTGCGGAAGTAGGCGTCCGTATCCCTAAAACCTGGGGCCACACCAGCCCTAAAGATCTTTTCGGCGGCCGCAGCGTTGTCCGCCAGCAACTTGCGCTCCGGAAGGCGCGGCAGCTGGGCGGAAAGAATGCGACGGGCGAAGTGCGGCTGGGAAAAAGGCTGCGCCAGAATGCCGCGGAAGCGCAACAGCGGGTTAACCGAAGACAAAGTGATGAAGCGGCGGACGCGATCCGGGTGGTGAGCCACCAACGTCCAGGCAACCATGCCGCCGTAGCCGTGACCGACCACCATGGCGGTCGTGTAGCCCAGACCCCGAATCACCCCGGCCATGTCGCTGGCTGCGGTGGTCAGGTCGTAGCCGCGCGGCGTTTTGTCCGAGCGCCCATAGCCACGAAGGTCGACGGCGGCCAGGCGCAGATCCTCGCCAGCCAGCTGCTGCATCAGCGGGTGCCAGTCGAAGGCGCCACCGCCGAAACCGTGGATGAACAACACCAACGGTGCGTAGCGGGGGCCTTGTACGTCTACACGAAGGCGCACACCCCGCGAATGCACAAAAGTGGCATGCGGGGTGTGCGGATCTGAAGCGTGGGGGTCTTCGGACGTCATGTAAAGAGCTTAAGGAATTTAGGTGTACATTCCCGACTTGCGGCCAGACGCAGAGTTCTTGCCACCCTGCGGGATGACGGTCTTTAGCTCGCTGACGGACTCGATGGTCTTCTCCGGCTTCTTCACACCCTTGACCTGCTTCACACCAACCAGAGCCAGGATGATGACCAGCAGCAGCATGAACAGGAAGACGATCAGGAATGCCAGCCAGCGCGGCAGGAAGGTATCCAGAGCCTCGGCGATGGTGAAGAAGAGGAAGAAGGAGCTGTGGGCCAGGATGATGGCGGCGGCGCCGAACAGACCCACACCGATGCCGGCCTTCTTGGCGGAGGCAGCGATCTCGGTCTTCGCCAGCTCGACCTCAGAACGGACGAGGGAGGAGACCTGTGCGGAAGCGTCCTTCACCAGATCGCTGATGCTGGCCTGACCCTTGGCGTGGGTATCCACATCCGACAGTGGAATAGCGTTGACCTGCGGGTTAAAGCTATCGCGGTCGGTGAACATGCCTGCGCGATCTTTGTTGCTCACTGTAAAACTCCTGGGGGTTACACCTAATTGACTTCCCCTAGTTTGCCAGACCACGGGGAAGTTTGCGCGGGCGGGTGCATTATTGTCTTAAATATGTCTGACAATTCTGTGCACGATCCGCTCGCCGGACTGGCCGAACTGCCCGGCGTGCCGGAGGCTGTGGCCCAAGCCAACGACCATCTCGCGCGACTGCACCGCCACCCCGCGAACCTGCGTGGATGGGATGTCACGGGCGCGGAGGCTGTGCTGCGCGGGGCGCGGGCTTCGGCACAGCTGGACGGCGGTAGTCCGCGACTGCCCGAGGACGGCCAGGTGGAAGATCCGATCCTGGCCGGTGCGCTGCGCGCCGCCGAGCTGCTGGCGCCGGACGGGATTACGGACACGGTAACCACGTGGCGCCGCGCCCCATTGCAGATCATCGCCCGTATTAATGCGGTGGCCAGCCCGCAGATGTCCGACCCAGCGTTTCGCCAGAAGGCCGCGGGCGACGCAGAGTTCCTGGTGCCGGGCCGCCCGCGCCGTTCGACGGATGCGCGCCTGCAGCTGCTGGGCAAGTTCATCGCTGGTGGGACGAAGGTGAATGCGACGGTGCTGTCTGCGGTGATCCACGGCGAACTGTTGGCTTTGCAGCCTTTTGCGGACGCCACCGGCGTGACCGCCCGCGCGTGCTCCCGTCTGGCGACCATTGCCACTGGCCTGGATCCGCGCGGTTTGGGTGTGCCGGAGGTGTGGTGGAACCGCAAGCGCGAGGATTACATGGCGAAGGCAGAGGCTTTCGCCAGCGGCACCCCGGAGGGCGTGGCCGAGTGGATTATTTTCCACGCCACGGGTCTGTCGGAGGGGTCGCTGGAAGGCAAGTCGATCGCGGACGCGAAGTAGTGCGGGCGCGGGGCTAGACCCCTTCGTCGCGCCCGCGCAGCCACATCGCCAGCCCAGTAGCGGCGATGCCGAGCAGTGCGAGTGTGGCGCCCGCCCCGGCCAGCACCGCTGCCTGGGGGAATAGCGGTTCGGGGCGGCTGAACTGCCGGATCGGCCAGTCGGATTCGGTCGCCCGCTTTTTGAGGGGACGGTCCGGGTTCACGGCAACCGGGTTGCCCACCAGCTCCAGCATGGGGATGTCGGTGGCGGCGTCGGAATAAGCGTAGCTTTCGTCCAGGTCGTAGCCGTGTTCCGCGACGAGCTGCAGGATCCGTTCGACCTTGGCGTGGCCCTTGTTGAAGTGCGTGACGGCGCCGGTGAAGCGCCCGTCCTTTTCTTCTAGTTCTGTGGCTAACAGGTGGTCAACGCCGAGTTCTTTGGCGATCGGCTGCACCATGATGGAGGCCGAGGCCGTCACGATGGCGATGCGATGACCCATTTTGCGGTGCCATTCGATGAGCTCGCGCGCTTCGGTATAGATGAACGGGGTGATGACTTCCTGCAGCGCGTCTTGGGCGACTTGGCGCAGCGGTTCGGATTCACGATCCTTAATGATGCTGGTCAGCGCGTCTTTGGTGGATTCCAGGTTGTCCTCGGAATGGGTGGAGAGCATGTAGTTGCCCAGCATCGCCATCATCTTCAGCACCTCACTGGTGTTCAGCAGGCCGCGTTCGGCCATAGGGCGGCGGTAGGCCAGGGACGCCGACGTATCGATAATCGTCTTGTCGAGGTCGAAAATAGCCAAAATCCGCCCGTCGCCCGATGCGCGTGCTGGCTCCTGGTGCTGATTCACATTCGTCATTCTAATTACATCCCGTCCCTTATGTCACTCTTATCTTCTCCCGTTTCTGGTTATCCACAGGCTCTAGACCCTTTTTTGTGACGCCAACCCGACTTTTCCACAGCCAAAAAATCAGGGGTACTTTTACGACCGCTCAACTGACAGCCTTTGTTTCATGGGAGCAGGGAAGTCAGGCAAGCGGAAAAAGACAGCAGCAAAGAAGGCAACAGCGCGGAAGGCAGCAGCGACAGCCCCAGCGGGGAAGCTGAGGCCGGTGATTATCGACATCGCCGACCCGCTGTGGAATAACGAGGCGCGCATGGTGGCGGCCGTGACCAGGCGCCCCATGGTGGTGCACGACGGGGCGGAGGAACCCACCGCAGAGCTGCTGCGTGACCTGGATCGGAAAGACGGATTTACGTGCCAAAACTCGGCCATCGTACTGAGCGATAGGGATAGCGAACTTACCCGCCACCGCTTGGTGCGTGCGATCCGCGTGGACCAACTGGAGCCCTCCCTGGACGCGGGCGGGGCGATGGTGCTGGCGGAGATGATCGGGGCGAACGACGTGGTACGCATCGCGGTGAGCTCCGCGGTGGGCGGCGCCGGGTCCAGCCTGTTTGCGGCTCAACTGGCCTATTACATGTCCTGCGAGGGAAGGCCCGCGGTTCTTGTGGACGCCGACCCGCATTCCTGTGGCCTGGATCTAGTACTGGGCAAGGAAAGGCGGCCCGGACTAACCCGAAACCAGATCCCCGCCGACTGCGACTTCGAGCAGCTGCGCAGCCACCTGCTGATGTTGGGCTTCGACAGCGCGGGAGGCAAGAAAATCGGCGCCGATGGAGGGGCCGTGCCCGTGATTTACGCGGACCGCTATCCGACGTTCGGCGCACACAGCGGCGGCAGAGGCTTGGACGTGGGGCAGCTGGCCCACCTGATGCACGCGGACGACATGGTGGTGGATTGCGGGCGCAGCCTGCCGGTGGCCGATAGCGCCAGCGCCGGATGGGCGGAACAGTGGGGCGAGGCGGAACCAGACGTGCACATCCTGGTCGCGCCCTTAACCATCCAAGGGGTGACGGCCGCCAGCGCATTGCGCAATCGAATGTTAGAAAACGACCGTGCAAAACCACTGATCGTGCTGCGGGAAACCCCCGGGGCATCAACGTCCGTGGCCGTCGCGGCGCTGATGTTGGACGAGGCTCCAGTGACAGTGATCCGCCACGATGCCCAGTGCGCGTCCGCCTTAGACCGGGGTGAAGCCGAGTATTGGATCGAGAGTTCGCTGAAACATGACCGCGCTCGCGAACCGGTGCGTGAGGTGTGGGAGAAGATCCAGGGGATCATCGGCAACTGCGCGCTTCCGCTGGCGAGCTAGGGGCTTGGTCCGGGGCTGGGTCCGGGGACTGGATAGGGCACTGACAAGGGATGCAACTAGGGAATTGGGAGTAGGGGGGAGACCGTGGTGGCGTCAAGAAGAAAAAAGGCCGAGCGCAGCCAACCGGAACCAGAGCGTGGGCTGCTGGCTCTTGTGCGCGACGACCTGGCAGAACAGGGGATCAGTCGGCCGGATGAGCACGATCTTTCGCGCAGCCTGCACCTCCTTGGAGAGGCGAGCGTGGAGAATGTGCGCACGCTGCAGAGGGAATTCAGCGGGCTGGGGCCGCTAGCCGGGCCGCTGCTGGATCCGCAGGTGACAGATGTGGTGCTCAACGGTGATGGCGACGTGTGGGCGGACCGGGGTGCGGGGATGCAGCGCGTGGATAGCGTGAAGATCAGCGCCGAGAGCGCGCGGGATCTGGCGGTGCGCATGGCGACGATGTGCGGCGAGAGATTGGACGAGGCTCGCCCTTTCGCAGACGGAGTGTTACGCGATTTGCCTCCGGACGTAGCAGCGCAGGCGATTCGTGTGCACACGCTGCTGGCGCCCCCGGCGGCAGGCGGCAGTTGCATAAGCCTGCGGGCGATTACCGGGCAGAGGAACTCTTTGGACGCACTGGTGGCCGGCGGGCTGGCTAGTAGGGAGATGGCCGAAGTGCTGCGGCGAATAGTGCGGGCGCGGCGAAACATTCTGATCAGTGGTGGGACGGGCGCGGGCAAGACAACGCTGTTGGCTGCGTTGCTGGCGGAAGTGGCCCGCGACCAGCGGTTAATTGTGGTGGAGGATACCCCGGAGCTGCTGATCGACCACCCTCACGTCGTTTCGATGGCGACCCGCGAAGGCAATGCGGAGGGAGCAGGCGCAATCACCATGACAACGCTGGTGAAGCAGAGTCTGCGCATGCGACCGGACCGCATCGTGGTGGGGGAGATCCGCGGGCCAGAGGTGGCCGATCTGCTGGTTGCGCTCAACACCGGGCATGCGGGCAGTGCAGGGACGATCCATGCGAACGATCCGGCGAGTGTGCCGGGGAGGTTGGAAGCACTCGGAGCAATGGCTGGCCTGGATCGGATGGCGCTGGCGCGCCAGGTGATCGACGGCATCGACGTGGTGTTGCACGTTTCGCGCACAGACCAGGGGCGACGGTTAACCCATATCGGGCGCTTGGTCGGAGACGAGCGGGCTCGCATCGAAGTGCTGTGGCAGTGGCGCGGCGGAATTGACAGCGGGGGTGGCGAGGTTGCCGAGGACCGCGAAGCGTTCGAGGAGTTCTGTGATGAACTGGGCTGATGGGGAGCTGATGATTTCCGTACTGGCGGTCGCCGCTGCCGCTCTGATGGTCACTTTCACCCTGAAGATCGTGGTTGGTCGGGTGCTGAAAACTCGTCGACGGATGAAGTTCCTGGGCGAGGTGCGCGATGTGGTGGATGCCATTGCCCGCGAGGTGATGGCCGGTGGGCGTTCCCTGGACGCCGTCGAGCGTGCGTCCGAGGGGCTGAAAACTGAGGCGCTGCGCCGTGCCCTGAACGTGGAGTGTGCAAGAGTGCGCCTCGGCGCCGCGCCGGGTGCAGGGTCTGTCGGCGCTGGCGCAGGTGCAGGGGCTGTCGGCGCTGGCGCTGGTGCGGGGGCTGCTGGCCCCGTAAACGAGGAAAGCAGCGACGCCCCTAGCCTCCTGTCCCACCTATTCCAGATCTGGGGCATTTCCCACCGTCACGGCGTGGGGTTAGCTGGGTTGGCGAGGGCGCATGTGACGGATATTGATGCGCAGCTGGCGCATATTTCGAAATCCACCTCCGCGACGGCGGGCGCACGCCTGACGGTGACGGTTTTGCTGGCGCTACCTGTGGGCGCGGTGGCGCTGGGGCAGGCCAGCGGGCTAGGGACACTAAACTTTCTGATAACCAACGTGCTCGGGGTGCTGCTCTTCCTCGCCGGGGTTGGCCTGGTGTGCGCGGGAACTCTGTGGACGGAGTACCTCAGCGAGTCTCTAACTACGTCTCCGCTGGGAGGAGTGGGCGTGCGGGCCGGTCCGGCCACACCCACGCCCATGGGGCCTCTGGACGCAGCCCGTGCCCTCGACGTCACTGCTGCAGCCCTGCACGCCGGAAAGGCACTGCTACCTGCATGGGAACTGGGGGTAGGGCAGTTAGCACGGGGTAATCGGAGTGAAGCCAGCGAAGGTCAGGATCTGCTTCAACACTCGCTCGCTCTTCTGCATTTAGGTGGGGGAGAGCAGGCCTGGCTCGCATTAGCCGATCATCCACTGTTTGGTCCCATCGCCCGCCAGGCAGCTCAGCAAACCCGCGCCGGAACATCGCTCGCCGATGGGATGCGCCAGCAAGCTGAGCACCTGCGCCGGGTCGCTGCTGATAAGGCAACCGCGGGAGCCGAAAAGGTTCTCATCGCTTTGGCTGCACCGCTGACCCTCTGCTTCCTCCCAGCCTTCGTATTCGTGGGTTTGATTCCGCTGGCCATTGGTATGGCCTCGCTGTAGGGGTCTCGCCGTAGAGGCACGCGGAACACGGTAGAGGAAGCAGAGGCGGAGCAGTTTCGCACGACATCTATTCATCACTCACACGACACGGCGGCGCGCTCTTCGCGCCCCGGGAAGGACTCTGACCATGACCACTTCAACTATGACCGCACCGACCACGGCTGCACCGACCACGGCTGCACCGATCACGACTGCGCCGGTTAGCCCGCAGCCTAGCTACGAGCCCTGCGCACAGACCATGGCAAACATTCAACTCAAGGCGGCCCCGATAGAGACGGATCCGGCCTCCGGTGTAGCGGAAGAAACATACGCTGACCAGCATCCAATTGCTTGTTGGTGGAATCAGATTATTGGAGCAATTTACAGTCGTTATGCAGACGATAGGGGAATGTCCACTATCGAATACGCACTAGGGTGCGTCGCGGCGGCGGCCCTCGGCGCACTGTTGTACACGGTCGTCACCTCGGACACCGTAGAGCAGGCGCTCAGTGGAATCTTCGAAAAGGCACTGAACACCAAGTAACTGGCCGGGACTCAGGACGTCCCACGCCCACTGCACACCGCGCTCCGCGCGCCTGACCTTTCCCGGTTCGGGCGCGTGGGGACGTCAATAAAAAACAGCAATCAGGAACGAACATGAACACAGTCGAAGGTGCCATCGTCCTCACCGCTATGACCCTCGTCGCCGGCGGAGCCGCCACGGGATTGATCACCATGTCACAGGCTGCCGCAGCGCAGTCGCTGGCGCGGACCGTCGCCCGAGCCGAGGCGCGCGGTGGCGATGGGGTGGCGCTAGCCAGGGAAATTGACGCCACCGCCGCCGTCTCTACCTCCCACGAAGGCGGTGCGGATGCACCTCTTGTGCGGGTGAAAGTTACCAAGGACGGGGCTCTTTTTGACGTTCACGGCGAGGCCGTGACGATGGTGGAGCCGGACGGGGAATAGAGACAGTAGAGGGATGGGGAAGGTGGAGGTTGGCTAATGAGCACCGTCTACGGGGCGATGATCACGCTAGGCATCCTGTCGGTGGTGTCTCTGCTGGCGCTGGGGAGCGCGATGCTGGGGCACAAAGAGCAGGCCAGTACGGCCGCGGATCTGGCCGCACTATCGGCGGCGATGGTATTGCAAACCGGTGAGGGGGAGCCCTGCGGCACTGCCCGAAGTATCGCCGCTGCCAACGGTGCTGATGTGGAGAACTGCGAGGTCAAGGGCGAGTTTGTGACGGTAAACGTCACAACTCGCATGGGATCAAACTCGCGCATCCTTCCGCAGAAGGCGCAGGCCACGGCGGGGCCTGCGGAGTAGCACAGGAAGAGGCTATCCCTGGCGGAAAAGGTTAGCCAGGAAAGGTGTTGAATCCCGCTGGGATGCTGGCACCGTACCGCCATGGTCGGTGGGGTACCAGTGAACCTCGACCCGCTTGTTTCGCTTCTGCATGTCGCCGATGAACTGGTGAATCCACATGTCCGAATTCAAAATGATGCCGATGGGAGTGGGAACATCCTTATCTAGCAGACCGTGCCCCAGGAACACGGGCTTGTCATAGCCCGTGGCCGGGGTTTGCATGTAGGCGCGCAAAGCGGGCTCCAGGCCAGGAACCGTGCGCAACGGCTTGGAGAAAGCCCGGGCTACGTTGGTGCCTTTCAGGCTTTCCGAAAGCTCGGGGAGGCAGGACTCCTCGGCGGCCTTCACCATGCGCTTACCCTCCGGGGTGAGGGCGGAATCCACATCTACGTTCGGGTTAGCCTCGCGGAACCCGGCCAGGATGTACAACGCATAGGTGTTCAACCCGGCGGGGAGAGGGACGGGTGGGAACGAGGGGCTTCCCGCCAAAACAATCTCCTCCACATAGGCAGGAGCGCCGGTCGCCACCGTGCCCAGGAAGTTGAGTCCAGCCTGCTTGCTGCGCTGCGTTGCCCGTAGCGCCACGTGCAAGGCAGCGCCACCGCCTTGCGACTGGCCGATGACGGCCCACTTCTTGGACAGTGCCTGCCCGCCCTGTTTCACGGCTGGAAGGCTCTGAGCTGCGATAACGGAATCAACCACATTCGCGGCGGTGGACTTGCCGTTGAGGTAACTCATCAGCCCTTCCGTGCCCATGCCCGCATAGTCGCTAGCCACAATCGCATAACCCTGCTTCAGCCAGTGATTCAGATAATCCGCATCGCGCGGCGAACGGGGGTTCATCGACGGAGTGCACTGATCAGCCAACCCCACCGTTCCATGCGCCCACGCCAAAACAGGCCAACCACCGACTGGTAGCTTGCCCTTTGGGAAGAACACCGCACCCGTCGATGGGGACACGGTTCCATGTTGATTGGTGGTGGAGTAACTAAAGCGGAACTGCTGCCCCGCTGCGGACAATCCCACCGACGGATCCAGCGGAACCGAGTTCATCAGGACGCCCGCCGTGGCAGGAGTAGCGCCAATCTTTAGCCCACTATCCACCGGCTTTCCTGCGTAGGGTGCCGGGGTGCGCATCGGCACACCCCGGTTCACCACGCTCGGGGCGCTGGACTGCACGCTCGGGGCGCTGGACTGCACGCTCGGGGTGCTGGACTGCAGGCTCGGGGCGCTGGACTGCGCGGCGGCCACGCCGGCCACGCCGGCCCCGTCAGTCACGCCAGCCACGCCGGACAGTGTTGCTAGCGACAGGGAGGCAGCTGCGGTTGCCGCTATGACTCTCCGGCGAGCAAAATACTTTTCTCCAACAAACGACCTCATGTGGGGAAGTATATGCCTTCACCGGTTGTGGCGGGAGGCGTCATAAAAAGAAAAACAGCGAGCCCCACCGACCGGGTTAGCGAGAACCAGCGTCCGCCGCCGCATCAGCCAGCGCCCGCAACAACACCACCGCACCCGCCTTGAACAGCGGATCGTTGCCGTTGCCACACTTCGGGGACTGCACGCACGACGGGCAGCCAGAGTCGCACTCGCAGGTCTCAACGGTCTCGGCGGTGGCGGCCATCCACTCGGCAAAGCGGGCGAAGCCCTGCTCCGCAAAGCCCGCACCACCTGCGTAACCGTCGTACACAAACACCGTCGGCAGACCCGTATCGGCATGCAAGGCGGTGGACACGCCACCGATATCCCAACGGTCGCACGTCGCGATCAGCGGCAACAGGCCAATCGCCGCATGCTCCGCGGCATGCAACGTCCCCGGCCACGTCGGCTCCGGCAACCCCAGATCCAGCAACACATCGGGATCCACGGTGTACGCCACCGCGCGGGTGCGCAGCGATTCTGGCGGCACCTCCAGTGGGACGGTCTCCAGGATCTCGCCGCCAGGCAAACGCTTCCGATAGCCGCTGACGGTATGCGAAACCTCCACGTCCACATCCGCCAACCACACCCCGTCGCAGACCTTGCGTGTCCCCCGCGTGCGCCGCACCGCAATGTCGGTATCGCGGATCACCTGGGTGGTGTACTCGGGGAACTCAGGCCGCACCCACGCCACGGATTCCTCCAGGTCCAGCAACTGCACCACAAACGTTTCGCCCTGGTGCATGTACACCGCCCCGGTGTGCACGTCCGACGTTGCACGCGACTGGTCCACGGTGCCCAGAAGGCGGCCGGAATCGGCCTCCACGATCGCCACCTGAGCCGCCGCCCCGCCGCGGATCGATACCTGCGAATGCACCTGCTCCGCCACCTTCAGGTCAGCAAAAATGCCCCGCGGTCTGCGCTTCAGCGCTCCTTGGCACAGCAGGTGTTCCACCACACGCTCCGCGCGCCAGTGCGCCACCTCTGCCTCGGACAGCGGCTTTTCCGCCGCCGCACACACCACGTGGTCGGCCAGCACATAGGGGTTCGTCGGGTCGAAAACGGTGTTCTCCACGGGCCGGTCCAGCAGGGCCTCCGGGTGGTGCAGAAGGTACGTATCCATCGGATCATCCGCCCCGACCAGCACTACCAGGGCGCCCTGGCCGCGCCTTCCCGCGCGCCCCGCCTGCTGCCGGAAGCTCGCGATCGTGCCGGGGAAACCGCTGGTCACAACCACGTCCAGCCCGCCGACGTCGATGCCCAACTCCAGGGCGTTCGTCGAGGCGATTCCCAGCAGCTCGCCGTTATCGAAGCGACGCTCCAGCTCGCGGCGATCCTCCGGGGTGTAGCCCGCGCGATAGGCCGCCACCCGCACCGCGTCCGCGCTACGCCCCATGGCCGCCAGCTTTTCCGCAGCGGCGACGGACACGACTTCCGCGCCGCGCCGGGAGCGCACGAAGGTCAGCGTCCGCGCGCCCTGCGCTATCGCCAGCCCCATCACATCCGCGGCTTCGGAGTTCGCCGCCCGTCGCACCGGCGCGCCGTTTTCGCCTTCTACCTCGGGTAGGAAACCCGGCTCCCATAACGCCACGGTCCGCTCGCCCGCGGGTGCGCCGTCCTGCGTCACCGCCACCACGTTCGGTCGCCCCGTCAGTCGGCGCGCGTGTGCCGCCGGGTCCACGCTGGTCGCAGAGGCTAACACGATCGTCGGTGCCGTCCCGCACAGCCGCAGCAGTCGCCGCAGCACCATCGCCACGTGCGCGCCGAAAACTCCGCGGTAAACGTGGCATTCGTCGATCACCACGTAGCGCAGCGTGCGTAGCAGGCGGCTCCACGACTGCGGATTCCCCAGGATCGAGGCGTGCAGCATGTCCGGGTTCGTCACGATCACCCGCGCCTGGTCGCGGATCACCCGCCGCGTCTCGGGCGGGGTATCGCCGTCGTAGGTGGCCACCATGATGTCGCGCAGGTTCGCCGCGCCTGCGCACATCCGCGCCAGCGCCGTCCGCTGGTCCTGCGCCAGCGCCTTCGTCGGCGCAATATAAAGGGCCGTCGCGGTGCTCGCCGTAGCCAGGTCGCTCAAGGCCGCTAGTTGGTAGCCGAGGCTCTTTCCGGACGCCGTATCAGTCGAAACCACCACATCCCGCCCCGCATGTGCGTGGTTGGCGGTCTCTACCTGGTGCGACCACGGGGCGCTTATTCCCTGTTTATGCAGGTATTCCACCAGAGTCTCGTCGGCCCACTCCGGCCACTGCGCCGTCCGCGACGGGCGGGCGGGAATGGTGCGTGTGTGGGTGACGGTGGAACGCGGAAACTCGGGCGTCAGATCGGCCAAGAGTTCCTCGCCGAAAGACCGCGCAGAAGAGCCTGGCGCAGAATCTGGAGTAGGGGGCGTGGGGTCGGACATCACCGTCTGTTCTAGACCCATTAGGGGGTGGATACAAGTTATTGTCTGGGATATTTCATTCTCGGCTGATCGTTTATCCCGTGACGTGGCAGACTGTCGAATGGTTATTGAAATCCTCGGCACTTTTCCGCTCGCCTCGTGCGTGAGGGCGGGTTTCGCTGGGTTTTGGGCCGATTGGGTTGGAAACGACGTACGTTCCGACCTCGGCGTTCGATGGTCGAAGCAGACTGGCGCCGGTCAGTTTCAACAAGATAGGTAGTAAATTCATGGCACAGGGAACCGTTAAGTGGTTCAACGCGGAAAAGGGCTTTGGCTTCATCGCCCCGGACGACGGATCTTCCGACGTCTTCGTCCACTACTCTGAGATCCAGGGCAGCGGCTTCCGCACTCTCGAGGAGAACCAGAAGGTCGAGTTCGAGATCGGCGAGGGCGCCAAGGGCCCGCAGGCTCAGAACGTCACGGCTCTTTAAACCCGCAGGGTTTTAGCAGGCCCCCGCCCCCGGTGCACCTCGCGCCCGGCGGGGGCTTTGCCGATTATGCCGGTGCCCACCCCGGTTGCAAATAAATTGCGAAGACCGCGTAGTGTCGCTTAGAAATGCGTAAGTGGGCAACTGTTGTGGGAAATCTGTATAACAATGGCACCCGGCAAGCTTTAGATTTTTGAAGGATGTGTGAGTTCAACCGATGGCAAACGATGACGTCAAACGTCTAGTGATCGTTGAGTCGGCGACGAAGGCGAAGAAGATCGCCCCGATCCTGGGGCCGAACTACATCGTCGAGGCTTCCGTCGGGCACATCCGTGATCTTCCCCGGGGCGCTGCAGACGTTCCGGCCAAGTACAAGAAGGAACCGTGGGCGCGTCTGGGCGTCAACGTCGATAAGGACTTCGAAGCGCTCTACGTCGTCAGCCCGGACAAGAAAAAGAAGGTCTCCGACCTCAAGGCCAAGCTCAAGCAGGTTGACGAGCTCTACCTCGCGACAGACCCCGACCGTGAGGGTGAGGCTATCGCGTGGCACCTGCTTGAGGTGCTGAAGCCGAAGGTGCCGGTGCGCCGTATGGTGTTCCACGAGATCACAAAGAACGCCATCCTCGAAGCCGCGCAGAACACCCGCGAACTCGACTACGACCTGGTTGATGCGCAGGAATCCCGCCGCGTGCTGGACCGCCTGTACGGCTACGAGGTCTCGCCGGTGCTGTGGAAGAAGGTCATGCCGCGCCTGTCCGCCGGTCGCGTGCAATCCGTCGCCACCCGCGTGATCGTCGAGCGCGAGCGCGAACGCATGAAGTTCATCGCCGCCGAGTACTGGGACTTGAGCGCCACGTTTGGTGTGATCGACGCTGTTTCTTCTTCTCTTGATGACGCCGCCCCGGACTCCTTTGAAGCACGGCTGGCAACGGTCGCTGGCAAGCGCGTGGCTCAGGGACGTGACTTTGGTGATGATGGCAAGCTGAAGGCCAGCGCGAAGGACACGTTCGTGCTGGATGGGGCGAAGGCGGAGTCCCTGGCAGAGGGGCTGCAGGGTCAGGAGTTCGCCGTGACCGCGGTGGAAGAAAAGCCTTACACCCGCCGCCCGTACCCGCCGTTTATGACCTCCACCTTGCAGCAGGAGGCCGGCCGCAAGCTCCGCTTCACCTCGGAGCGCACGATGCGCATTGCGCAGCGCCTGTACGAAAATGGCCACATCACCTATATGCGTACCGACTCGACCACCCTGTCGACCGCCGGTATCGAGGCCGCCCGTAAGCAGGCCAAGGAGCTCTACGGTGCGAAGTTCGTGGCTGACGGACCGCGCCAGTACTCCCGTAAGGTCAAGAACTCGCAGGAGGCCCACGAGGCCATCCGCCCCGCGGGCGAGACCTTCCAGACCCCCGGCCAGCTAAGCAACCAGCTGGATGCCGAGGAGTTCAAGCTATATGAGCTGATCTGGCAGCGCACCGTGGCCTCCCAGATGGCCGACGCGAAGGGCCAGTCCATGAAGGTCACCGTCGCCGGCGACGCGAAGTCGGGCGAGACCTGCGAGTTCACCGCAACCGGCCGCACCCTGACCTTCCCGGGCTTCCTGAAGGCCTACGTGGAGGTCAGCCGCACCGCCGATGGCCGCGACGTGGCCGATAACGCGGAGAAGCGTCTGCCGCAGCTGACCAAGGGCGACGAGCTGAACGCGCGCGACGTGGCCGCCGACGGCCACTCGACGAACCCGCCGGCCCGCTACACGGAGGCCTCGCTGGTGAAGAAGATGGAGGAGATGGGCATTGGCCGCCCGTCGACCTACGCTTCCATCATCCGCACCATTCAGGACCGCGGCTACGTGCTGCCCCGCGGAAACGCGCTGGTGCCGTCGTGGGTAGCTTTCGCCGTGATCGGCCTGATGGAGCAGAACTTCGGCGCGCTGGTGGACTACGACTTCACCTCCGCGATGGAAGACGAGCTGGATGCCATCGCCGCCGGCGATCAGGACCGTGTGAACTGGCTGAAGGGCTTCTACTTCGGCGATAGCTCCCGCCCGGATGCCCCGGGTGCGGTCGTGCCCCGACTGGGTGGCTTGAAGCACATCGTGGGCGACAACCTGGAGCAGATCGACGCCCGCCGGGTGAACTCCCTGCACATCTTCGATGATGAGAACGGCGTGCCGATCGTCGTCCGCGTGGGCCGCTACGGCCCCTACCTGGAGCGCATCAAGCCGGTGCCGGAAGGGGCACCGGAGGGCACCGAGCCGGAGGTACAGCGCGCCAACCTGCCGGAATCCATGACCCCGGACGGGCTGACCCTGGAGGTTGCCGAGAAGCTCTTCGCCACCCCGCAGGGCGGTCGGGAGCTGGGAACCAACCCCGCCAACGGGCGCACCATCGTCGCCCGCGAGGGACGCTACGGCCCTTACGTCACCGAGGTGCTCGGCGAGGACGAGGAATCCCGCGTGGCCGAGGAGGCCGTAAAGGTCTGGGAGGCCGAGCGCGATGAGCAGGATCGCGAGCGCGAGGCAGAGGGCAAGAAGCCGCTGAGCCGCGAGACCAAGACCGCGCAGGCGCAGAAGGAAAAGCGCGTCAAGCAGATCGTCGAGGAGACGCTGAAGCCCAAGACCGCCAGCCTGTTCAGCGGCATGGAGCCAGCCAGCGTGACGCTGGAAGAGGCCCTGAAGCTCATGAGCCTGCCGCGCGAGGTGGGCGTCGACCCGAGCGACAACGAAGTGATCACCGCCCAGAACGGCCGCTACGGCCCCTACCTCAAGAAGGGCAAGGACTCCCGTTCGCTGGCCAACGAGGAGCAGATTTTCACGATCACCCTCGACGAGGCCCGGCGCATCTACGCCGAGCCGAAGCGCCGTGGTCGCGCAGCCGCGCAGCCGCCGCTGAAGCAGCTGGGCGATAACGACGTCTCCGGAAAGCCGATGTCCGTCAAGGAGGGCCGCTTCGGCGCCTATGTCACGGACGGCACCACCAATGCCTCCCTGCGCAAGGGCGATACCCCGGAGACGATGACGGACGCCCGCGCGAATGAGCTGCTGTCGGAGCGGCGCGCCAAGCAGGCAGCCGAGGGCTCGGCACCTGCGAAGTCGAGCCGCAAGGCCACCAAGAAGTCGACCAAGAAGGCTGCGAAGAAGGCGACGAAGAAAGCCTCGAAGAAGTCGGCCAAGAAGAGCACCAAGAAGCCCCCGACACTGACGAAGCGCACGGTGAAGAAGTCTCGCTAATTCCCCCATACTTTTGGGTATGAACTGATACGTTCGGGAGCATGAATCAGCTCCCGAACTTCACCGTCGTCTCCCTCGCCCCGAACCTCCCCGGCCCCGTCGCCGCGAAGCGTCTGCAGGAATTGGGTGGCACCGTCATCAAGGTGGAAGGCCCCGGCAAAGCCGCCGACCCCATGCGCCTGTACTGCGAGCCTTACTACCAGCACCTGGTGGAGGGGCAGCAGGTGCTCAGCATAGACCTGAAGGAAGAGTCCGGCCTGCGGGAACTGCACGAGTTGCTGGAGAAGACCGATCTGCTGCTCACGAGCTCCCGCCCAGCCTCGCTTCAGCGCCTGGGACTGGGGTGGGAGGACCTGCACGCGCGCTTCCCCGCGTTATCGCAGGTGGCGATCGTCGGCCACTCCGGCGAGCACGCCGACGTGGCGGGCCATGACCTCACCTACGAGGCGCACGCCGGCACCCTGTCCTTCCACGGCGATACCCCCGCGATGCCGGTGGTTCCCATTGCGGACCTGGCAGGCGCGGAACGCGCCGTATCCCAAGCGCTGGCCGCCCTGTGGCAGGCTAGCGCCACCGGCGAGGGCAGTTACCACGAAGTCGGGTTGGCAGATATGGCCGAGGAATTCGCCACGCCAGCGCGCTTCCGACTCACGGGATCCGATACCTTGCTGGGCGGCCTGCTACCTGGCTACGGCCTCTACCGGGCGGAATGTGGCGGCTGGGTGGCGATCGCCGCGCTGGAACCGCACTTCTTCGTTGGCCTCATCGAGGCGTTGCACGCCGAAGACCTGCTGCCGGAGGGCACGACGTCCGACCAGCTGCAGTCCGCGGGAATTACCGCAGAGCAGCTGGCCGCGGCAGTAGAGCAGAAAACGGCGGCGTGGTGGGACGAGGTGGCGTCAAAAAGAAACCTGCCCATTGCCTCGGTACGGCGCGGGGCTTAAGCAACAGCGCTGCGCCTGAGAGCCTGCGCCTAAGTGGCGCCTAAGAACCCGCGCGGTCGGCCAGGGTGGGGCGGATGGGGCGGGCGATCTGCGTCATCTCGCGTCGGCCGCGCAGCTCCACGGACTTCATCATGGTCCAGCGAGCCTGCTCGGCCTCGTTGGCTGCACGCAGGGTCGCAGCGCTGGTCAACACCTGGCCGGGGGTCTTCTTAGCCAGATCCGTCAGGCGCGCGGCCTGGTTCACGGCATCGCCGATGACGGTGTACTCAAAGCGATCCTTTGCACCGATGTGCCCGGCCACGACGGATCCGGCGGCCACGCCGATACCCGCAACGAACTCCAGCCCCTGCAACTTCGCCTTTAGCTCGCGCGCGGCGGCCAGGGCGTGGCCAGCCACATCGTCCAGGGGCAGGGGAGCTCCGAATACGGCCAGCGCGGCATCGCCCTCGAACTTGTTGATGATGCCCTTGTTGGCGTGCACGACCTCCACCACGCGGTCGAAGAACTCGTTGAGAGCTTTCACCACGTGCTGCGGTTCCTTCTCCGTGGCGAAGCCGGTCGAGCCGATCACGTCCACGAAAAGCACGGCCACGTGCCGGGTTTCGCCGCCGAGTTCCGGCTTTTCCTCCAGCGCGCGGCGGGCGACCTCGGCGCCGACGTAGCGGCCGAAAAGATCCGAGACCCGCTGGCGCTCCTGTAGGCCACGCATCATCTCGTTGAAGCCCGCCTGCAGCACGCCGATCTCCGAAGAGTCGTAGATCCGCACGTCCGTGTTCACCTGGCCGCGGCGCACGCGGTTGATGGCGTACTGCAGCTCCCGGATCGGGTCGGCCACCGCCATAGAGAACAAGGTGGTGCCCATGAAACCGGTCAGCAGGGTGGTGATCGCCAACGCCAACAACGCCGGAATGATGCCGCGGGAATCTTCGGGGTAGAAGTCAGTCGCGACGGCGAATAGCAGCAGCACCATTCCCAGCACTGGCACGGCGGAGGTCAACGCCCACGTCGTCATCAACCGGTGGGACAGGGGCGATAGTCGCGAATGATCCGGCGCGCCCTTAGCCAAGGCCTTGGCGGCGACGGGGCGCACCAAACGCTCGGCCTCCATGTACGTCATCAGGCTCACCATCATGCCGCCCAACGTGGCCGTCACGGCGACGGTCACACCCCATTCGGTGCTATACCGCCAGGCCACAACGGTAAACAGCACCACACCGATGCCCCACAAGACGATGCCCGTGATGGTCTGCAGCAGCGGAATGCGCAGCACCAGGTCGCGCACCATGTTCGGGTCATAGGCTTGCGGGTTGCGTTGCCAGCGCAGCACGGGCGCAAAAAAGTACAACGTCATCGCGATGCCGGCGACCACGGCCACCCCGAAGTAGCTCAGGTACAGCGTGGCGGTGGTGGTGTTCAGGCTCGTCAGTTCGCGGGCGGAAGGCAGGGGGATCAAAAAGCGCAGGAACGTTGCCACAGCGGTGGCGCCAATAACGTTCGTGGCCAGGACAGTTGCTGCGTACAAGGGCCAAGAGGTTCCCCAGGCCCAGGAAAGGTATCGCAGCAGTTGTTTCATGCCCTTCAGACTATCGCACCGCGTCTCGCCGTGGCGCGCCCTGTCCGGGTGGGTAGCTACACTGAGTAACCATGACGGAAACCACCATGGCAGGCGCTGCAGCTGCCCCCGAAGACGCACCGGGGGTCTTTGGGCGCATCACTGCAGAGTCTGTCCGCCGTCCCCTGCAGCGGGCCGTGGAGGATTCACAGGCGATGACCCATTCGTGGCTATTCACCGGCCCGCCCGGGTCGGGTCGTTCGATCGCGGCGAAGGTCTTTGCCACCGCGTTGGTCTGCCCGCACGGCGGCTGCGGGGAGTGCGACCAGTGCCGTAGCGCCGCCGCGGGCACGCATCCGGACATCCTGTGGGTATCCACGACGGGCGTGGTGCTGACGGTCGACGAGATCCGCGGCGCCATCCACGAGGCCGCAAACATGCCTACCGTCGCCCGCTGGCGCGTGGTGGTTGTGGAAGATGCCGACCGTCTGAACGATGCCGCCGCCAACGCTTTGCTGAAGTCCGTTGAGGAGCCGCCCGCCCGCACCGTCTTCCTGCTCTGCGCGCCCTCGACCGACCCTTCGGATATTGCGATCACCCTACGGTCGCGCTGCCGCCACGTTTATGTGCCCACTCCCTCGCCGGCGGCGGTTAAGGGTGTTTTGCTTAGTGACGCCAACCTCGGCCTCAACGAAACCCAAGCCCAATGGGCCGCCGACGTTTCGGCCGGTCACATTGGTAGGGCGCGCCACCTGGCCAGCGACGAAGCTGCGCGAGTGAAGCGGGCCACCGCGCTGAAGCTGCCACAGCTGGTGTACGAACCCAATGCGCTTTACCGTTTCACCGCCGAGCTGGTGAAAAAGGCGGAGGAAGAGGCCGCCAGCGAGCTGGAAAAGCTGGATCAGCGGGAGCGCGAGGAGCTGGAGAGCAGCCTCGGCGTTGGCGCGAAAGGTAAGGGTGCTGCAAAGGCCCAGCGGGGGGCGTCCGGAAGAATGAAAGAGCTAGAGAAAGAACAGAAGAACAGGCGCACCAGAAGAACCCGCGACTCGCTTGACCTGGCGCTGATCGACATCGCCGGGCTGTACCGCGATGCGATGCTGCAGGCCGCGGGCGCGGTGGATGGCGATGGCGTGCTGGTCGGCGGCCACCAGCACCCGGACATGGCGGCGACGTCGAAGGAACTGGCGCGCCGCAACAGTGCGTCTGCGCTGATGAGCTGCATCGATGCGGTGATGGAATGCCGCGAAGTGCTGGGGTACAACGTGCGCCCCGAGGTTGCGCTGGATGCGATGGCCGGGCGCCTACAACAGTGCTGCGGGGTTGCCTAGCGAGTTTCCTGGCGAACCCCAGGTGGCGTTTTGGTGCTCGGGGTTAGCGTCGGCTAGGATAACGCTTCGTACTTAATGTACGCGCCGCTTTAGCTCAGTCGGCAGAGCGTTTCACTCGTAATGAAAAGGTCGCGAGTTCGATTCTCGCAAGCGGCTCCATGTGATGTCCCACAGCATTCTTGCAAGTTTGCTGTGGGACATTTTGATTGCTAGCGACTGCTAACGTTTCGCCACCCATAAGCGTTTGGCTAAACAAAGCACTTCCAACCAAACCCCTTCAGAAAGGATTCTTCCCCAATGAAGATTCGCAAGTCGCTCATCGCCGGCGTTACCGCCGCAACCGTCACCGCGGGTGTTGCCACACCTGCCCAGGCCGAAAGCCACACCCCCACCACTCAAGTACAGGCTGCAGAAAACCCGAACACCAAGTCCCCGCTCGGCTCAGTGAACACCATCTGGGAAAACACCCCGGCTTGGCTGCGCTTCCCCCTCTTTGCACCGCTGGGAATCATCTGGGCCGTTATTTACAACCTAGTTGGCGCTCAGAACTCCGACGCGCCATACTACGGCAGTCTTTCTTCCTAAGGCGACAGCATGGCTCTCCTAAAGCTGGGGGCAGGAGGCTGACGGAGAGACCGGGTTAGCGAAACTGTGGGGAAACTTCCGGCAGGGGCAGCTTCTCGAAGGGGCTCAGCCCACGGATAGCGGAGTTGGCGAAGCTGGCCACCACCAGGATCGCGAACATCGTCGCCGCAGAGAACAGCTGCACTCGGGAACCCGGATCCGTCAGCATCAGCAAAGCCAGCCCCGCCAGGACAACCAGCGTGGCGATGGTTAACAAGGGGAAACCCCACATGCGGATCGGCAACGCTTCGCCCGCATGCTGCTCCAGACGGCGGCGCAGGCGCAGCTCAGACACGGCGATGAACGTCCAGACGATCAGCAGCGAAGCTCCCGCGGAGTTCAGCATGAATGTCAGCAACCAGCCCGTATCCAGGTAGTTCAGAACCACCATCACGATGGACAAACACACCGAGAGAACAATCGCGGCGACGGGCACACCTCGACCGTCGACGCGGGTGAAAATTTGGGGTGCCTCATGACGATTAGCTAGGGAGAACATCATGCGGCTGGAGGCATAGATCTGCGCATTGAAGGCAGACAGTAGCGCCAGAACAATAATGGCTTCCATGAAGCCGACCACGCCCGGAATGCCAGCGAGGTTCAGCACCCGAGTGAAGGGACTATCGGCTGCGCTTTCCGCCTGCCCCAGGGAAGAGTGGGGGAGCAGGAACGTAATCACTAGCACCGAACCCAGGTAGAACAGCGAGATGCGGGTGATGGTGGAGCGCACCGCGTTGATCAGCGAGCGCTGGGGATTCTCGGATTCTGCAGAGGCGATGGCCACGACCTCGATGCCGCCGAAGGCGAATGCCACAGCCAGAATCGCCGTGGCCACACCGCCCACGCCGTTGGGCATGAAGCCGTCGGCGGTGAAGACCTCCGTGCCAATAAAAGTGTGTCCTGGCAGGAGACCGAAGACCAGTAGGAAGCCGATGACCAGGAAAGCCACCAGCACGGCCACCTTGATGAAGGCGAACCAGAACTCGAACTCGCCGAAGGCGCGGATCTGCAGGAGGTTCACCACTCCGAAGATAATCACGCATACGGCGGCGGGGATCCAGGCGTCAATACCGAACCACGCCCCCATAAAACTCGCCGCACCAGTAATTTCGGCGCCAAGCACCGCCACCGTGGCTAGCCAGTAAATCCACCCTTGCGTGAAGCCAGCCCAGCGCCCGATGCCGTGCTCCGCGTATTCAGAGAACGAGCCGGAGGCAGGGATGACGGTGCCCATCTCGCCCAACATCTGCATCACGAGGATGGCGATGAGGCCCGCGACGATGTAAGCCAGCAATACGGCAGGGCCGGCGGCCTCGATACCCACGCCAGTGCCCAGGAATAGCCCGGCGCCGATCGTGGAGCCTAAGCCCATCATCGTGAGGTGGCGAACCTTCAGACCACTTCCCAGCTTAGCCTCGGCAGCGTTCGAGTCGACGTGCGAACTGGGGTTATCTGAGGAGGTGGAAGGGGTTGAACTCATTCTCTAAGAATACGATGTGTGGTTTGACGCGGAGCACCCAGGGCGCGGTAGTGCCTAGCCCAACCCGGCCGCCGGATTCGACTCATACTTCGGCACCATCGCCTCGTAGTTCTCCATCAGCTTCAGGTTCGTAATGTTGTTCGGGATACCGAAGGCGTCCACCAGCGTCTGCGACCAGGGACCCAGCGAATCCACCAGGTCGTTCAGTGCGGCGCGGGCGGCCTTGGTGCGGGTGCCGGTCAGCAGGTTCTGTTCCAGGTACCAGCTGGCGTTATCCACGATGCAGCTGAGGAAGTACACGTCGCGGACTTGTTCCAGTACGCGCCGGGCATCGTCGGATTTCAACTCCGATTCGGCCTCCACGAAGGCCTCGAAGACGATGCGATCCACGTGCGCCCAGCCGACGGCCAGCAGGTGATCTTGTGCGTGGTCTACGACCTTCGCAGCTTCGTCTACGTCCATCTTGCGCGCTGGGCGCAGGCGCCGGGCAAGAGCGCGCATGAGGCGATCTTCCCGCTCGCTCAGCAGGTTGATCTGGTAAGCAGGGTCGAACAGAGAGGTCTCCTCGGAGTCGCTGAAGGTATCCACCAGGTTCTGGATCAGCGCATCTGCGGCGGTGCGGCGCCGCAGCAGGGTGCCGAAGCTATCCAGGCCGAAGCGCACCATCTCCATGGGCTTCAATCCGCCGAGCTCCCGGGCAAAACCTGTCATCAGTTCCTTTGCGGCCAGCTGCATCATCACAACGTTGTCGCCCTCGAAAGTAGTGAACACATCCGAGTCTGCCTTCAGCGTGGTCAGCAGGTTCTCCGCCATGTAGCCGGCACCTCCGCAGGCCTCGCGGACTTCCTGGATCGTGTCGGTTGCGTGCGCGGTGTTGGCAGCTTTCAGTGCAGCGGCGTGTGCCTCGACTTCTCGCTGATCCGCCTGCTGTTCCTTGGTGTGCTGTGTGGGATCCAACCCGAGCTGATCCAGTTCGTGCACGCGCGCGATCAGCTTGTTCGTCGCAAACTGTAGGCCGTAGGCGCGGGCCAGGCGTGGGATGAGGCGCAGGCGGTGCCACCGGTGCTCTATCAGGCGCTTTTCGGGTAGCGCGTCGTCGGGAGCGAATTGACGCCGCAGGTTCGCGTACGTCACGCCGATGTCTAGCGCGGTGCGGGCGGCAGCGCCGGCGGCGGCTCCCACGGTCACGCGCCCGCGCACCAGGGCTCCGAGCATCGTGAAGAAGCGCCGGTTCGGGTTTTCGATAGGGGAGGTGTAGTTGCCGGCCTCGTCGACATCGGCGAAGCGGTTCAGCAGGGCCTCGCGGGGCACGCGGTGGTTAACGAAGCTAATGGTGCCGTTGTCCACGCCCTTCAGTCCGCCCTTGTGGCCGTGGTCGCCGACGCGCACGCCGTCGATGGCGGAGCCGTCGTCCTCGCGGATGCGCACTAGCAGGCAGTGCACGCCCTGCGATTCGCTGGACTGGTCATTCGTGCTGTTGTGGGATCCGGGCACGATGAGCTGTGCAAACACGGCGGCCCACCGTCCGTCGCGGGCGGCATTGCCGATGAACCACTTCTCGGCGGATGCGGTGGGGGAGTTAATGATGAACTCCTGTGTTTCCGCGTCGTAGGTGGCGGTAGTTTCCAGCTGCTGAACGTCGGAGCCGTGTCCGCGCTCCGTCATAGCGAAGCAGCCGAGGGCGTCAAGATCCATCAGCTTCTGCACCATCTCCTGGTGCCGCTCCGTGCCCAGGTTGCCGACGGCACCGCCGAATAGGCCCCACTGCACGCCGGATTTCACCATGAGCGAAAGGTCGGCATGCCCCAGCATTTCGATGGAGGTCAGGCAGCGGCCGGTCTCTCCCGTGCCGCCCTGGTCTGCGCGGAAGGCGTCATAAGGCATTCCGGATTCCCGCACCTGTTGCAGCTGTTCGGTCGTGCGGGCGCGGGATTGCTCGAGGTCGAGGTCCGCGCGCGGCAGGATGTCGGGGTTGGCCAGGATCTTGCGGGTTGCCTCGCGCGCTTCTGGGAAGTCGCCGTCGAGCACGGTCTGTAGCTCTTGTGCTATGGACGCCCGCTGCTCAGCGTCCACCGTCGTGGACAAGGTTTGGGGTGCTCCTGTGGAACGGCGAAGCGTGGCCTCCGACTTGTCAGCAATTCCATTGCCTGAGTCCGGTGTGACCGACTTATCAGTCTGCGTGGTGCTTTCGGTGCTGTTTTCCGGGTTGTTTGGTGACATGAAGTTAAGGATACGCAAGTGTGTGACCTATATCTCTAAGATTTACTAATAATTCCATGTCTAAATTGTCGTGGCCAACGCTCCGACCTCGGTGTTGCATTTGTGGCCGTCGAGCAGGTGACTAGGCTTGCCCCTATGACTGAGGGCACAATTGACGAAAACCACCGGGACGTGAACGGCGCCCTGCAAGACGGCGCTGTACAAGATCGCGAGTTGCGCAGTCGCAGGGTTGCCCCCTCCACGCGCGGGGCTGCAAGCCGCGCGGAGAAGAAGTACTGGATGCTGGTGGCTTTCGCCGTGTTGGCGGTGGCCTATGCGGGCAACGAGTTCACCCCGATGATGGTGTTTTACCGGGGCGAGAACGTCTTTGGTTCCGTCTTCGTCGATGCCCTCCTGGCTTGTTATGCAGCCGGGATTGCTGCGGGCCTGTTACTGTGTGGCCCGCTATCGGACCGCTACGGTCGCCGGATCGTCATGCTGCCTGCCCCGATCATCAGCTTGGTCGGCAGCGTCCTCATTGCAGCGGGCGAGATGAATGAACCGCTGATCTTTACCGGCCGACTCCTCAGCGGCTTCGCCGTTGGCATGGTGATGACCGCCGGTGGAGCTTGGATCAAGGAGCTGTCCACACCGTCGTTCGATCCCAACGCTCAAGAGGGCGCCGGTGCCCGCCGTGCGACGATGTCCCTGACCTTGGGCTTTGCCGTGGGTGCGGCGTTTGCGGGCGTGCTTGCGGAGTGGGGGCCTGCCCCGGGCCAGACCCCTTATATCCTCAGTATCTTGCTGTGTGCCCTGTCGATGGTCGGCATCCTCGGAGTCCCAGAGACCCGCCAGAACGCGCACCTCAAGGTCAAGGGCTCTTTCTGGTCGGACCTCAACGTTCCCTCCCTCCGGCACCCGCGTTTCCTGACTGCCGTGATCCCGATCGCCCCGTGGGTCTTCGGCTGCGCTGGTGTTGCCTACGCGATTATGCCTAGCCTGGCGCAGGACGAGGTCTCTTATCCCATCGCCTTCTCCGCCGGCATTACTGCCGTCGCCCTGGCCTGTGGCTTCGGTATCCAGCAGGTCTCCAGCAAGTACATCAACCCGAATAACTCCCAGGCCCAGCAGATCGGTCTAGTACTGGTGATCATTGGCATGGTGGTGGCCGCCTGGACCGCCCACGTCGGCTCGCTGGTTGGCACGGTCGTCGTCGGCCTCATCCTTGGCACCGGCTACGGTGTGTGCCTGATCTCTGGCCTCACGGAGGTCCAGCGCATCGCTAGCCCCGACGATCTGGGTGGCTTGACCGCCTTCTTCTACACGATCACCTACATCGGTTTCTTCTTCCCGATGATCCTGTCGCGTTTGAAGGACTGGTTCACCTACACCGAGATGTTGGGCTTCGGTGCGGTGGTTGCCCTTATTGGTCTTATCGTGGTGACGCTGACTTCCAAGAAGTTCATTCCAGTCCCGCAGGAGCCGGGGAACTAGCTTTCGGTTTCCCTTCGGCAGCTGCAAGTGCAAGCACGCCGAGCTGCACCGCAGCGCCGACACTCGGGCCGATCGCCAGTGCCAAGATCGCGCGCGTATCGGGGGAGAAGCCCAGCATCAGCACCGCTGTAGACAGTGCAATCGCGATCAGCCACCCGGCGGTGTAGAGGTTGTGGCGATCCGCGGCGAGTGCAGCCGACCCACTGATCATCAGGATGGCCGTCGCCCCGGAGACCAGTGTGAGCCACCCGAGGGTGGAAGGGGAGGAGATCACGGCGGCGTCAAAAAATAGCCCCATCAGTGGCGCGGCGAGGAAGAAGGCGGCAACACCTCCGATGGCTGCGACGGCACCCACCGCGGTGATGGGAAGGGCAGCGGCGCGCAGAACTCGCTCGCGATGCTTCGTGAAATGCACGATCAGCGCGGGTTGGAAACGCTGGAGAGGCACCAGGATCGGCGCGCGCGTGAGCGTAATGGCCGTGATAGTGGCAGCAAGCGCGCCGGGGCCAACCTCCGCCCCGGAGGTGTAGCGCAGCAGCACGCTGAAGCCGGTGATCATCACCGCGTTTGCTCCCGAGGCGACCATTGCCTTGAGCGTGCGCGAGAGGAAAGGACGCGCAGCCACATCCGCCCGATCGCGCAGAGTAGCCCGCGCAGAGCGCGAGCACGCCAGGATCAGCAACCACGTGGCCGCGCCGATGACAGTGACAAACAGGTAGGCCAGCAGCTGCCACCCCAGGGCCCACGCGACGACGGCCAGCGCCAGCCGCACGCCCGAATCGATGGCCATCAACCAGGCGAAACTAGGCCACGAGTGGTTGGCGGACAGTAATCCGCAGACCGTCGCCTGGAAGGTATAGCAAGCCAGACCGACCGCCAAAAGGAGTAGGCCCCACCCTGTCTGGCTAGGCACGAGTTCCCCGATCCATAGCGGTCCGGTGGCCAGAGCGAGCACACCCACGGCCACGGCGATGTAGCCCGTGAGGGCGAAGGGGCGGGGAGTCTGCTCCGTCGGATTTCGCTTTGCCGTTCGAGTTGCCTTTCGGGTCGCCGTCCGAGGTGCCGTCGGCTGTGCACGCTGGGTGGAAACCGCGCGAGTGGTTTCCTGCATCAACCCGTCCAGCACGCCCGTCATCGCGAAGAACAGCGACCAGTAGACCATGAAGTCCTCGTACCCGGCCGTGCTGAGCCCCTTGTTGGCCACCCAAATGACCAGGTAGCCGGCTATTGCCACTAATACGGTGGCGAGCGAAATGGCGCGCATCGGTGAACCTTCTTGGGCGAGACCCTGGGGTTAGTCCTGCAGCCTGTCGCCGAGCTCACCGAGCTTCTGTCCAACGCGCTTCAACGCATCTACTGCTCGCGCGGGTCCGGAAGCATCGACCATCTCCGCCGCCGGGCCTGCGGGGAGGGCACGGAGCTGTTCGCTGCTGAGCTCGGTGCCCTCGCCGCCGGGGAAGTCGGGCAGTTCTTCATGACGCAACCAGCGGTCGAAAAGCCCCTGCACCTCACTTCGGGCCACACCGTTTTCCTCGGCGACGGTGTTTGCCAGGTTTTCCAGGTCGCGGGTTTCCACCAAGCCCATGCGGTGCTGGGTGGTCCAGCGCTTGACCATGTCGAAGAAGGCGTCGTCGCCCAGCAGCACGCGCAGGGCGTGTACGGTGACGGCTCCGCGCTTGTAGAGCCGGTCGTCGAACATGTCGTCGGCACCGGGGTCGATCAGCAGAATGTCCTGTGGCTTGTCTGCGAGTGCCTGGTGGTGTGCCCACGCATGGTGGGCGGCGGGGATGCCCTGCGACTTTTCAAACCACAGCCACTCGGAGTAGCAGGCGAAGCCCTCGTTCAGCCAAATATCCCGCCACTCGACAAGGCCCACAGAGTTGCCGAACCACTGGTGGGACAACTCGTGGGCGATCAGGCGCTCCCACGTGTGCTTGCCGTCGGCGTGGTTGCAGCCGAACATGCTCATTCCCTGGGCTTCGAGGGGGATCTCCATCTCCTCGTCCGTGACCACCACGGAGTACTCCGGGAAGGGGTAGGTGCCGAAGAGCTCCGAGTAGACCTCGACCATCTCCGTCTGCTGGCCGAAGTCCTCGTTGACCAGTTCGCGTACCCGCTTGGCGTGTTCGGTTCCCTGGGGTAGCCATCCGAAAACCGGCACAGTTTTGCGGCCCAGTTCTGCGCTGCGGAAATCCACCCGCTGGTAGGAGCCCACGTACACCGCAGCCAGGTAAGTGGCCATGGGGTAGTTGGTTTCGAATACCCGCGTGGTGTTGTTGCCCTTGTTGAATTGCTCCACCAGGGTGCCGTGAGCGATGGCGGTGACGTCCCGGTGGGCGGTGATGGCAATGCGGAACGTTGCCTTTTCGTCCGGCGTATCGTCGCAGGGGAACCAGCTGGGAGCGCCGTTGGGCTGGCCTGCAACCAGGGCCCCGTTATCGGTTTCTTCCCAGCCGACCTCGCCCCACTTGGAGCGCAGCGGGCGCGGGAAGCCACCGTACTTGATGGTCAGGTCGAACGACTGGTCCTCCGCGACTTCCTCCACGAAGGTGATCGTCAGCTTGTTGCCGTTGTGGCGGAACCGACGGATCTTGATTGCCCCGTTGGTGGCTGCCACCCCGTGGCCGGAGACTTCCACTCGGTTGACCGCCAGGTTGCTGGCCAGGTCCAACGTCATCGTCTTCAATGGCCGGTAGTTTTCTACCGCCAGGCGAGCCACACCACGCAGGTTATTTGGCTCGACGTCGTAGTGCAGCTGCAGGTCGTAGCTCAGCACGTGGAACCCGAGGTTGAAGTCCACACCCGTGTAGGCATCCCGGGCTCCGGCGATGGGGGTGCTACGGAACGGTCGAGGCTGAGGTTCGGTTCGTTTCATGAATGGCACATTACTATCTGCATAGGACAACCCCCGCCACGGAGGTGCTCTCAGTGGCGGGGGAAGTGGTCTTTAGCTATTGCAAGTGATCGCAGGCGCTAGTCGGAACTTCTTTTAGGAGCCCGAGGTGGAGCCTGCCCAGTAGTCTTCCGGAGAGATCGGCTTGGTCGGCTGCAGCTTCGGACGCTCGGCACCGGTACCCAGGCCGTTAACCAGGTCATTCCAGTAGCCACGCAGGTCGTCCTGCCAGTAGCCCCACTGGTGCGTGCCTGCCGGGCGGAAGTTGTATTTCACCGGGATGCCCAGCGCGTTGGTCTTGCGGGCCAGGTCGCGGGTGCAGGCGTTGGTGGCGCCCTCGATAACAGCACCCTCGAAGATGACTGGAGCTGCGGAGGACAGCTGGCCATTCACGCGCTCGGACCACGGCATATCGTGCTCGCCCGGGAAGCCGGAGCTGGTGGAAACGTAGATGTTCTTCTGGCCACGCAGCTTCTCAGCGTTGATCAGAGCATCGTTGTTGCGGGCAACCTCACCGTTTACTGGGCCCCACATCTTGGTGAAGTCCGTGCCGCCGCGGTTCAGAACCAGGTCGATGAACTTCGGGGTCAGGCCGGTGGTGGTTGCAGCGCAGCCGGAGAAGGAGCCGACGGAGTCGTAGAAGCCCGGGTGGTGCTGGGCGTACAGCAGAGAGGTGGTGCCGGTCATGGACATGCCGGCGATAGCGCGCTTGTCGTTAGCCTTCAGAGCCGGCTCAATGGCCTGTGGCAGCTCGCGGGTAAGGAACGTCTCCCACTTCTGCGGGCCCTTGATCTCCGAAGTGTTCGGCTCGGTGACCCAGTCGGTGTAGTAGGAATACGCTCCGGTCATCGGGATAACGATGTTCGCACCGATGCCCGGGCTGACGGTGCCCTTGGAAGGATCGCTGTTGCCGCCGTAGTAGGTGACGATGTCGGTCTGGCGGATCCAGTTAGCGATGCCCTGGCCGCCATCTGCGCCGTTCAACATGTACAGGGTCGGCGCGTTATCGCGCTTTTCCTTGTCCTTCGGCTGGATAACGACCAACGGGATGTGGCGCTTCATCGAAGGAGAGTAGGCAGAAACTTCCTGGATGTTGTCGAAGCCCTTGTCGTTCCAACTCTTGATGATGCTGCGCCAGGTGGTGGTGTCCTCCGACAGTCCCTGGGTCTCGGTGTTCAGGCTGATCTTTGCCGGAGCGATGCCGTCGGCCTTCTGTGCAGCAGAAACGCTTGCGGCCTGGGCGGCTGGCGCGACAGCAGAAACGGTGGCAAAGGGAGCGATCGCTGCCGTGACGGCGGCCAGAGTGCGGACGATGCTTCGCTTCATAAAGTTGATCCTTCTGTGGGAGTCACACCTGGGGAAAGGTCAGAATTTTAAGAGCCCGAGGCGTGAGTGATCATTGTGAACGGGGGAGGCTTCACCGAGGAGTCTCAAGGAATTCTCAGCGAATCTCTAAGGCAAGGGGGAGTTTACCCAATTTAGTGCGGTTATAGGAACCCGAGGAGGGAAAAGTTTCCGCGGGGAACCCAAACAGGGGTGTTATGAATATGGCTAGTGGGTCTAATGTTACTAAAGCTAAAAGTTTTTCTGGAGCGACCGCTGGTTGGGGCGTGAGGCGTCATAAAGAGTGTCGAGGTGAACAAAGCCAAGCCCGACAAACACGAGCGAAGAACATTAAGTACCCTTGGGACTTGTGGCTAAAGAACATTTTGACGTAGTAGTACTCGGAGCAGGCCCTGGCGGATACGTGGCGGCGATTCGTGCCGCTCAGTTGGGTCTGAAGACCGCCGTTATCGAAAAGCAGTACTGGGGCGGCGTATGCCTCAACGTGGGCTGCATCCCCTCGAAGGCGCTGATCCGCAACGCCGAACTTGCGCACACCATCACCAAGGAAGCCAAGACCTACGGCATTACCGGCGACAACATCTCGATGGACTTCAAGGTTGCGCACCAGCGCTCCCGCAAGGTCTCCGGCAACATCGTCAAGGGTGTCCACTTCCTGATGAAGAAGAACAAGATTCAGGAAATCCACGGACGCGGCAACTTCGTCGACGACAAGACCATCGAGGTCTCCGACGGTGACGATGCAGGCAAGACCATCACCTTCGATAACTGCATCATCGCCACCGGCTCCGTTGTGAGGTCCCTGCCGGGCGTGGAGTTGGGCGGCAACATCGTCTCCTACGAAGAGCAGATCCTGGACGAGAACAAGCCGGACTCCATGGTCATCATCGGCGCAGGCGCCATCGGCATGGAGTTCGCCTACGTGCTGTCCAACTTCGGTGTGGACATCACCGTCGTTGAATTCATGGACCGCGTTCTGCCGAACGAGGACAAGGATGTGTCCAAGGAAATCGCCAAGCAGTACAAGAAGCTGGGCGTAAACCTGAAGACCGGCCACAAGACCACCGCCGTCCGTGACCTGGGCGAAGGCAAGGGCGTGGAGGTGGACATCGAGTCCGCCGACGGCTCCAAGAGCGAGACCCTGAAGGCCGACCGCGTGATGGTCTCCATCGGCTTCGCACCCCGCGTGGAGGGCTATGGCCTGGAGAACACCGGCGTGAAGCTGACCGAGCGCGGCGCCATTGATATCGACGACGAGATGCGCACCAGTGTTCCGCACATCTACGCCATTGGTGACGTCACCGCCAAGCTGCAGCTGGCCCACGTTGCCGAGGCACAGGGCGTGGTCGCTGCCGAGATCATCGCCGGCGAAGAGACCGAGCTGCTGGGCGACTACATGATGATGCCGCGCGCCACCTTCTGCTCCCCGCAGGTTGCATCCTTCGGCTACACCGAGGAAGCCGCCAAGAAGAAGGCAGAGGAAGAAGGTCGCGAAGTGAAGGTCGCCACCTTCCCCTACACCGCAAACGGCAAGGCCCAGGGCCTAGGCCACGCAGTGGGCTTTGTGAAGCTGGTGGCAGACGCAGAGTACGGCGAACTGCTGGGCGCCCACATGGTCGGCCCGGACGTGTCCGAGCTGCTGCCGGAGCTGACCCTGGCGCAGCGCTTCGACCTGACGGCCGAAGAGATCTCCCGCAACGTCCACACGCACCCGACCCTGTCGGAGGCCATGAAGGAAGCCGCCCACGGCATCGCCGGCGGGCACATGATCAACCTGTAAAAGGTTGTAGCGCCCGGCTCCTTTCGATGGAGCCGGGCGTGCGTCGTCATCCCACCGCCATGATTGGTGCAACGATTGCCTGAGAAGATTGGCCTGCTGGCAGACCGCGGCCTGCCAGCGGTGCGCGTGCGAGCGCTGCTCAAGGAGCTAGACGAGGTCTCACAGAAGCACGTTTCCGGGGACAAGCCGATCCTCGAATTCCGCACCGGAACGCTGCCCATGGATGAGTTCGGCAACGTCCGCCTGGCCGATTCCGCCCCCGGTATTCTGCGCGATTACGGCTGGGATCGGCTGGTGTACGTCACTGACCTGCCCCTCACCACCCGGCGACCGGTCATTAGCCAGACCGTCGAACACGGCAGGGCCACCATGCTGTGCCTGCCGGCCTTCGGACTGCTGCGGGCCAAAGAGGGCCTGCGCCAGGAGCTATCGCGCCTGGTCTGCGGCAAACCCGCCGGAGCCGGCCAGCGCGAAAAAGGCGTGGACGACATCGAAGGCGGCGACGTGGAAGCCGATACGACCCGCGTGCTGGAAGGTCGCGGCCGAACCCTACGCCTGCTGCTGGGAATGATCCGCGGCAACCGCCCCGGGCAACTCATAAGGGTGCTGTCCAGCTGCCTAGCCACGGGCGTGGCCACCGGTGGCTTCGGCATCTTCTACGGTTCGGTGTGGGAGATGTCCTACCTGATCAGCTCCTGGCGGCAGATCATGATCACCATCCTGTCGATCACCCTGTTGACCTTCTGGCTGATCTACAAAAACGGCCTGTGGAACGGGGCGTATAGCCGCAACCCGGAACCCACTACGGTGAATGTAGCCACTGGTGGCGCTGCCCAGCCCGCCGCGGATAGTGCCGCATGGTGGCGTGCGCGGATGGATAACTTGGCCACCACCGGTACGGTGCTGATCTCCGCGACTGGGGTTTATATCCTGATTTACCTCACGATGCTGCTGGTCAGTGCCGCCGTCGTGCCGGTTCCCTTCTTCGAAAGCCGGGTCAATGCGGACATCACGCCGGTGGATTATCTGACGTTGGCGTGGTTCGCGGCGTCCCTAGGTACCCTCGGCGGGGCGCTCGGATCGAGCTTCGATACCGACGAATCGGTGCGCGAAGCTACATACAACCGCCGTGAGCTGCAGCGCAGGCAGATCGTCGGGCTCTTCGACGGCGACTAGCGCCCACTGCAGGAACCAGCGCCATAGGAACCAGCGCCGCAGGAACCAGCACTAATACGGCGACACGCTCGAACGGTGCGGGTCGATTTCCACCGTGCGGTTGATCGGCGGGAAGGCGCGCTGCGGGCAGTTCTCGCGCGGGCACAATCGGCAGCCAGAGCCAATCGGCACCGCCGCGGACGTGTCCTTCAGATCCAGCCCGTCCGAGTACACTGTGCGGTCGGCGTGCCGCAGCTCGCAGCCCAGTCCGATGGCGAACATCTTCCCCGGCTGCCCCCACGCCGCGCGGTGGTGGTTCACTGTGCGGGCGATCCACAGGTACGTCCGCCCGTCGGGCATCTGCGCGATCTGGCGCATGATCTTGCCGGGGTAGCTAAACGTCTCGTACACATTCCACAGCGGGCACGTGCCGCCGGAGTTCGATAGGTGCAGCCCCGTCGCAGACTGACGTTTGGACATGTTGCCCGCGCGATCCACGCGCACGAAGGTCCAGGGCACGCCGCGCAGGCTGGGGCGCTGCAGGGTGGACAGGCGGTGGCAGACCGTCTCGTACCCCACGCCGTATTCGCGCATGAGGAACTCCAGGTCGTAGCGCGATTCCTCCGCGGAGCTGTGGAACTGCCGGTAGGGCAGCAGTAGTGCGGCGGCATAGTAGCTGGCCAGACCGCGCCGGGCGAGCGCGCGGGTTTCTTCGGATTGGAAGTGTCCCAGCTCCACTAGCGAGTCGATTGTCGTTCCGGCTTCCAGGTACGCCAGCTCCGTCGCCAGCCGGAACGCGATCTGCCCGGGGCGCATCTTCGCCGACACGTGCAGAGTCTTTCGTTTCGGATCGAACTTGTGCTGCGTATCGCCCAGGTCGCGCGAGTAAATCACCTCCACCTTGTGCACTTGCTGCAGGCGCTCGGCGAGGATCTGTTCTGTGTGGTGTATCTGGTTCGCCCCGATGTTTATTCTGGACGCCAACTTTTCCGCCGCCACATCTAGAACATCGATGTAGTTCTGCCTGGCGTAGAAAAAGTCACGGACTTCCTCGTGGGGCATAGAGAACGCCTCGGGGCCGGAGGCGCGACCGAAGAGTTCGCCCTTGGGCGTGATGGAGAGGATGGCGGAGCCCTGCACGCGTTCTTCTGTGAGCAGCGACAGGGTGTCCGAAACGTTGCGGTAGCGGGAGTGCAGATCCACGAAGGCGCGGGCGAGGTCCGGGTGGTTCTTCACAAGCGCTGCCAGTTCGGTAACGTCCGCCGGGGTGGGGCTGATTTCCGGGTCCAGGGTCACGTCCTGGATTTCCGCGAGAAGGCGGGTGGAATCTTGATCGGCGAAGAAGGTCGGGTCGATGCCGAAGGCTGCGGTGATGCGCTCGAGGACGGCGACGGTCAGTGGGCGCCCGTCGTGTTCGATCTGGTTGACGTAGCTGGCGGAAAGATCCAGGATTTCGGCCAGGCGAGCCTGGGAGATTCCGCGCTCTTTGCGTAGTTGGCGCAAGCGGGAGCCGACGAAGGGGCGCTCTGCATTGCGTTCTGTATTGCCTGCAGGGCTGGCTGCGTGCTCCGTTCCCTGTGTGTGTTCAATCCGTTTGCCCATGGTGCCCATCAGTATATTCATGGCTTTCAGAGGGAAGTCTGCTGGATATATTTAGCTTTATGACTGTCTTTTCTTATGCTTTATATCGAAAAGGGGGTTTTATCGGCGCTTTTACCCCCCTGCTGAGCACTGCGTATTTGACCTTGTGTGGGTAATATGTCCTCGACTGTATCCGTCGGTGTGATGCAGTAAGACTGACTTGAAAGAGAGCCCGTCCGAATGATCCGTTTCCCCCTTTCCATTTCCCGCCGAGTAACCCGCATCGGCGTTGCTAGCGTAGCCGCCGTGGCAGCCTGCGGCACTGTGGCGCTGACCCCTGCCTCTGCAGATACCCTGGTGAGCCAGCTGCCAGGCGCGTCGGCCGACGGCACCGTCGTGGTTACTGATAGTCCCCGCGTCAAGGTTGACGTAGAAGCAGCCGATGCCGCCAGCGGCACCGTCAAGGTCACGGTAAAGAACACCTATGACCACAAGTTCCGCTGCGCAGCCCCGGGCGCTGCACCGAAGGATTCCAAGCCCGCCGAGCTGCCCAATGCGGTAGCCACCTCCGACATCGTCTCCCAGGCTGTGAATTACTACCGCGAGCAGCCATTTTCCCCAAAGGACGGTGTAGCTGCCCCCATCCTGGGCGTAGTTCCCACGACTCCTTTCCTGAAGTACGTTCCCGCTGGCAGCCTGGGCCGCCTGTTCGGCAAGGATATTGCTACCCGCGCTTCTCTGGCACGCCAGTGGGATTCGGCACGACTGGCTGGTCACACCGCAGAATTGGCTCCTTTTGATCTGGAGCCCCTCGCTACCCAGGAGTTCACCGTCAAGCTGAACGCGCCGGGCAACGGGGAGCGCACCGAATTCGCCGCTGGCGCCCTGCTCTACTGCACCGATGTCACCGCAGACCCGAAGCAGTCTTACATCTTCGCCGGTTACCAGCCGGGTGCCAAGCCGGCTCCCGCAACCGCTGGATCTTCCCGTCCGGCCGGTTCCGCACCGTCTAGCCTGCTGGGTTCTTCCTCCCGCTAGCGCTTAGTGCTTCCCCAAAGTTCCAAGTTTCATTACTCCTCGATTCATTCGTCCTCGAGAGGAATTCCCCATGTCAAAGACATTTTCGAAGTCCCTGCTGGCTGTAGCGC
Organism: Corynebacterium macclintockiae; assembly: GCF_027570165.1. Classification (NCBI taxonomy): domain Bacteria; kingdom Bacillati; phylum Actinomycetota; class Actinomycetes; order Mycobacteriales; family Corynebacteriaceae; genus Corynebacterium; species Corynebacterium macclintockiae. The sequence goes on from NZ_JAKMUV010000003.1 coordinate 78,275, forward strand.
TGTCGACCACCGTGGTGGCGGCGCTGTCTAATGGCGCGGTCGCTAGCGCAGCCAATGTTGTTCCCGGTGCGGATACGACTGGCGTTGTTGTTTTTACGGACAAGCAGGATCTGAGCGTCAAGGTTAATGCTGCGGACGCCACCGCTACCGCTATTACCGGCACCGTAACCAACCACACTGATTCGGCCTTTACCTGTGCGGGTGTTCAGGGCAAGGACACGTCTGCCGGAGACGTGACTACCAGCGACCTGGTTGCAAAGTCGGTCGAGTACTACCGCAACAACCTGCACTACGTTGCTCCGAATGTAGATGTGAAGACCCCTTCGCTGCCGCTCATCGGCCAGCTTAACCTGGGCACTTTGAACCTTGGTTCTTCCGCCGGTCTGCTGCAGGGGCTGGGCTCGCTGCTGGGTAAGGCCAACAAGGATCGCAATGACATTTCCGGCGAGTACAGCGCTGCCCGCGTAGCGGGCCACGCTGGTCAGATCGCTAAGTTCACCGTTGCCCCGCAGTCCACGGTGGATGTTAAGGCTGCACTGCCGGCTCCGAGCTCCGGCGCGCGCACTGACTTCGACGCTGCGGCGTTCATTATGTGCACTAAGGATGGCAACAACGAGGGAGCCTACGTGTTCACGGGCTACGAGGAGGGCACCGTCAAGCCTTCCCGTTCGGCCCAGGGGTCCTCTAAGGGTTCCGCTAAGGGGTCCTCTGCGATGCAGGGCTCGTCCCGTGGCGTGCTGTCTTCCAGCTAGTTTCAGTGTGATGTGAGAGAAGAAGAAAAGAAATGAATAATTCTCGCCGCGTGCAGCGGCACAGCATCGTCCGCATCGCCCGCGCGGGCTCTATCGCTGGCGCTCCCGGCGTGGCCGTGGCAACAGTGTTGGCTTCCGCAGTGGTATCCAGCGCTTCGGCTGCAACAGCCTCCGAGTCGTACACCGATTCGTCGTCGGTCTACACCCGTACTGTCAGCAATACCGAGCCTTCCGTGGGACAGAAGATCACCTACACGCAGACGTTTACGACGAAGCGGAGCACCGACAGTATCTACAACTGGCAGAACAAGGTCGATGCCTGCCTGAAGTACGTTCCGGGTTCCGCAACCTTGCAGATCGGTGATGGTGGGGCGATCCCGCTGCCGAACAGCGCGGTTAGCACTGAGCCGGGCGTCACCACGATCACCTCTACCGAGGCGAAGGGGTACTGGGAGTTCAGTGCCACGAACCCTCACACCTTCACGTTGGACTACGAGGTCTCGGAAGAGTGCTCTACGGAAAAGCCTTTGCAGTCCGGTTTCGCCTACACCTACAGGGGCTGGATCGGGAAGTCTTCGAAGGATTACGCGCCGAGCAAATTCAACGGCGGCCCCGCTGTCAAGGTGCAGGAGGCCGCCAAGGCGCAGACTTCCCTGGAGCTCAGCGCGCTGCCGGAAGTTGTAGAGAAGGCCGCGCCGCTGAAGCTGGAGGCCAAGTTGGCGATTACGCAGCCGCCGGCAAACGGTGAGGCAGCCACTGTGGCCGGTCGCAACGTCGAGTTCGTTTCTAACGGCCAGGTTCTCTGCACCGCGGAGGCCAACGAGGACGGCGTGGCTACCTGTGACTGGACCCCGGAGGCCACGGGGGAGGCGTCGATCGTCGCCCGCTTCGCCCCGGTGGATAACCTGCTGGGCGCGACTTCCGCACCGGCGAAGACGCGCGTCGTCACCGCTTTGCCGAAGGCGCCGACCGAGGTGCGCGTCGAGCCCACCCCGCTGCGGAGCACGGACGTGGCTCGTGTCAGCGGCAAGGCTGCGGCGGGGCAGTTCGTAGAGGTTACGTGTCCGGCGGATACTCGATGTGTGGCAACTGCGGACGCCGAAGGCTCCTTCGCCTGCGAACTGGGCTACCTGCCGGCGGGCAAGGGGCACCAGATCACGGTGAATGCCAGCCAGGAGGGGGTGAAGTCCCCGGCCGCAATCGTGACGGTGGATGTGGAGGGCAAGACTCTGACCGTGTGGGAGCGCATCGTGGAGTTCTTTAAGTCCCTGGGTGCGCGCCTCGCCGCGCTCTTCGGTGGCGGCTCCAACGGTTCTACCGGATCTCTTTCCTCCAGTAGCTAGCGCCATATGGTGCTAGCGCCGCAGGGTGGCTAGCGCCTAGTTAGTAAAGAGTTAGTTAGCAAAGAGCCCGGCCAGCACATTCGTGCTGACCGGGCTCTAGCGGTGTGCGGGTCTAATGACCCGCGCAGCTAGTTCCTAGCGCTTGAAAGCAAGCGGCTTAGTGGAACTGGCCCTCCTCGGTGGAGCCCTTCAGGGCGGTGGTGGAGGAGTTCGGGTCGACGGTGGTGGCGATCTTGTCGAAGTAGCCTGCACCGACCTCGCGCTGGTGCTTCACAGCGGTGAAGCCGCGCTCCTTGGCGGAAGCGAACTCGCGGTTCTGCAGCTCCACGAAAGCGGTCATCTGGTTGCGGGCGTAGCCGTAAGCCAGGTCGAACATGGAGTGGTTCAGAGCGTGGAAGCCTGCCAGGGTGATGAACTGGAACTTGAAGCCCATTGCGCCCAGCTCGTTCTGGAACTTGGCGATGGTGTCGTCGTCCAGGTGTGCAGACCAGTTGAAGGACGGGGAGCAGTTGTAAGCCAGCAGCTGGTCCGGGAACTCGGAGCGAACAGCCTCAGCGAACTTCTTAGCCAGCTCCAGATCCGGGGTGCCGGTCTCCATCCAGATCAGGTCAGCGTACGGAGCGTATGCCTTCGCACGGGCGATGCAGGGCTCGATGCCGTTCTGCACGTTGTAGAAGCCCTCAGCGGTGCGGCCGCCGGTCAGGAACGGCTTGTCGCGATCGTCAACGTCGGAGGTCAGCAGGGTAGCGGCCTCAGCGTCGGTACGAGCAACAACCAGGGTCGGGGTGTTGGCAACGTCAGCTGCCAGACGTGCAGAGTTCAGGGTGCGGATGTGTTGCTGGGTCGGGATCAGTACCTTGCCGCCCAGGTGGCCACACTTCTTCTCGGAGGCCAGCTGGTCCTCCCAGTGGGTACCTGCAGCGCCGGCCTTGATCATGGCCTTCTGCAGCTCGTAAACGTTCAGTGCGCCGCCGAAGCCAGCCTCGCCGTCGGCAACGATCGGAACCAGCCAGTTGTCAACGGAGGTGTCGCCCTCAACGCGAGCGATCTCGTCTGCGCGGGACAGCGCGTTGTTGATGCGCTGAACGACCGACGGAACGGAGTTCGCCGGGTACAGGGACTGGTCGGGGTAGGTGTGGCCGGACAGGTTAGCGTCACCTGCAACCTGCCAACCGGACAGGTAAACAGCCTTCAGGCCTGCGCGGACCTGCTGAACGGCCTGGTTACCGGTCAGGGCGCCCAGGGCGTTGATGTAGGAGTCGTCATCCTTGTTGACTGCTTCCCACAGGATCTCAGCGCCGCGGCGTGCCAGGGTGTGCTCTTCAACAACGGTGCCCTGCAGCTCAGCGACCTGCTCTGCGGTGTAATCGCGCTCGACGTTAGCCCAGCGGGGGTTCTCGTCCCAGTCCTTCTGGATTTCTTCAGCGGTACGTGCCTTGCCGACGTTCGACATGTAGGGGTCACTTCCTTACTAATTAAGGGGAGAGTTATGTCATGGTCCCTGCCCGGGGGTTCCTGGCGGGGGGACACTGAACCGCACACTACTAATCCTTAGCAATGTTGTTCGGCACTGTTCAGGTGAAGTCTGCGTCCCGTGTCTCTGCCTACGAGAGTACCAACCCAAATAACCGCGTCAATGCCGGTCAGGGGGATATTTATGTGTGGGGGTGGTCACTCTTTTTGTTAATTTTGTGAAGTTTTTCTCCCTACTGTTTCTTAATGACGCCCCAGGGTTAGAACGTGATCTGGCTCTCTTGCTGGACTTATAGGTGTGGTGCGCCACGGGATGAGACGCGGCGTCAAAAAGAAAAAGAGAAATAGTCATGCCCGAAAGTCCCCGTCTGTGGGGGTGAGAAAAGTGCGATCTATAACCAACTTCGTGCCCATGGTGAGGGAAGTCACCTAGTCTTTGTGAGTAGAGACCTTTGAATAGGTAGATCGACCAATAAGTGAGGAGTCACCATGACCCAGACCGAGCGTGTAACCGCCGGCGGCCTTCAGGTTGCCAAGACCCTTTACGACTTCGTGAACACCGAGGTACTTCCTGTCATTGGCAAGGATTCCGCCGAGGAGCAGGAGAAGTTCTGGGATGGCTTCGGCAAGATCGTCGAGGAGTACACCCCGCGCAACCGCGAGCTGCTGGCTTTCCGTGACGAGCTGCAGGAGAAGATGGATGCCTGGTACGCCGACCACAAGGGTGCACAGAACCCGGAGGAGTACACCGCGTTCCTGAAGGAGATCGGCTACCTGGTCGACGAGCCGGGCGACTTCGAGATTACGACCCAGAACATCGACCCGGAGGTCGGCACGACCGGCGGTCCGCAGCTGGTGGTGCCGATCCTGAACGCCCGCTTCGCGTTGAACGCGGCGAACGCTCGCTGGGGTTCCCTGTACGATGCCCTCTACGGCACCGACGCCATCTCTGAGGAGAACGGCCAGGAGAAGGGCACCGGCTACAACAAGGTCCGCGGTGACAAGGTCATCGAGTGGGGCCGCGAGTTCCTGGACCGCGTTGTGCCGCTGGAGTCCGGCTCCCACAAGGACGTCACCAAGTACGCCGTGGAGTCCGGCCAGCTGACTGCCACCATTGACGGTAATGATGTGCACCTGCGCAACCCGGAGGTCTACGCAGGCTTCGGCGGCGACAAGGCTAACCCGACCGACATTCTGCTGTACAACAACGGTCTGTACATTGACATTCAGATCGACCCGGAATCCCCGATCGGCAAGACCGACAAGGCCGGCGTCAAGGATCTGAACCTTGAGTCCGCAATCTCCACCATCATGGACTTCGAGGACTCCGTCGCCGCTGTCGACGCAACCGACAAGACCCTGGGCTACCGCAACTGGCTGGGTCTGAACACCGGCAACCTCACCGAGGAAGTGGAGAAGGGCGGCAAGACCTTCACTCGTAAGCTGAACGAGGACCGCGTGTTTACCTCCCGTGATGGTGAGGAGCTGCGTCTGCACGGCCGTTCCCTGCTGTTCGTGCGTAACGTTGGCCACCTGATGCAGAACCCGGCGATCCTGGACCAGAACGGCGAGGAGATCTTCGAGGGCATCATGGATGCCGTCATCACCTCTGCTGCTGCGATCCCGGGTCTGGATGAGAACAACCCGCTGCGTAACTCCCGCAACGGTTCGATCTACATCGTGAAGCCGAAGCAGCACGGCCCGGAGGAGGTTGCGTTCACAAACGATCTGTTTGGTGCTGTGGAGGATCTGCTGGGGCTGGAGCGTTTCACCCTGAAGGTTGGTGTGATGGACGAGGAGCGTCGTACCACCGCTAACTTGGATGCCTGCATTGCGCAGGTTAAGGAGCGTCTGGCGTTTATTAACACTGGCTTCCTGGATCGCACTGGTGATGAGATCCACACCTCTATGCTGGCTGGTCCGATGGTGCGTAAGGCGGAGCTGCAGACCGCGCCGTGGAAGCTGGCTTACGAGGACAACAACGTGGATGCTGGCCTAGCCCACGGTCTGCCGGGTAAGGCGCAGATCGGTAAGGGTATGTGGGCCAAGACCGAGTTGATGGCTGACATGCTGGCGCAGAAGATTGGCCAGCCGAAGGAGGGCGCGTCTACTGCGTGGGTTCCGTCCCCGACGGGTGCGACGCTGCACGCAACTCACTACCACGAGGTGGATGTGTTCGAGGTACAGGACAAGCTGCGCACCGAGGGTCGTCGTGAGACGCTGGGTGACATTCTGACCATCCCGGTGGCGGAGTCTGCTGACTGGTCTGCTGAGGAGATCGCCGAGGAGATTGACAACAACTCCCAGTCCATTCTGGGCTATGTGGTCCGCTGGGTGGAGCAGGGTGTTGGTTGCTCCAAGATCCCGGATATTCACGACATTGATCTGATGGAGGATCGTGCTACCTGCCGTATTAACTCCCAGCACCTGGCTAACTGGTTGAAGCACGGTGTGGTGACCGAGGAGCAGGTTCTGGAGTCTTTGCAGCGTATGGCTGCGAAGGTGGATGAGCAGAACGCTGGTGATGCGAACTACCGCAACATGGCGCCGAACTTTGATGAGTCTGTGGCTTTCCAGGCTGCGAAGGATTTGGTGTTTAAGGGTCTGGAGCAGCCGGCTGGTTACACTGAGCCGATTCTGCACGCCCGTCGTTTGGAGTTCAAGGCTAAAAACGGCATCGCCTAATTAGCTACATCTAGGGGGTGTTCGTTCTCCACTCCCCTGCAAGTTAGATCCCGTCTCTGAGGCTGTTAACGGAGCCTTGGGGCGGGGTTTTTCTCTTTGACTGGTGCAGAATAGATGCTGGTTAAGAGCCCGGGTTACTTGTTATGAGAGTAGCGACGGGCTTTAGCCCGATTGCCACAGTCCTTCATCGAGCACCACTGCCTCCGCAGGCCGTTAGAGCGATCCTCGAAGAGAATTCCACAACGCTCGTGGCCGCATATCTTCAATCGCTGCCGGTCATTAGTTCCGAAAAGTGCAACCGCGTCGGCAGCGACAAAACCTAATGCCTGCTCCAGCTCAAGATTCTTTGCCAGTGTCTTCCTAAGATCAGACTCTTCGCTGTTAAGCGGATGCGGAGAGAAGGACTGAGCGTCCAACTGAAGTAAAGGCCGCCTGGTGGACCATTCGTTGAGTACATCGATTGTGGAATTTAATTCGAATGAGGAGAGCGTATTTATGCCGAGGCTATGCTCTGCCAAGAGTAGAACTGCCTCGCGAAGCGCCGTAACGCTTTCCTGATCAATCGGCATTGGAGTTTCCACAAGCTCAGGAAGTTCGCGGGCCCAAGACGTTGCTCGGCGAGCTTGGTTAAGCCAGCTGGCGAAGTCAGAACGATCGCCGAGAAGGTCGACCGTAGGATGCAGCGGATCTTTACGGCGCCGAAGGGTATTCGCAAAGTCAAGAGCAGGCCGCTCGCCATAAAACACAAAAGAAAGCTGGCGAAGCTGGTTTGTGGATGAAGTATTCATAAAATCTACAGTACCTCTTGAACTAACCCCCTCAGGGGGTTAGTGTCATGGAGTATGACACGTCGCACACTTCCTCTGGCTTTGTATGCGTTTCCGTTGGTGGCTGGATTCATGCTGCCGAACCTCGCGACCCCGCTGATGGAACTGTGGCGTTCGGATATTGGCTTCTCTGCAGGGACGCTGACGCTCATCTTCATCATGTACCTTGGGGGGCTCGCGCCAGCCTTCTTGCTGGCACCGGGGCTCAGTGATAGTTGGGGAAGGAAGCGTACGCAGCAAGTGGCTGTGGTGCTCGGTATTGTTTCGTGTCTCTTTTACGTCTTAGCGGACAGTATTCCAATACTTCTACTGGCTCGGATCCTTACCGGTCTGTGCTCCGGAGCTCTCTTGGTGCTAGGGCCATCGGCTGTGCAAAGTATGGCTAGTGAGGATGAATCCTCTAAAGCTACGCTCACGGCTACGTTAGGTATCGCAATAGGGCTGGCAGGCGGACCCTTGTTTGCAGGCGTGGTTGCGCAGTTGGTTCCATGGCCGACTAAGACGGTTTTCGTTCTTATGGCTCTCCTTCTCGCAATATCGCTGGTAGTGGTCGGAACAGAGTCGGAGACGGAGCGTAAGCCCACGCGAGACCTGTTGCCTCACAAGGGGCTGGGGAAGAAAGACAAGCGTGTTGTTCTTGCTGGTCTAGGCGCTTTTGGCCCGGGAATGACAGCTGCTGGAATTGTTTTGGCACTGTCTCCAACACTTCTCAACGGAATTAGTGAAACGAGCGGGCCCCTGGGTGCTGGCCTGATTGCAGGAGGCATGTATGCGGTTAGCCCGATCGCGCAGAGTCTAGTCCGTCGACTCCACAGCCTTGCGCACATCAGATTCTCTATGGTGCTGATCGGGTTGGCGATGTGCATCTTTGGCACAGCAATGACGCAACAGAGCTTATGGTTCCTGATTCTGAGTGCGGTACTTATAGGTGCAGGGCAAGGGATTAGTAATTTGGGCAGCTTTGGACTGATCCATCAAGAGGTTGACGAAGATTCGGTGCCTGGAGCAACAGCACTTTTGAGTTTGGGTACGTATGCCGCTGCGAGTGTTGTTCCTCTGGCAGGTGGGTACCTCATCGATCTAACCGGATTGCCGATTGCAAGCCTATGCATGGCGTTAGGAGTGGTTCTAATGGTTGCGGTGGGGTCTGTGTTTGCCCGGCAGAGCTATATTGACCAAACAAGGAGTGCCTAAAAATGAAGATTGGCATTGTAGGCGCAGGAATTGCTGGCCTTGCGCTGGCTAATCTTTTGGATCATGCAAGATACGAGATCCAACTGATTGACAGTGCGGAATCGCTGGAGCCGATTGGCGCTGGTTTCACTTTGCAGCCGAACGGGCTCGAAGTGTTAAGAAGAATATTTCAAGACGATAAGCCCTTCAGGGAAGCAGCGCTGGTAAGCACGTCGACAATCTATGATTCGCAAGGCGAGCAATTACCTATCGATATTATGGGCGAGCTCAGCGCCACCAACAATTCCTATTCTATTCATCGAGGAGATATTCATTCTGCTCTACTGAGGAACCTCGATAGGAAAATCAGTCTATATACGTCGCGCCGAGTAGAATGCGTCGATGCTGGTTCCACTGTCGGTAATATGAGAATCCAATATGAGAATGGGCAGATAGAAAAGTTTGATCTAATAGTTGGGGCAGACGGAATTAAGAGTGTAGTTCGTAAGTTTGTTGATCCGTCGGGAAGCCTCACTAATGGCAACGGTATCGCAGTGAGAACAATCGTTCCTAGAACGGAAAATGACCAAAAGTATCAAAATTTCCAAGCCTGGATGGGGAGGGGGAAAGTTGTGCTTGCATATCCCGTTAAGGGCGGGACGAAACTAAACTTAGCCTTCTATCTGACTGGCGGAAACACCGCAAGTTCATCTTGGTCACAGCCAGTTGATTTGAAGTGGCTGGCAAAAGAGTTTCACGGTTGGGATACGAGATTGCAGGACCTCATTGCCCGTTCAGTAGATGCATTCAGTTGGAAACTGGCGGACCTAAATCCTTTGTCCACCTGGCATAGGGAAGGTTCAGTGCTGATAGGTGATGCCGCTCATGCCATGTTGCCCTACCTAGGTCAAGGCGCCAACCAGTCTTTGGTTGATGCTATCGAGTTGTCGAAGGCTTTGAATCAAGCAAACGATTATATATCAGCGAAAAACTCATTAGAGCGTTACGAAAAGGGTAGAAAACCCTCCGCAGAAAAATCGCAGCAGTTTTCTCGCCGGGCAGGCGACTTATTCAAGCAAGAGTTTGGTGGCGATAGGGATCTAAAGGTCTCTAGAGTCAATCAGCTGTTAACTGAACTGCGTCGCAACTAAACGAGTGTTTTATACGGGAGGTTGTATAAAGTGGGGCAGCAGGATAAACTTAAAGCTTTACTTGAAGCGAGTGTGGAAAACGGGTTCGATTCAAATATAAACCTGGACTATTCCTCGGTTCAGCAAGATGAAGTCCGCGCAGAGGTAACTATTGATTCGACACTATTGCAGCCAGCGGGGATTGTCCACGGAGGAGTTCTCTGCTCCATTGTCGAATCAGTTGCTTCAGCCGGCGCAACAGCCTGGGTTCTAGAAAATAGTCAGGAGTGCGCTTTCGTTGGGATTGCTAACACCACCGACTTTTTCCGAAGCGTGCGGGAAGGTGGGTTGACCGCTATCGGTCGTCCTCTACATCAGGGGAGACGAACGCAGGTTTGGTCGGTTGAGGTCTTTGATGGGGACATATTGGTTGCCCGTGGGACGCTCCGCGGGCAGAACATTAGTAGAGGGTGAGATAGGTGCCATACAAGCTTGAAAATGAGCTTCGCGCTCTGGTCAGGGATATCGTCGCAAGGCAGGGGAATGCGTTTGATCAAAGCTCTGACTGCGATGGGCTTGGTCAGCACGATTTATGGGGTGAGCTGGGCCATCACGGACTAATTGGTGTCGGACTTCCTTGCAAGTATGGAGGTGGCGGTCAAGGCTTATTCGCCCTTAGCGTCGTCGCAGAAGAGCTTGCTCGACAGGCTCACTTGCCTGTCCTGCTAGTGATGTCGCCGGGGATAGTGGGATCCATCCTTCTTCATGGCGGAAGTATTGATCAAAAAGAGGAACTCCTGCCAAAAATTGCCACTGGTGACCTCAAATGTGCTTTTGCTATTACGGAACCGAATGCAGGAAGTAACACTCATCGGACGAATACTTCATTAACGCCTTTGAGTGATGGAAAGTATAGTCTGTCTGGAACTAAGTGCTTCATTTCCGGAGTCGATGAAGCTCATATGATCCTCGTTGTGACAAAAATAATGCAAGATGGCGAAGATCCGAAACTCGGGTGTTGTCTGGTGCCTTGTGGCGCCGAAGGTTTAACAATGTCCAAGATTGAAACTGAGAAATTTAGCGACGATAGTCAGTGGCTGCTCAATTTTGATCGAGTCGAAGTGGATCAATCGAGTGTAATTGGTGGTGTTCATTCGGGTTTGAAAGCACTGTTCTATGGCCTCAACCCGGAACGCATCCTTATGGCTTCTTTTTGTAACGGCATTGCCCTTCGTGCGCTTGATTTAGCTGTTGCCTACGCAGAGTCTCGCGAGGTTTGGGGTGCTCCTATATCCACCCATCAGGCCATTTCGCATCCACTCGCAGAGGTCAAAATAGATATTGAGTTGGCTCGGAACATGACTTTTCGTGCGGCTTCAGATTTCGATTCTGGCGGAGACTGTGGCGCTAGCGCGAATTACTCCAAATTTGCTGCAGCTAGGGCTGCGGTAAAGAGTGTTGATCGGGCGATCCAGACCCATGGTGGCAATGGATTTGCGAAGGACTATCGCGTCTCAGAATTATTTTGGCCGGCCCGTTTGTTTCGAACGGCACCTGTCAGTGAGGAAATGATTCTGAATTATGTAGCCAACAATATTCTCGGTATGCGCCGATCCTACTAGATGTGTTTTGAAAAGGAGTATTTTACAATGATTTCTGGTTCTACTATTTCTCAAGGTGCCGAGCGCGTAACCGCTGGCGGCCTTCAGGTTGCCAAGACTCTCTACGATTTCGTTAACACCGAGGTACTTCCTGTCATTGGCAAGGATTCCGCCGAGGAGCAGGAGAAGTTCTGGGATGGCTTCGGCAAGATCGTCGAGGAGTACACCCCGCGTAACCGTGAACTGCTGAACACTCGCGACGAGCTGCAGAAGAAGATGGACGCCTGGTACGCCGACCACAAGGGCGCTCAGGATCCAGAGGAGTACAAGGCCTTCCTGAAGGAGATCGGCTACCTGGTCGACGAACCGGGCGATTTCGAGATCACCACCCAGAACATCGATAGCGAGATCGCAGAGACCGCCGGCCCGCAGCTGGTTATTTCGGCGTTGAACGCCCGCTTCGCGCTGAACGCGGCGAATGCCCGCTGGGGTTCCCTGTACGACGCGCTGTACGGCACCGACGCTATCTCTGAGGAAAACGGCCAGGAGAAGGGCACTGGTTACAACAAGGTTCGCGGTGACAAGGTCATCGAGTGGGGTCGCGAGTTCCTGGACCGCGTTGTGCCGCTGGAGTCCGGCTCCCACAAGGACGTCACCAAGTACGCCGTCGAGTCCGGCCAGCTGACCGCCACCATCGACGGCAACGACGTGCACCTGCGCAACCCGGAGGTCTACGCAGGCTTCGGCGGCGACAAGGCCAACCCGACCGACATCCTGCTGTACAACAACGGCCTGCACATCGACATCCAGATCGACCCGGAGTCCCCGATCGGCAAGACCGACAAGGCCGGTGTGAAGGACCTGAACCTCGAATCCGCGGTGACGACAATTATCGATTTTGAAGACTCAGTGGCAGCTGTGGATGCAGAGGATAAAACTCTGGGTTATCGCAACTGGCTTGGTCTGAATGTTGGTAATCTGACAAAAACTATTACCAAGTCGGGGCGAACCTTCACCCGTAAGCTCAACGAGGATCGTGTGTTTACCTCCCGTGATGGTGAGGAGCTGCGTCTGCACGGTCGTTCTCTGCTGTTCGTGCGTAATGTTGGCCACCTGATGCAGAACCCGGCGATCCTGGACCAGAACGGTGAGGAGATTTTCGAGGGCATCATGGATGCCGTTATTACTTCGGCTGCTGCGATCCCGGGTCTGGATGAGAACAACCCGCGTCGTAACTCCCGTAATGGTTCGATCTACATTGTGAAGCCGAAGCAGCACGGCCCGGAGGAGGTTGCGTTCACAAACGATCTGTTTGGTGCTGTGGAGGATCTGCTGGGGCTGGAGCGTTTCACCCTGAAGGTTGGTGTGATGGACGAGGAGCGTCGTACCACCGCTAACTTGGATGCCTGCATTGCGCAGGTTAAGGAGCGTCTGGCGTTTATTAACACTGGCTTCCTGGATCGCACTGGTGATGAGATCCACACCTCTATGCTGGCTGGTCCGATGGTGCGTAAGGCGGAGCTGCAGACCGCGCCGTGGAAGCTGGCTTACGAGGACAACAACGTGGATGCTGGCCTAGCCCACGGTCTGCCGGGTAAGGCGCAGATCGGTAAGGGTATGTGGGCCAAGACCGAGTTGATGGCTGACATGCTGGCGCAGAAGATTGGCCAGCCGAAGGAGGGCGCGTCTACTGCGTGGGTTCCGTCCCCGACGGGTGCGACGCTGCACGCAACTCACTACCACGAGGTGGATGTGTTCGAGGTACAGGACAAGCTGCGCACCGAGGGTCGTCGTGAGACGCTGGGTGACATTCTGACCATCCCGGTGGCGGAGTCTGCTGACTGGTCTGCTGAGGAGATCGCCGAGGAGATTGACAACAACTCCCAGTCCATTCTGGGCTATGTGGTCCGCTGGGTGGAGCAGGGTGTTGGTTGCTCCAAGATCCCGGATATTCACGACATTGATCTGATGGAGGATCGTGCTACCTGCCGTATTAACTCCCAGCACCTGGCTAACTGGTTGAAGCACGGTGTGGTGAACGAGGAGCAGGTTCTGGAGTCTTTGCAGCGTATGGCTGCGAAGGTGGATGAGCAGAACGCTGGTGATGCGAACTACCGGAACATGGCGCCGAACTTTGATGAGTCTGTGGCTTTCCAGGCTGCGAAGGATTTGGTGTTTAAGGGTCTGGAGCAGCCGGCTGGTTATACTGAGCCGATTCTGCACGCCCGTCGTTTGGAGTTCAAGGCTAAAAACGGCATCGCCTAAAGCCTCGCGCGAAGCTAACGCTGTCTAAAGCGTTGAGGATCTAACCGCCGGTGTGAGCCCGCCTCACCCGGCGGTTTTCCTATGCTCACTTCCGCGCAACTTCCTTGCACGGACAGTTGTTCGACCCCTGGTTAGACTGGTGGACACACGATCACGCACGTACGAACGCACATGCACCAAGTCGCCCCCGGAAGGAGCCCGACTTTGTCCGTCACCACCTTTGGCACCCCGCCTGCCCGATCTTTCTTTGATTTTGACGCCGTACTTTTCGACCTCGACGGTGTGATCACCCCGACCGCAGAGCTCCACCGCCAGGCGTGGGCGCGGATGTTCAGTGCTTTCCTGGAGGCCAAGGGTGCCGAGCCCTACACCGAACAGGATTACTTCGACTACCTGGACGGCCGCCGTCGCGACGAGGGCGTGGCCGCTCTGCTGGCCAGCCGTGACATTGAGGTTCCAGAGGGCAACGCGGACGATCGGGCTGATCAGGACACGATCCACGGCCTGGGGGCTCGCAAGAACGAGGACTTCCTGAAGTTGGTGGAGGAAGGCGTGCAGGCCTACGAGGGCTCCGTGCAGTTGCTGGATGCCATCCGGGACCGCGCCGCAGCGGCGGAGAAGTCGCCGCAGATCGCTATCGTCTCCTCCTCGAAGAACGCCCGCCCGGTGCTCAAGGCGGCGGGGCTGCTCGATCGGTTTGAGGTTGTAGTCGATGGGAAGGTGGCGTCCGAAAAGAATCTGCCGGGTAAGCCCGCACCAGATACGTACCTGTATGGCGCGCAGCAGCTCGGCGCCAGTGCGGAGAATGCTGTGGTGGTGGAGGATGCCACCAGTGGCGTGGCCAGCGGTAAGGCCGGAAAGTTTGGGCTGGTCATCGGCGTGGATCGCGGGGCCGGGGCGGAGGCGCTGCATGAGCACGGCGCGGACATCGTGGTCGATGACCTGGCGGACCTGCTGGGTTAGAGCGTGCGGCCAGGAGGCTGGCCGCAGGATTTTTAGACGAACGAACAGCTGACAATAAGCACAGAACGACTCGGGGAGACCGGAAACACTATGGGAATCAACGCCCAAAGAAAGACCAAGCGCACCCCTGCTGACCAGCGTCTAAAGGATTACCTTGCTACTCGGCGCGAAGGCGCAGAGACCGGCTTTAAGCGCCCTATCGACGGCGGCGACTTGCGCGCGGAGGGCTTCCGCGCGGACATGAAACACAGTGCGGTGAATCCGCTAGAGTCGGTGGATCGCGACAACAACCCGGTTGACGAATGGGCTCTGATTGAAACCCGCCCGAACTCCATGGACCTGGGAGTATCCGAGACCCTGTTCGCGCTGTCCAACGGCTACCTGGGGCTGCGCGGAAACCCAGAGGAAGGGCGCGATTCCCACACTCACGGCACGTTCATCAACGGCGTGCACGAAACCTGGGACATCGAGCACGCGGAGGATGCCTACGGCTTGGCGCGCACGGGGCAGAGTATCGTCTCGGTACCGGATGCGAAGGCTATGCGACTGTACATCGACGACGAGCCGTTGCGTCTGGGCAACGCGGAGGTCATGGAATACAACCGCAGCCTGGACTTCCGCGAGGGCGTGCTTCGTCGCAGCCTGGTCTGGCGCACTCCGGGCGGCAAGCACGTGCGCGTGACCTCCGAGCGCATGGTGAGTTTCCAGGAGCGCCATCTGGCGCTGCAGTCCCTGGAAGTCGAGCTGCTGGATGCGCCGGCCGCCGTCGTGGTCTCCTCCCAGCTTTTGAACCGCGAGGACGGCCAGGGCGAGTTCCCAGATAACAACGCCCGCGTGGCGGGCGAGGAAGGCTTCGACCCGCGCAAGGGCGAGCAGTTCCAGGACCGCGTGTTCATCCCGAAGTACCAGTCCAGCACCGAGCCGGAACGTGCAACGCTGGGCTACCAGATCAACCACTCGGGCATGACCGTGACAGTCTCCATGGACCACATCTTGGACATCGACAACCCCTCGGATGAGACGGACACGGGCGTGGACACCGGCGTGGAGGTCTCCACGGAGGTGGAAGAGGACGTCGCCCGCGTGACGTACCACCTGAACGGCAAGAAGGGAATGAAGATGCGCCTGGAGAAGTTCACGGCGTACCACTCCTCCCGCCACGTCGCCCCGCAGGAGCTCGCATTCCGTTGCGCGCGCACCATCAACCGCGCGAAGCAGGTGGGCTTTAGCAACCTGATGGATAACCAGGCCGAGTGGCTGGCCCGCTTCTGGGAGCGCTCCGACGTGCGCATCGCCGGCCAGCCCGCGCTGCAGCAGGCGGTGCGCTGGAATATCTTCCAGCTGATCCAGGCCTCCGCCCGCGCGGAGACCAACGGCGTACCGGCAAAGGGCATGACCGGCTCCGGCTACGGCGGACACTACTTCTGGGACACGGAAATCTATGTGATGCCGTTCCTGTGCTACACCAACCCCAACCTGGCTCGGAACGCCCTGCGCTTCCGCTACGACATGTTGCCCGCGGCCAAGCAGCGTGCGCTGGAGCTTTCGCACGACGGCGCCCTGTTCCCATGGCGCACGATCAACGGTCAGGAATCCTCGGCCTACTACGCGGCGGGTACGGCGCAGTACCACATCGATGCCGACATTGCGTTTTCGCTGATGAAGTACGTCTACGCGACCGGCGACACGGAGTTCCTGCTACAGCAGGGCATCAGCCTGCTGGTGGAGACCGCGCGGTTCTGGATGTCCATCGGCTTCTTCAACAGCAATCAGGACAAGTTCGAGATCCACTCCGTGACCGGCCCGGACGAGTACACGACCGTGGTGAACAACAACCTGTACACAAACGTCATGGCCCAGTACAACCTGGAGGTCGCGGCGGCCGTGGTGCGCCAAATGGAGGAAGAGCGCCCGGAGGAATACCGCAACTTGCAGCACCTGAAGCACGTCACGGAGGCCGAGGTCGATCTGTGGCGCAAGGCTGCCGACTGCATGTACATCCCCTACAACGAGGAGCTGAAGGTCAACCCGCAGGACGACCAGTTCCTACACCGTCGCATCTGGGACCTGGACGACCCGGAGGTCGGACCGAAGCGCCCGTTGCTGCTGCACTACCACCCGCTGACGATTTACCGCTACCAGATCTTGAAGCAGGCCGACGTGGTGCTGGCGCTATTCCTGCAGGGGCAGCGCTTCTCCACCGAGGTCAAGCGCGCGGACTACAACTACTACGACATTCTGACCACGGGCGATTCCACCCTCTCGGCCGTCGTGCAGTCCATCATCGCCGCGGAGCTCGGCTATAAGGAGAAGGCCGAGGAGTTCTTTTACCGCGGCCTGTTCGTGGACATGGGCGACCTGCACCACAACGCCTCGGATGGCGTGCACATCGCCTCGTGTGGCGGCGCGTGGACGGCGCTGACCAACGGCTTCGGTGGCTTCCGCGATTTCTATGGGCAGTTCACCATCGACCCGCGCCTTCCGGACGAGTGGGAGTCCCTGACCTACCACATCACCCTGTACGGCGAGCGCCTGCGCGTGGAGGTCCGCCCCGGCGAGGTCGAGCTGGTGCTGGAGGAGGGCGACCGCAAGGTCGGCCCGATCTGGGTCATGGGCGAGGAGGTCGTTGTCGGCCGCGAGCCCGTCATTGTAAAGGGGCCGACGCTGCTCAGCGAGCATCGCGCCGACGGTGAAGATGGCGATGTGTCGCCCGTCGCTCCGGACCACCGAGTGAAGCTATAAAAATATATCTTTATTGACGCCCACCGCCAGCGTGTGTCGTTACCCCCGTAACCCCTGCGAGGTGGGTAGCGAGCGGCAGGGGTGGGGAGTGTGGCGTCAATAAGAAAGCGACAAAGGGTACCGCGAAAACCGTGTGACCAGTGTGACGCCGAGGGTTGACGGCCTCTCATCACATATTTAACAGTACGGCTGTACCGTTAGCTGTATTTTTGCAAGGTTTGTATTGCGGAAATGGTGTACCCCATAACGGGGTGTAGAACCGGGAACATGCAGGTACACAAGTAGTCCGAGGGGGGCTTTAGCACATACAGTGTCTATGACACTGGAGGTGCCATGACTGTTAAATATGACGACCGTGAGGCAATCGCTCACGGAAAACTGAGAACTTCGAGCCTGCGCGAGAAGCCAGGCTTCCCTTCGTGGGCGATGAAGCTGACGATGGCCATCACGGGCATCATCTTCGCGCTGTTCGTCCTGGTTCACATGGTTGGAAACCTGAAGGTTTACATGGGGGCCGAATCCTTCAACACCTACGCCGACTTCCTGCGTGAATTCGGCTACCCGCTGCTGCCGCACGAGTCCTTCCTGTGGGTTGCTCGCATCGTGCTGCTGGTTTCCCTGATCCTGCACGTGTGGTGCGCATTCGCGTTGACCGGTCGTGCTCACCAGTCCCGTGGCCGTTACCGCCGCAAGGGCATGGTCAGCAGCTGGAACACCTTTACCGCCCGCAGCATGATCGTCACCGGCATCGTGCTGCTGCTGTTCATTATCTTCCACATCCTGGACCTGACGATGGGTGTAAAGCCCGTCGCCTCCGACGACTTCCAGGGTCCGGTTGATGGCGCACACGCTGCCTTCCAGAACCTGGTCGCATCCTTCGAGCGCCCGGCTGTGGCCATCTTCTACATCCTGGCGATGCTGATCCTGTTCATGCACCTGTCCCACGGCATCTGGACTGCCACCTCGGACCTGGGCATCACCGGCCACCGCACCCGCAAGGTCATGCTGTGGATCGCCTACCTGCTGCCTGCGATCGTGATGATCGGCAACATCTCCATCCCGCTGGCTGTGATGTTTGGGCTGGTTGATCAGGCCTCCTTCGTCCCGGTTGGGCATTAACGGCGAGTCTGGTTTCAAGGAGAAGAGAGTTAAATGAGCGAAGTAACTAACCACCCGCACAATCAGACCGCGGACTTCGACTACGACAAGGCCGTCGCCGCTTTCACGGCTCCGGAATCCGTCGTCGAGGGCGTGACCGTCGGTAAGGTCCTGAAGGACAACGCACCCCACGTGGTGAGCCAGGACAAGCAGTGGCAGTACGCCAAGGAGCACTTTGGCATGGTGTCTCCGCTGAACCGCAACAAGTTCCGCATCCTCATTGTCGGTACCGGCCTGGCCGGTGGCGCCGCAGCTGCCGCACTGGGCGAGCTGGGCTACGACGTGAAGGTGTTCACCTACCACGACTCCCCGCGCCGTGCGCACTCCATCGCTGCGCAGGGCGGTGTGAACTCCTCCCGCGGTAAGAAGCTGGATAACGACTCCACCTACCTGCACGCCAAGGACACCGTTAAGGGTGGCGACTACCGCTGCCGCGAGAACGACTGCTGGCGACTGGCTATGGAGTCCCCGAAGGTCATCGACCACATGAACGCTGTTGGCGCACCGTTCTCCCGCGAGTACGGCGGCACCCTGGCAACCCGTTCCTTCGGTGGCGTTCAGGTCTCCCGTACGTACTACACCCGTGGCCAAACGGGTCAGCAGCTGCAGCTGGCCACCACCTCCGCGCTGTACCGTCAGATCGGCGCTGGCCACGTGGAGATCTTCACCCACAACGACCTCGTTGACCTGATCGTCAAGGACGGCCGCTGTGAAGGTGTGATCATGCGCAATCTGCTGACCGGCGAGCTGAAGGCTCACACCGGCCACGCAACCGTGCTGGCCACCGGCGGTTACGGCAACGTGTATCACATGTCCACGCTGGCCAAGAACTCCAACGCCTCGGCCATCATGCGCGCCTACGAGCTGGGCGCCTACATGGCGTCCCCGTCCTTCGTGCAGTTCCACCCGACGGGCCTGCCGGTGAACTCTACCTGGCAGTCCAAGACGATCCTGATGTCCGAGTCGCTGCGTAACGACGGCCGCATCTGGACTCCGAAGAAGAAGGGCGACGACCGCAAGCCGAACGACATCCCGGAGGACGAGCGCGACTACTTCTTGGAGCGCCGCTACCCGGCCTTCGGCAACCTGGTTCCGCGTGACATTGCTTCCCGTGCCAACGCTCAGCAGATCAACGCTGGCTACGGCGTGGGTCCGATGAAGAACTCCGTGTACCTGGATCTGGGCGACGCTATCCAGCGCCTGGGCAAGGACACGATCCGCGAGCGCTACTCGAACCTGATTCAGATGTACGAAGAGGCCATCGGCGAGTCCGCCTACGAGACCCCGATGCGCATCGCCCCGACCTGCCACTACACCATGGGTGGCCTGTGGACCGACTTCAACGAGATGACGTCCATCGACGGTCTGTTCTGCTCCGGTGAGTCCTCCTGGATGTACCACGGCGCGAACCGCCTGGGTGCTAACTCCCTGCTGTCCTCCTCCGTGGAGGGCTGGTTCACCTTGCCGTTCACCATCCCGAACTACCTGGCGCCGCACCTGGGTGAGGAAATCCCGGCCGCCGATTCCCCGGCTGCGCAGGAGGCTCTGCAGCGTGCAAAGGATCGCATCGAGCGTCTGACCACCATCAAAGGCGACAACCCGCACGGTCCGGAGTACTACCACCGCCAGCTGGGCGAGATCCTGTACTTCTCCTGCGGCGTGTCCCGCAATGTGAAGGACATGAAGGACGGCATCGAGAAGATCCGCGCACTGCGCAAGGACTTCTGGGCCAACGTCCACATCCCGGGCGGTACCGAGGAGATGAACCAGACCCTGGAGTACGCAACCCGCGTTGCCGACTACCTGGATCTGGGCGAGCTGATGTGCGTGGACGCTCTGGACCGCGACGAGTCCTGTGGTGCCCACTACCGCGATGACCACCTGTCCGAAGACGGCGAGGCAGAGCGTGACGATGACAACTGGTGCTTCGTCTCCGCCTGGGAGCCGAATGGCGAGAACAAGTTCATCCGCCACTCCGAGCCCCTGTACTTCGACCGTATCCCGCTGATGACAAGGAATTACAAGTAATGAAACTGCATCTTGAAATCTGGCGTCAGGCGGGCCCGAATGCCGAAGGCCACTT
Organism: Corynebacterium macclintockiae; assembly: GCF_027570165.1. Classification (NCBI taxonomy): domain Bacteria; kingdom Bacillati; phylum Actinomycetota; class Actinomycetes; order Mycobacteriales; family Corynebacteriaceae; genus Corynebacterium; species Corynebacterium macclintockiae. The sequence goes on from NZ_JAKMUV010000003.1 coordinate 98,470, forward strand.
CGAGTCTGTTGACGTTGACGACGCTGCAGAGCAGATGTCCATCCTGGAGCTGCTCGACCACGTAAACAACAAGTACGTTGAAGCGGGCAAGGAGCCCTTCGCCTTCGCTTCCGACTGCCGCGAGGGCATCTGCGGTACCTGTGGCCTGATGGTCAACGACCGCCCGCACGGTCCGGACAAGAACAAGCCGGCCTGCCAGCAGCGACTGCTGTCCTTCAACGACGGCGACACCATCAAGCTGGAGCCGCTGCGCTCTGCTGCGTACCCGGTGATCAAAGACATGGTCGTCGACCGTTCCGCACTGGATCGCGTGATGGAAAAGGGCGGCTTCGTGTCCGTCATGGCCGGCACCGCCCCGGATGCCGACTCTCTGCTGGTCAACCACTCCGACGCGGAGAAGGCTCTGGACCACGCAGCCTGCATCGGCTGTGGTGCATGTGTTGCTGCTTGCCCGAATGGTGCAGCCCACCTGTTCACCGGTGCGAAGCTGGTTCACCTGACGCTGTCTCCGCTGGGACGCGAGGAGCGCGGCAAGCGCGCTCGCAACATGGTTGACGAGGTCGAGGGTACCTTCGGTCCTTGCTCGCTGTACGGCGAGTGTGCCGACGTTTGCCCGGCGGGTATCCCGCTGACGGCTGTGGCAGCTATCACAAAGGAACGCACCCGTGCCGCTTTCCGCGGCAAGGATGACTAAGATCAACTCCAAGACAAGTTTCAGAAAGTAGGAGAGAACCATGGCACTCAGTGAGAACCTGCACATGGAGCGTTACTACGTTGATGGCTACCAGCCGTCCAGCTTTGATGCGCCGCACTCTTCGCTGCAGCGCTCCCTCACTTGGATCGGCATGGGCTTCTGGCTGCTGCTGATGCCGGGTCTGGGCACCATCGTGTTCGGTCTGGCTACCAACATGTCCGGTACTCAGGACAAGGCCATGATGTACCTGATCACCGGTGTAGTAATTTCCGTGGTTTCTGTTGTTGCGGGCTCTGCGTGCATTCACGCAGGTCGCAAGAACTACCGCGACTACAAGGGCCGTTCCGGTCGCATCATCTAGTTGCTAGCTTCGGCTAGCGCTTAGCTGCTAGCTTTTGCTAGCTGATGGCTTTGGCTAGTACTTAGCCTTTGGCCAGATAGCACCTCCATCTGCATAAACCGCGCCACCACTTCTGGTGGCGCGGTTTTGCTTTGCCTGCGCGGCTTCCTAACTGCCTATACTCGGGCCGGCTCGTGGTTCTCACTGGCTCTGGCGGTGCTCAATGCCACCCAGCATCGTCCTATGTCCCCCAATGACACCCAATGCCACCCCATGCCGTCCCAATGTCGCGCCAATGTCGCTAGAACGGGAATCTGTGACTGCGGATTTTGGCCTGGAAATTTTCGCAACGCTCTGACCAGTATGTTTGCCCACATGAAAACTATTAGCATTAGCCAATTCCCGTTCTAACGACATTTGCACACCTGCTGACCCGCAAACTCTCGCTCTAGCGACATTTCTCCGGCCCGAAGCTCCTGCAGGATGCGCAGAACGGAATCCCAGCTGCAACTGTGGCAATTGCGGTGATGCTGCACCCCATGCAGGTGAAGCTGTGGCGCTGTTGCGGCGCCCGCTAGGTGAAGCTGTGGCGCTTGTGGTGCCTGTGGTGCCTGCGGAGCCCTTATTGACGCCCCAAGTGGTGCCATAATTGAACAATGACTGCTTCTGACGCATCACTATCCCAAGTGCCCGGGCCAGATCCCGCCACCGAAGCTGCTCGCCGAGCCGAGTTAAGAAAGCACAAGACCATCGCCACCGGCCTGCTGGCCATTGCCACCCTCATCTACGTGACCATGCGTTGGCTCGAATACCAGGGCAACCCGGGCGCGTGGATCGGCTACGTCCGTGCAGCCAGCGAGGCCGGCATGGTCGGCGCCCTGGCCGACTGGTTCGCTGTCACTGCCCTGTTCCGCCATCCGCTGCATATCCCTATCCCGCACACGGCCATCATCAAGCGGAAGAAGGACCAGGTCGGCCACGCGCTCAGCGAGTTCGTGGGCGAAAACTTCCTCAACGCCGCCCTCATCAGCGACAAACTCCGCAAGGCACGCATCCCGGAGCGCGCCAGTGACTGGGTAGTCGACGGCGGCGGCGCCCACCGAGTCTCGCAGGAAGTCGGCAAGGTCATCGACCTCACCGTCAATGGCATCAACCCCGAGGAAGCCGAACACGTCCTCCGCGCCCTCGTCATCGACAAGCTCAGCGAACCCACCTGGGGACCGCCGCTAGGCCGCGGCCTGGAACAGCTCATCCAGGAAGGCCGCACGGAACCCGCCGTCGAGGCAATTGTCATCTGGATGGACGACAAGGCCCGCACCTCCGAGGACTTCGTGGTTCGACTCATCGACGAGCGCACCCCATCCTGGGCGCCACGCTTCGTCCGCGAACTCGTAGGCTCCCGCGTGTACCGCGAGCTGGTGGAATTCACCGGCGACGTCCGCTGCGACCCCGACCACGATGCCCGCCGCCAACTGCGCTCGTTCATCTACCAGCTCTCGCAGGACCTGCAGCACGACGAGAAGATGATCGCCCGGGTGGAGGGGTTCAAGAACGACATCATGACCTCGGGGCCTGTCACGGCAATGCCCGGCCGCCTGTGGGAATCCGTCCGTGCGACACTCACCACCTGGTCCCGCGACCCAGATTCCCTGTTGCGCCGAAGGATAGCGCAATGGGTGGAGGACTATGGGCGTCGAGTCCAAGAAGAACCAGAGCTGCGCGAAGAGCTTGAACGCCGCATCGTCGGAGCGGCCAGCTACCTTGCCGATAACTACGCAGGCGAGGTCACCGGCATCATCGGCGAGACGGTCGAGCGGTGGGACGCGCAGGAGGCCTCCGACAAGATTGAGCTGATGGTCGGGAAGGATCTGCAGTTCATCCGCGTGAACGGAACGATCGTGGGCGCGTTGGCGGGGCTGGCGATTTACTCCCTGACTGAGCTGATCTTTGCGTTAGGCTAAGGAGCATGGAAGCAGTCTTCAAGGCGATGTACTACGCCTACTCGGGCATCAGCTTGACGTTGGCAGTCGCGATTTTCGTGCTGGCGGCTATTGGACTGGTGCAGCTGGTTACTACCCGCGACGATGCCTTCATGGTGATCGATCGCGAGAAGCAGAATTGGCTGATGCTGATGGGTGGTGCCGTGGCGCTGTCCGTCTTGAGCTTTTTTGTTGCCATTGAGCTGCTGTGGATCATCGCGGCCGTCATCGTCGGCATTTACTGGCAGGACGTGCGTCCCGCGATCCGCGACGTGCTGGGCAACGCGGGTGGTTCCTGGTGAGTTCTGTGAGTTCCGTGGATCGTTCTGAGCTGTCGCGCGAGGCCGTTGCCGCCATCCTCGACGCGACGGTGCTGAAGCCCGAGGCGACGCGCGATGACGTGGCCGCCCTGGTCCGCGAGGCCACCGAGTTGGGTTGCGGCGCGGTGTGCGTCTCGCCGTCGATGTTGCCTGTTGGTTCTTTGGGTGATGACGCCACGCTGCGCATCGCCACCGTCGCAGGGTTCCCTAGCGGCAAGCATGCATCCCTGGTGAAGGCCACCGAGGCGCGTTATGCCGCCCAGTTGGGGGCGGATGAGATTGATGTGGTGATCGACGTGGCGGCGGCTCTGGCCAAGGATCAGAATGCGCTGCTCGCAGAGCTGATCACTGTGCGGGAGGCCGTGCCGCATCCGCTGGTGTTGAAGGTGATTGTGGAATCCGCACTGCTGGACGAGGAGCAGCTGCGTGCTGCTGTCCGCGCGTGTGTGCAGGCGGGGGCGGACTACGTAAAAACCTCCACGGGCTTCCACCCGGCGGGCGGAGCGAGCGTGGAGGCTGTAGAGATCATGGCCGACGAACTGCGGAAGCTGGGTAAGCTGGCGCCCTTCGGCATGGGGGAGGAGGAGCGCATTGCAGCAGGCCTGGTGGGGATTAAGGCCTCGGGCGGCATCCGGGATTGGGATGCGGCCGTGGCAATGATTGAGGCGGGGGCGACGCGACTGGGCGTTTCCGCTGCCGCGAAGGTGCTGGGCGCCTAGTACAGGGCGCTTAGTGCTGGGCGCTTAGCGCTGGGCACCTTGTGCAGGGGCGCCTAGGCGGCGAGGGCGGAGGAGCCCACCGGGCCGTCGTTCTTCCATGGGCGGGTGACGTCTGCGTTTCCGGAATTATCGGAGCTACCGGAGCCACCGTTGCTGTTGGAACCACCACTGCCCGTGCCGGTGCCCGTGCTGCTGCCCGTGCTGGTGTCCAGGTCGTTCACGCGAACGTCCGTGCCGTGCATGGTGACCTCGAGACCTTCCTCAGTGACGTTGATGCCCTGGAATTCCAGACCGCCCTGGGGATCCGCAGGTACGGAATCCTGCAGTTGCGACTCCATCTGCTGAGTGAAGGATTCCGGGAGCTGGAAACCCAACAGGGAGACGTTGTCCATCTCCATCTTCATCTTCCCATCCTGGACGGTGGGCTTGACCTCGAAGGTGGCCAGACCGCCACTGATGTCGAAGCTGAGGGTCTGCTTGTCCGGGTTCGGGCGTACGTCGGAGATCTTCATCATGCCACCCAGAGGGTTATCTTCGGCGCCTCCGGATTTATCGTCGTCTGCGCTCTCCGCAGCCTGAGCCTTCAGCATTTCCTTGGGGAGCGTTGTCCGAAGGGTGACCTCGCCGACAGTGGCGTTGTTGGGATCGTCGCCATCCATCTTCAGGTCCCGCATGTCTATGTGCATGGCGGGCTGGCCACTGACCTTAGGCTTGGACTGATCGTTATCCTCGTAAGAAATATCCAGCGTGGACGGAACGTCAAGGGTCATCTGCGGAATCTTGCCCTGCGCCATGCCCAGAAGAACCGGGGAAGCACCCAAAGAGACCTTGGGATCAACGGAGGAGGAAACTCCGGATTCCTGGATCTGATCCTTGAGTGCAGCCTTGAGCTCATCCTTGAGGTACCAGCGAAGACCGAATTCGGCGAGTACCAGCAGCAAAACGATGACCAAAACAATGCCGGTGAAGATTTTCAGGCCGAGGTTGCCCTTCTTCTTCGGCTTCTGGTACATGCCCTGGCCGTACTGACCTGGCTGGCCGAACAGCGGCCGCTGACCGTACTGGCCTGCCTGGCCCGGTTGCTGGCCTGCCTGGCCTGGCCGCTGACCGTACTGACCCGGTTGCTGACCGTAATGACCCGGCTGGGTGTGCTGAGCACCGCCGTTGCCATTACCCGAGAACGGGTTCGGATTCTGGGAAGGGTTTTGTGGGTTAGTCACCCGTATCAGTGTTCCTTATCGTTTGGTTTATGCCAACCCGTAGCTTAGCTTTTGCCCGTTGTTCGCAGGCAACGTACAACTAACGCACAGGTTTGCTCATGTGGGTAGTTCAATCAGGTTCGCACACCACGGACCACGGCAGCGTAATTGAGTTGTCCGCCAAGCGGCGGCGCGGGTTGAGCCGCGCCGCGGCAGCGTGGGCGTCACCAAGAGAACCCAAGAACTCCCGCTTCGCCGAACGCCACCGCACCCGCGGGCCAAAGACGGCCAGGGGTGCGGCGCGCTCCCAGCAACGGTCGAGTTCGGCGAGGACGTCGTGGATGCGATGTCCGGGGGTGTTCCGGTGGATCAGGATCTTCGGCAGGCGTTCGGCCAGGTCGGAAGGGGTCTGAATGTCATGCGGATCCCAGGCGAGGGTCAGCGACTGCGGACCGTCCTCGTCTAGCAAGACCCAGCAGGAACGGCGGCCGACCTCGTCGCACGTGCCCTCAATAATCACGCCACCGGGGCGCAGGTTAGCGCGCATAACGTCCCAGGCGGCCTGCACCTGATCCACGTCGTACTGGCGCAGAACGTTGAATGCGCGCACCACGTCCGACTGCAAGCCAGCGAGTTCGAAACCGCCGAGGGCAAAATGCACGCCCTCACGGTCGGGCAGCACGCGGGAAGGCTCGATCTCCAGGCCGGTGACTTCCACCGTCGGCGCGACCGTGCGCAGCCAGCGTGCCCATTCGCAGGTGGTGGTATGGGAGGCACCATAGCCCACGTCCACAGCTACGGGGTTGCGGTGTTCGTGGAGCACAGCACTCCGCAGTTGCGCCTGCACCCGCGGCTGCGCCACCAGCCACCGGTCGGATTTCCGTAGCCGGTTGTAGCCAGTTGTTCCGCGGGTAGGTACGCCAACAGGCCCGTCCGTGTTCCACGAACGGGCCTTGAGGTTGTGGGCGTGATCAGCCACGCGAATCAGCTGAGCATACTTTGTTGTGAGTGAGTTAGGTCAGGGGGCGCTTAAGCGTTGTCGCTGATCCACTTCTGGATCAGGGCGGCTTCGCGGGTCAGGAACTCCTCTACCCACTCGGCAACCTTCGGCTCCAGGACGGCGCCCATCATCGGGATCTTCACGTCCACGGCGCAGTCGGCCTTCAGCTCGGTGGCCTCGCCGGTGCCGGTCAGGGTGACGTCTGCGGAGAAGGAAACCGGAGCGCCCTTGACCTCAGCGTTGACCTTGCCGGTGGTGGCATCGTTTGCCAGCGGGCCGAACTCGACCACGCGCTTGAGCTTCAGGTCCTGGGAAACCATGCCGCGCACAGCCTCCGGCAGAGCGGACTTCGGCAGCAGTTCAAACAGAACGGCCTCGATCGGCTCGGGGGTGAAGGAGTTTACCTCGCCCGGCTCGTCGCCGATGTTCTCGACCTCGTATGCCCAGTAGTTCGCGGAGGAGAGTGCCTCGTAGACCTTTTCAATAGGGAAGTTAATCGTTGCAGTGTTCTCGCTGTGAGTAGTCATGCCAACAGACTACCTTTAGTGATGTGACTGATACGACTAATAACGCACATTTCACGTCCGAAGAACGCGCGCAGCATCTTTTGGAACGCTTGCGTGGCAATGGCGCCGACCCTGTCGCCATCCCCGGCGCCCGCGTGACCAGCCGATCCTTCGCCGAAATGACCACCCTGCGCATCGGCGCCGCGCCCGCGGGGGTTGTGGAGTGCTCGTCGGCGGAGGCTGTCGCCCAGGTTGTTTCTTTTCTGGACGCCCACACTCAGCCGCTGCTTGTCGTCGGCGGAGGGTCGAACCTCGTGGTCGGCGAGGGGGATGAAGTATCCCAATTGGTCGTAGTGCTGTTGAGTGCTGGCGGTGGGGAAGGTGGCGTCGATAAAAAGGGCGCCGAGGTAAAGAGCGCCGAAGGCGAGAGGGCCGAAGTTGACGTGATGATCGACCGCGAGACCGGCGTGGTGCGGGCATTCGCGGGGGTCGAATGGGATCAGTTGGTGGCCACGACCGTCGAGGCGGGGCTGGGCGGGCTGGAATGCCTGAGCGGAATTCCCGGGTCCGTGGGTGCTACGCCGGTGCAGAACGTCGGGGCATACGGTGCGGAGGTTGCGCAGGTGCTGCGGCGCGTGCAGCTGTTCGACCGGGCGAGCGGGGAACTGGAATGGGTTGAGCCGTCTGCGCTGGACCTGGGGTATCGGTACTCGAACTTGAAGTTCACCTCGCGGGCAGTGGTGACGGCGGTGGAGTTTCAGCTGACCACCGATGGGCTGAGTGTGCCTCTGCGCTATGGCGAGCTGGCACGGCGACTGGGCGTGGATGCGGACGAGGCTGCCGCCGGGGACATTCGCCGGCCCGCTGCTGATGTGCGCCAGGCCGTGCTGGAGCTACGCGCAGGCAAGGGCATGGTTCTGGACGCGGCGGACCACGATACGTGGTCGGCGGGGTCCTTCTTTACCAACCCGATTGTCACTGGTGAGGAGGCGCGCGACGCGGTCGTGGCGGCTGTGCGCGAGAAGTGCGGAGATGCCGAGGCGGAGTCCATGCCGCTGTACCCGGTAAAGGGTGGCGGTGCTGGCGCTGCTGGCGGTGCTGGCGCTGGAGCTGCTGGTGCTGCTGGCGGTGCTGGAGCTGGAGCTGCTGGAGTTGGCGAGCCGCAGTTTAAATTCTCGGCGGCGTGGCTGATCGAGCGTGCCGGGTTTGCCAAGGGCTGGCACGTTCCGGGCAATGACCGTGCCTCCCTGTCCACGAAGCACACTCTTGCGTTGACTAACCGCGGGTCTGCGACCAGCGAAGATGTGGTGGAGTTGGCGCGTGCGGTGCGCGCCGGAGTGAGCGAAGCCTTCGGAGTGGTGTTGGAGCCGGAACCGATCTGGGTCGGCGTAAGCATCGATTAGCTGGACCTGGGCATCGGCCAGCTGAGCCTGGAGCATCGGCCAGCTGGCGGGTTGCTTGGCGCGGTTTTGGCGGGTTGCCTGGCGCGGTTTTTGGAGTGCGTGGCACGGGTTTTCGAGTGCGTGAGCGGCTAAATGTCGCTAAAACGGGATTCCGTGATCGGGTGGACGCGCTTTCAGATTTTCGCAACTCTCTGACCAGGGCTTTTGCGTAAGTGGAAAGGATTTCCTTTAACTAATTCCCGATCTAACGACATTTGGCCGGTGTAGGCCGGCCTAGGTCGCCCTGCAGCCGCCCGCCGCCCGCAGCCGCCCAGCACCGCCCGCTGCCGCAGCCCATCGCCCCCGCAGGCGCAGACGCGCACACCCTCGACCTGTGGGAAAGCCTCACCCCGCTCGGCCGTAACGAGTTCATCTGCTGGGTCACGGACGCCAAGAAAGACGAAACCCGAGCCCGGCGTATTCGCCGAACTCGGGAAGAGCTCGAAGAAGGCAAGCGCCGCCCGTGCTGCTGGCCCGGGTGCAAGCACCGCGAGCGCACAGGCCACGCCTAAAAGGAAGGCTCGGCGGTTGCGGCCGCCCTTCTTAACCTTCTATCTATCTATTGACGCCCACACGCCCCCACTAAACCATCGTCAGAACTAGATCCTTCACCTCGCGGCGCCGGATTTTGCCGATCAGGTCGGCCGGCATCTCATCGATGATGAAGAAACGGCGTGGCACCTTGTAGCGGGTCAGGCCTTCGCGGGCCCACTCGCGCACAGCCTCTTCGTTGAAGTTTGCCTTGTTCACGCCGTCTGCCAGGACAACTGCGGCGACGACCTCCTCGGAGCCGTCATCCTGCGGCAGGCCAACCACGCCGGCCTTCTGGATCTGCTCGTGCTCTTCCAGGAACTCTTCCACTTCCGCCGGGTAGACGTTGAACCCGCCGGTGATGATCATTTCCTTGATGCGCGAGACGATCTTGATGAACCCATCCGGCTCCATCACGGCCATGTCGCCGGTGCAGAACCAATCCTCGTGGAAAGGCTGATCCTCGTCCGGGATGTTGATGTAGCCCTTGAAGACCTGGCGACCGCGGGCCAGCAGCTCGCCTGGCTCGCCATCCGGCATGGTCTTGCTGAAGTCATCCGGGTCAGCCACTCGCAGCTCCGTATCGGGGAATGGAATGCCGATGTAACCTGCGCGGCGTTCCGGGGTGACAGGGTTCGCCACCAGGATCGGGCCGGATTCGGTCAGGCCGTAACCTTCGACGATCTTGCCGCCGGTCTTCTTCTCCCACTCCAGCGTGGTGTGTACGGGCAGCGGTGCTGCGCCGGACAGCGCATTGGCGATGCCACTGAGGTCCAGGTTGTGCTCCTCGGCTGCTGTCAGGATCTTGTCGTACAGGGTCGGCACGCCCGGCATGTAGGTCGGGGTTTCGCGCTTCAGCTGATCCACGATCAGCGGGATCTCCGGCTTGGGCAGAAGTAGCAGCTTGCCACCGGTAGATACGGCCAGCGCGGCGGTCAGCGTCAGGCCGTAGATGTGGAACAGAGGCAGGGCGGCTAGGAACTTCTCCTGGCCGCGCTCACCGATGCCACTGATCCAGGACTGACCCTGGACAACGTTGGACATGACGTTGCCGTGCGTCAGCTGCGCGCCCTTGGGCTTACCGGTCGTGCCGGAGGTGAACAGGATGAAAGCAGGGGAGTCCTGGTTTGTCTCCGGGCAGTTTTCCAGGTCTGCACCGTCGCCACCGAACTTGGCGCTCTGCAGCTGGGAGAATGGGATGGTGCCCGGGGCCTCGCCGTGCAGCTGCTCGCGCTTCTCCTTTAGCGACTTGATCGGCAGCTTCAGCGCCAGGCGCTTAACCAGCGGCATGGCCTCGATCATGTTCACGCTCACGACCTTCTCGATCGGCGTGGTGCGCGACAGTTCCTGGAACATTGGGGCGATCTTGTCCCACACCACTGCGACCTTCGCGGCGTGATCCTTGCAGGGGCCCTCCAGCTCGCGGGCGGTGTACAGCGGGTTGTGCTCTGCCACGGTCGCACCCAGCTTGTGGGCGGCGAAGATCGTGATCAGGTGCTGCGGGCAGTTCGGCAGAGTAACTGCCACGCGGTCGCCGGAACGCACTCCCAGCTCCCGCAGGCCAGCGGCAACGCTCTTAACCTGTTTCAGGAATTCTGCGTAGGTCATGGTCTGGCCGAAGAAGTCCAGAATGTCGTCGTTGGCGTGCGCGGCGACGGTACGGTCGAGAAGCTTAGCCATGGTGTCGTCCGTGTACTCCAGGCTGTGCGGGGTCCATTCCGCGTAGTACTTCAGGTAGGGCTTGTCCTGCCAGGCCGTTCCCTCTGGGCGTTCGGTGTCGGTCATCTAGATCCCTTTGGTCTTTAGAAACAGTCTTTGAAAACGTGATGCACGTTACTTTGGAACCCTAGCTAAGTTTCTCATTTTCTTTGGTGGAATTAAGCAAATTTTATCGACGCCACCTGCGCCCCCAGCCCCGCCCCGATCTGTCTAAGCTGGGGCAGTATGCGCGTCGCTATGATCTCCATGCACACCTCACCTCTCGAACAGCCCGGCACGGGGGATGCCGGCGGGATGAATGTGTACGTGAAAAATACTGCTGAGCAGTTGGAACGTATGGGCGTCACCGTCGATGTATTTACCCGAGCGACCCGTCCGTTGCAGGGCGAGGTAGTGAACGTCCGGCCGGGCCTGCGGGTGATCAACTGCGTGGCTGGGCCGTACGAAGGGTTGTCGAAGGAGGAGCTGCCCACGCAACTGGCGGCTTTTACGGGGTCCATCTTGGCCTTTTGCCGCGAGGAGGGGGTGAGTTATGACCTGATTCATTCGCACTATTGGCTCTCTGGCCAGGTCGGGTGGCTGCTGCGCGACCTGTGGCAGATCCCCTGGGTGCACACGGCGCACACGCTGGCGGCGGTGAAGAACAATTCCCTGGCAGAGGGGGATTCGCGCGAGCCGGAATCGCGCCGCATCTGCGAACAGCAGATCGTGGACAATGCGGACCTGCTGATCGTAAATACCGACCAGGAGGTGCAGGACCTTATTGAGGGTTATGACGCCACGACGTGCGCGATCAAAGTCGTCCCGCCCGGGGCAGACGTCGACCGCTTCACGCCTGGATCGGATCGCGCGACCGAGCGTTCCCGCCGCGAGCTGGGCATTCCCTTCCGCGCGAAGGTCATTGGGTTTGTCGGCCGGTTGCAGAGGTTGAAGGGGCCACAGGTGCTGCTGCGAGCCGTGGCGGAATTGCGGCGCCGCCACCCACAGCAACAGTTGGCCGTGGTTATCTGCGGCGGATCTTCCGGCGCGGGTGGCAACGAGCTGGAGCGGTTGCAGCTGCTGGCCGAAGAGTTGGGGATTAGCCGCTGCGTGCGCTTCCTAGCCCCGCGCCCACCCGAGGAGCTGGTGGGTGTGTACCAAGCCGCGGACATTGTGGCGGTGCCCAGCTACAACGAGTCTTTCGGGCTGGTGGCGCTAGAGGCGCAGGCGTGTGGCACGCCTGTCGTGGCTACGCGCACTGGTGGCCTGCCGATCGCGGTGGAGGACGAGAAGTCCGGCCTGCTGGTGGATGGCCACGACACGGATGCGTGGGCCGATGCGCTGGGCAAGCTGGTGTTGGACGACGATCTGCGCATCGCGATGGGGGAATATGCTCCCAACCACGCCGCTAAGTTCTCCTGGCAGGCTTCCGCGGAAGCTCTGTACAAGTTGTATGAAGAGCTGCCGCCCGCTGGTCACCGAGGGGAGCGCCAGCCCGCGGGATAGCTGCTATACGGTGCGGGTTAGTTGGCGCGTGGTGCGGGGCAAAGGGGATGGTCGCTGAATGCCAAGGTGACTGCGCGGGCGCTGTGGGAAATGTAGTTTGGGGCTTATGGATCGCGCAAGGATTTGTGAGCTTCTGGACGAAGCGGAAGTCGAGTACACCCTCCCTGAGGGGCCAGCCGGAGACGACGGCACCGTCGTGGTTGTGCTGCCGGGGGAGAAGCGACTGAAAACGAACTGTCTTTTCATCCCGCAGGACGGCATGTTCCGCGTAGAGGCCTTCGTCTGCCGCGCAGTTGAGGAGGCTCAGGAAGAGGTCTACAAGCTGCTGCTACACGCCAACCGCCGCAGCTTCGGGGTGCACTACACGCTGGATCGCAACAACGACATTTATCTAGTCGGCCAGTTTTCGGATAGCACCAGCAGTGAGGACATTCAGCGCATACTCGGACAGGTGCTGGAGAGGGCCGACGCCGACTTCAACCGCATTTTGGAACGCGGCTTTGCTTCTTCTATCCGCCACGAGTGGGCATGGCGCCTGTCGCGTGGCGAACCTACGATGAACCTCGCGGCCTTCGCGCACCTCAAGCCGTCGGAACAGGAGGTGCAGTTGCTGGCGCCACCACCGGGCTCCAAGTTGGCGTCCGAAGCAAAGAGCCCGAGCATCCCGGACTTAGAGGGCGACGACGACACTCAGGAATAAGTACAGTAGCGCCGAATACGGGGGCACAAGGGCGCACATCATGGCAGAATTGGGAGTATGAGCGAGCAAAACAACTCCCACGGAAATCTGATCCTGCTGCGTCACGGCCAGAGTGAATGGAACGCCTCCAACCAGTTCACCGGCTGGGTCGACGTGCGACTGACCGAGAAGGGCCGCGAGGAGGCAGTTCGCGGCGGCGCGATGATCAAGGAGGCCGGTCTGGAGCCGACCATCCTGTACACCTCCCTGCTGCGCCGCGCCATCACCACCGCTAACATCGCCCTGGATGCGGCGGACCGCCACTGGATCCCCGTCGTGCGCGACTGGCGCCTGAACGAACGCCACTACGGTGCGCTGCAGGGCCTGAACAAGGCAGAGACCAAGGACAAGTACGGCGAAGAGCAGTTCATGGCATGGCGCCGTTCCTACGACACCCCGCCGCCGGCCATCGACGCTGACAACGAGTACGCGCAGACCAACGACCCGCGCTATGCGGATCTGCCCGAGGTTCCGGCCACCGAGTGCTTGCTGGACGTTGTCAAGCGCTTCATTCCTTACTACGAGGAAGAGATCGAGCCGCGCGTGAAGAACGGCGAGACCGTGCTGGTTGCAGCCCACGGCAACTCCCTGCGTGCGCTGGTGAAGCACCTGGATCAGATCTCCGACGAGGACATCGCGGGTCTGAACATCCCAACCGGCATCCCGCTGGTGTACCGCATCGACGCGGACGGCAAGGTTCTGAACCAGGGCGGCGACTACCTGGATCCGGAGGCAGCTGCCGCTGGTGCCGCAGCCGTCGCCGCGCAGGGCCAGGCTAAGTAGAGCCGGGTCGATTCTTGACCTCTGGAGTTGCCCTCGGGATCCTTTTGGGGCTGATCGTCGGCGTTGCGCTGGGCGCATTCGGCATGTGGGCGTACCGCAAGCGAGTGAAGGCGCAGCGTAACACCCGAACCCAAAAGGAACTCGAGGGCAATCGTGTGTCTACGGTCGCCCAGGTTCTGCACTTCACCATCCAATCCGCGCCCGATGCGGTCGCAGTGGTGGACCGCAAACGCAACGTCGTGCTTTCCAACCCCCGCGCCCACGAACTCGGGCTGGTGCATGAACGGAACTTGAACTCCGAGGCGTGGAAGATGGTCGAACGAGTATTCGCCGACCAGGAACCACGGCAACTGAACTTTCTCCCCCCGCCCCGGCGCAGTAATAGGCCAGTTATAGCGGTGGCCGGCCAGGTGAAACCGCTGTCGCTGGCGGATGACCGCTTCGCCGTGGTGTACGCCGCCGACGATTCCGAAACGGTGCGCATGGAATCAGCACGCCGTGACTTCGTGGCCAATGTCTCCCACGAACTGAAGACCCCGGTCGGAGCGATCTCTCTGCTGGTAGAGACTCTGATGTCCGTGCGCGATGACGAGGAAGCGGTGGAGTACTTCGGCTCCAAGCTGATCGTCGAGGTAAGGCGAATGAACCAGATGATCACCGAGCTGATCAGCCTGTCGAAGCTGCAGGGGGCGGAATCGCTGCCGGACCTAGAGGTCTTGAGCGTAGACAAGATCATCGAGGATGCCATCGACCGCTGCCGACTTGCCGCCGAAGCCCGAAATATCGAGCTGGTGAAAGACTCCAAGTCCTCCGCGATGGTGAAGGGGGACAAGGGGCTGCTAGTCACCAGTGTGTCCAACCTGCTGACCAACGCGATTAACTACTCCCCGGAAGGCTCGCCGGTCTCCATTTCCCGTGAAGTGCAGAACGATACGGTGATCATCCGCGTAACCGACCGCGGTATTGGTATCTCCCCGGACGATCAAAAGCGAGTCTTCGAAAGGTTCTTCCGCGTGGACAAGGCGCGCTCCCGCAACACCGGTGGTACGGGCCTGGGGCTGGCGATCGTCAAGCACGTGATGGCCAACCACGGTGGCAGCGTTTCCTTGTGGTCCAGGGTAGGGACGGGCTCGACGTTTACCCTGGAGCTCCCGCGCTATCAAGAGGGGAAGAACAAGGATCTGCCGAGCGGTGAAATCCCGGTGATCCCGGATGCGCGCCGCCTCGACGAAGAGTCTAAGTGAATCCAGGGTTGCTACAGCCTTAAGCGGAGTAGCACGTTACGATAGGTCTTGTAGCTTTAAATAGTTTTTTGAAAGGCATTGAGCAGCTGTGACGAGTGTGTTGATTGTCGAAGACGAAGAGTCTTTGGCGGAACCTCTAGCGTTTCTGCTGAAAAAAGAAGGCTTTGAAATCTTCATGGCCCAGGACGGTCCAACCGCACTGGATACCTTCGCTGCGGAGGATATTGACATCATCCTGCTGGATCTGATGTTGCCAGGCATGTCTGGAACAGAGGTCTGCCGCCAGCTTCGTCAGACCTCCAGCGTTCCGGTGATCATGGTGACGGCCCGCGACAGTGAAATCGACAAGGTCGTCGGCCTTGAGCTCGGTGCTGACGATTACGTGACGAAGCCCTACTTGGCCCGCGAGCTTATTGCCCGCATCCGCGCAGTGCTGCGCCGCGGTGGGGAGATCGAAGTCGAGGCTCCCGCTGAAGACGGCCTAGTGCTGCAGGAAGACCGCGTGATGATGGACGTCGAACGTCACATCGTTACCGTCGATGGCCAGAAGGTTCCGATGCCGCTGAAGGAGTTCGACCTGCTGGAATACCTCATGCGCAACAGTGGTCGTGTGCTCACCCGCGGTCAGCTGATCGATCGCGTGTGGGGTGTCGATTACGTCGGAGACACCAAGACCCTGGACGTGCATATCAAGCGCCTGCGCTCCAAGATTGAGCGTAATCCTTCCCGCCCGGAGATCCTGGTGACCGTCCGCGGCCTGGGCTACAAGTTCGAGGCCTAGATTCCGCGCCGTCGCGCCTCGGCCGTCGCCGGGTGGATCGTCAGCAAAGGAAGCCCGCTAGGAGAGACCTTCGCTAGATTTTCGCGCTGCTCGCAATGCGCGGCCAGCACTTCGTAGGCCGCCTCGCCGATCAGCTCCGTCAGCTCCTCGCGCCCGGTGCGCCACAGTGCCTCGCCACCCGCGTGGCAGTTCGGGTCTGACGAGCAGTACCAGTCGAAGTCTTCCCCGCCGTCGCCCCACCCGCGCCGGTTGTATTCGGTGACGGTCGTCCGCAGCATCTCCACCCCGTCGGGCCGGGTTTCCCAGTCCTCGAGTCGCCGCAGAGGCACCTGCCAACACACTTCCGGTTTTGCGGCGGTAATCTCCACGTCGTTGCGCAGTGCCCACGCGTGCAGCGCGCACCCGCGGCCGCCTGGGAAGCCTTCGCGGTTGGCGAAGATGCACGCCCCGTTGGTGGTCACCGTTTTTAGCGCGGGCTCCATCTCGCCCTCGTCGTTTTCTAGCTCGTCCCATTCGAGCCACGGCTCGATGTCGTCGCCGTTCTTTTCTTGTGGACGCCCCTTCGCCTCCCAATCATCCATATCCGCAGGGCGGTTCTGCCAGTCTTCCGCCGTAAGCTTTTCCGCGACCTTCCGCAGGGTCGCGCGGTCGTCTTCATCGGTGAGGAATGCGCCGTGGGTGCAACAGCCGACGTCCGGATTCTCGGCGTCAATACCCAAACACGCTTCGGTGCCAAACCGGCAACGGTACGTGGACAGCAACCACGTGAGATCCACCTGAATAATGTGCTCGGAATCGGCAGGGTCGATGAACTCCAGCCATTCGCGAGCATGATCAGCGGGCATTTCGCGGCCCGCGCGGATGGAAAGATCGGCAGGTGTGCCCTCTGGGTAGCCGGTGGCTAGCAGGCTGCCGGGGGCTTCCGATTCTTTCTCCGCGGACGATTCATTCACGTGTTCCACCGTAGACGCATTAGGCTGGGGAGCGTGCGATTAGGTGTGCTTGACGTAGGAAGCAATACGGTTCATCTGGTGGTCGTCGATGCACAGCGTGGCGGGCCGCCGACTCCGATGAGTAATTGGAAAACCCCCATGCGCTTGGTGGAATATCTGGACAAGAAGGGTGCCATTAACGCAAAGGGGCAAGAAAAGCTGCTCAACGGCGTGGCACTGGCTAAAGAAATGTCCGAGCAGTTCCGCTGCGAGGGCATGCTGCCTTTCGCTACCTCCGCCATCCGCTCCGCAGAAAACTCGGAGAAGGTGCTGGACAAGGTAGAAAAAGAGACCGGTGTGCGCCTGCGCATCCTGTCGGGTGAGGAAGAAGCCCGTCTGACGTTCCTGGCAGTGCGGCGCTGGTACGGCTGGTCGGCCGGGCGCATCTGCGACCTAGATATCGGTGGCGGTTCGCTGGAGATGTCCATCGGCATGAATGAGGACCCGGACGTGGCCTGCAGTGTGAACCTGGGTGCCGGGCGCCTGACCCGTGATTGGTTCGATACCGATCCGCCGTCGAAGAAGAAGATTGCCGAGCTGGGAGAGTTCATTGATGAAGAGCTGAATGCTCCGGTGGAGAAGCTGCTGGATTCCGGCGACATTGACCTGGCCGTGGGAACCTCGAAAACGTTTAGAATGCTGGCGCGCCTGACCGGTGCTGCACCGTCCTCAGCCGGTCCCCGAGTGAAGCGCACCCTGACGCAGGCGGGTCTGCGCCAGCTGATTGCCTTTATTTCCCGCATGACCGCCGCGGACCGGGCGGAGCTGGAGGGCGTGAGTGCGGAGCGTTCCCACCAGGTGGTTGCCGGAGCGTTGGTGGCGGAAGCTGCGATGCGCAAGCTGGACATTGATGTGCTGCACATGTGTCCGTGGGCGCTGCGCGAAGGCGTGATCTTCCGGCAGCTCGACCATGGGGTGGACCTCGCCTAGGGGGCGTTGCACCAGTTGCCCTTACCCAGGTGCCGGTGAGTAAAGTACTCTGTTTGAAGACATATGTTTAAAGTGAAGCTTGAGGGCGGATCGCTGGCGATAGTTTCGTGGGAACGGCTTCGTAGGAACTGCACTGCAAGTGACGATGTGATGGGATCAATGGATGAGTGAGAAGCTGACAGTCGCCGAATTGCTCGCCCGCAACGGGCGCGACGCTAGTTCTGCTGACACTGGCCGGCGTCGACGCCGTCATCGCAACCTAGATAAAGGTGGCGTGTCCGTCGCCGAGCTGACGGGTTCCATTCCAGTAGTAAAGACCGAGGAAGACCGCGCCCGAGGGCGTGCTCAGGCCGAGGCTTCCGCTCCGTCTTCCGCCGAGACTCTCACCACGACTCCCGCCGAGACTCCCTCTACCGCGCAGGCGGAGGCGCCGGCAGCTCCGCAGCAGAATCAGCGTTCCGTCAGCCGCACCGCGGAGCGTCCGGAAGAGAAGACCGGCCAGCTTCCCAACGTGGAGAGCGCTGACGAGGCCAAGGTAGAGACGGCAGAGAAGCCGCGCGAATCCACAAAGCCAACCTTCGGTGAGGTTGCCCGCGAAGAAGCGAAGGCCTCTGACAAGCCGGTTGCTGAAGCCCCCCAGCCCGCTGCAGCGGCAAAGCCTGCTGAAGATGTAGAGGCTGAAAAGGGTGGCGTCGCAAAGAAGGCCACCAAGAAGACGGGCACGATCCCGGGTTCGGCTAAGCCCGCGGCTGCAGCAACGGCAGCGACGGCTGCGACGGCGACCGGTGCTGCTGGCGCTGCCGAGGTGAAGGCCGAGCCGAAGAAGGTTGAGGCTGAGAAGGCTGAAGTTAAGCCGGAGGCTAAGGCTGAGCCAAAGAAGCCTGCGCCGAAAAAGCCTGCGCCGAAAAAGCCTGCGCAGGCGACGCCCGCAGCCGGCTACCCGGAGGCCTCCCCGGAGGAGAGCGCACAGTTCGCCGAGCTGGAGCAATCGCTCGAAGACGGTGAGGTTGTCGAGTACGAGGACGACACGATCTCCTGGCCGATGATGATCCTGCAAGCAATTGCGGCGATCGCCGTCGGTGTGGGCGTGTTCTTCGGCTTCAGCCTGATCTGGGCGAAGGCCCCGACGGTGCTGGCGCTGGTTCTGGCAATTGCCGTCACGCTACTGCTGGTTGGCCTGGTCCACGCGCTGCTGCGCCACCGCGACAAGCTGCTGATGGCGCTGGCCGCCATTGTCGGCCTGGTGCTGACCTTCGGCCCGCGCCTGATCCAGGGGCTCTAGGAGTGGTGCTTTCCGCTGGTCAGGGGGACTAGCGGAGCAGCGCCAGTCGGGGCGATTATCACTCGGGGGAAATTGGGGTGGGGTAGCAGGAAGCCGCCAATCCTGGCACGCTGGGTTGCATGACTCAAATTGGAATTATTGGCGGAGGTAACATCGGCGAGGCCCTGCTGGCCGGAATCATTGCGGACACCACGGACGCCGCCGATGCGAAGAAGATCATCGTTGCAGATCCATCTCAGGAGCGCCTGAGCGAGCTGAAGGACAAGTACGGCATGGTCACCGCCCAGGAGGGGCGCGAGGCTGCCGAGGGCACGGACATCCTTTTCATCTGTGTTAAGCCCAACATCGTCCCCATCGTTCTGGACGAGGTTGCGGAGGTTTTGGACGCTAATTCGCAGGACACGATCGTCGTCTCCCTGGCTGCCGGTGTAACCATCAGCACCATGGAAGCCGCGCTTCCCGCTGGCACCACCGTGGTGCGCACTATGCCGAACACCCCGATGCTGGTCGGTCAGGGCGCGATCGGTATCGCCGGTGGCCGATTTGCTGAAGAGGCGCAGCTGAACACGGTGCAGGACATCATGTCCAAGGTCGGCGAGGCCGTTATCGTGAAGGAGAAGGAGCTCGACGCCGTCACGGCCGTCTCTGGCTCTGGTCCGGCTTATATCTTCCTGGTTGTCGAGTCCATGATCGAGTCGGCTGTGCAGCTGGGACTGGCACGCCCACTGGCGGAGAAGCTGGCTATCGCCAACGTGCAGGGTGCTGCCACCATGATGTCCAGGAACCTCGCAGAGGGCGGGGATACGCCTTCTGTATTGCGCACCAAGGTCACCAGCCCCGGGGGAACCACGGCGGCCGCTCTGCGCGAGCTGGAGGAGTCCGGCATCCGCGGTGCCTTCTTCCGTGCGATGGAGGCCTGCAAGGAACGCTCGGAGGAGCTGGGCGCGCCCGCCCCGGGAGCGAACCCGGCGAAGAACGACGACTAGTCGGCAGCTAGTCGGCCCCCGGACTGGCCCCGAACTAGCCCCGAATCGGCGCGGGAAACCCGCCCATTCGGGGTTAATTTTTCATCTCCCGCGCACTCGCCACCCAAGCTCCGGCTAGACCCAATGATCTTTTTACATATGTTTGTTTAACACCAATCACGCCTGTTAAATCCAGCCTCAATTGATGACTTGCGTTGGTTTTCAGCCCCCTTGGTCATGTCTGCCACACGGGACAAATCCCCCTCAATGGTTCCCCTTGTTGCACATGATTCACTGGTTTCACGTTATGATGGTTCGCGAGCGATCACGTGTGACGTCCTGCAGGAGGGGAAGCCTGCAGCGCATGAGAGCGCAAAGAAAGTGAAGATCTATATGGCTAACACCGAAAATGGAACATTTCTGACCGTCGCAGAGGTCGCCGATCTGATGCGCGTGTCGAAGATGACTGTTTACCGTCTGATCCACTCGGAAGAGCTGCCTGCCGTACAGGTTGGCCGTAACTTCCGCGTACGCGGCTCTGCTGTCGATGCATACCTCGGCGCATCCGAGTACAACCCCGGTCAGACCGGTTAACTGGCCTGTCCCGTTAGTTTTCGGGCAACGCCAACAACGCAACAGTCCTCCATTTTCGGTGCCAGGTGGCTTCCGCTACCAGCCCGGCGATGGGGGATTTTTGTTTCTCTGAGGTACTGGGCGCTAAACTGTTTGGCATTCGTGCCTACGGATGTGAGGGAACTTCACACCTTTGCTTTAAAAGAAACTAACCGAGAGAAACGAGGCTTACCCCATGGGTTCTGTCATCAAGAAGCGCCGCAAGCGCATGTCCAAGAAGAAGCACCGCAAGATGCTGCGACGGACTCGCGTTCAGCGTAGGAAGCTCGGTAAGTAACTTCCGCAGCCGCATTCAACAAAACCCACCGCAAGCGCCCCGCCAGGGGGCTTCCACCGCGGTGGGTTTTTGCGTGCCCGCTGTATCAGCCAGCAGTACTGGATCTATACGGCTTAGCGGCGCCACCGCAGCCAGGCGCCCAAGCCCAGCCCCGCCAGGCCTACGCCCGCAGCCAGCCGCATGCCGCCTGCGCGCCGGAAGATGCGGCGCAGGCGCCGGTAATCGCGCACTTCCCAACCGCGCTCCATTGCGGCCTTGCGCAGTTTCGAATCTGGGTTGATGGCCACCGCAGTTCCTACGGTCGACAGCATTGGCAGATCGTTGACGGAATCGGAGTAGGCGGTGCAGCGCTCAAGATCCAACTCCTGGTAGTTCGCCAAAGCGATCACCGCGTGCTTCTTGCCTTCGCCGTGCAGCAGGTCGCCGACCATGCGGCCGGTGAAGCGCCCGCCTTTCACCTCAGCCACCGTGCCAAGCGCGCCGGTGAAACCCAGCTCCTTTGCAATAATCTGCGCCAGCTGCACCGGGGAGGCCGTCACCAGCCACACTTGCTGGCCGGCCTGAATGTGCATGTCGGCCAGTTCTTTAGTGTCCGGGAAGATCCGCTCTGCAATGGTTGCCGCCCAGATCTCCTGGGCCATCTCGATGACCTCGGATTCCTTGCGCCCCTTCACCAGAGCCAATGCCTGTTCCCGGCCGCTGGAGATATCGTTTGCGCTCTCCTTGCCCAGCACCCGGAACTTCAGCTGCACCCAAATGAAGCCCAGCAGCTGCCGCGCGGTAAAGAAACGACGTTTAGCCAAGCCGCGGGCGAAAAGCAGGATCGAAGCACCCTTGATTAGCGTATTGTCCACGTCGAAAAAGGCACCCACACCTGCGTCTGGGGGGATCGATGGATCGGTCTGGTTCAGAGGCCGCGGCTGCTTGCGGATGCCCGCGCCCTCAAGGTTGGCCAGCCCAGTGCGCAGCTGGTCGCCGTCGATCTCGTAGCTGCGAGCCAGTTGGTCTAGCTGCGTTTCGCTGAGCTCCCACAAGGATCGAGGTGCGCCCGTACCGTATCCGACCTGCAGGTTTTGGGGTGTGGACGCCCCCTTCTCCGCAACTGCAGCCTCAGCATCCTGGGAAGAGTCCTTCCGGCGTGCGTGCCCAAAGCGTTCGTGGCGGAATTCCCGGAGGAACGCCTGCATGTTCAGCGATAGCGCGCGCAGGTAACCGCGCCACTCGCTGCCAGTATCGCGCCAGCTGGCAATCCTCCCCGCGCGCCGTTCCGCAGCAGCCCGCGCCGCTACACCCGGCTGGGAGCTGCTCGGCGGTTCAAGATCAGGCGCTTTATTCACATAGACAAAGTTACTTGAAAGCGCTCGGTTAGTCTGTTCGAGATCCGTTTGACCCCGCCAGGCCGGTAGGTAGCATGGGGAACCGTGAGTTTGAACAGCCTTTCCGCAGGTAGTGAAGCGAAAGCCCGGGTCCAGTTAATCACTCGTTCCACGTGTGGCTCCTGCGAGCGCGTGCACCAGCAAATCCTGCCGATCGCACACCGTTACGGCACCACGGTGGAAGTGATTGAATTGGACCGTGGGGGCGTCACCAAAGAAAAAGAGGAATTGGCACAAGAGTTCGGCGACCGTGTACCCGTCGTGCTGGTCGACGACGAAGAAGTCGCGTGCTGGGAAATCGACGACGACGAGCTGATCGCGGCGCTGGAGCAGTAACCGCGGGAGGCATACGCCCATATATCAGCCGGGCGAACACGTTTTGGCAACGGGGTGGGTTAAGGGCTACCGTAGACACTCGTAACAACTTGGGGGTTAGCCCCGCGCGCCGCCACCCCAAGTGATCCCCGCAGGAGGCTTGAAGACATATGAGTAGTAACACCCGGACTGGTTCCGCGTCGGTGTTGCTGGTCGGACTGTCTTTCCGTTCTGCCCCGGTGACCATGTTGGAGCGGGCGACGGTCGCGGATGCGGATCTGCCGAAGCTGCAGTTGTCGCTGGTGGACAACGATGTGATCTCTGAATCCCTGGTGCTTTCCACGTGTAACCGCATGGAGTTTTACACGGTGGCGAACGCCTTCCACTCCGGTTTGGACCACGTGGTGGATACGATCGCGCAGTTCTCGGGGCTGCAGACCCAGGATCTGGAGCCGCACCTGTATGTGCACTACGCGGACTCCGCTGCGGAGCACATGCTGAAGGTCGCCTCCGGGCTGGATTCGATGGTCGTCGGCGAGCAGCAGATCATCGGCCAGCTGCGCAGCGCCTACCAGTCCGCCAACGAGACCGGGACGGTGGGGCGCACCCTGCACGACCTCACGCAGCGCGCCCTGCGGACGGGCAAGCGCGTGCACTCCGAAACGGCCATCGATTCGGCTGGTGCCTCCATGGTGTCGTTCGCGGTGGACCAGGCGCTGCGCTACATCGACCCCGCGCATGCCCTTGTTTCTGCTGTTGAGGACGCCCCTGCGTCCCAACCCCTCGCCGGCCGCCGCGCGCTGATCATCGGCGCGGGGGCGATGGCCTCCCTGGCCTCCACGCACCTGGGCAAGCTCGGTATCGACCACGTGACCGTGGCCAACCGTACGCTGTCGCGCGCCGAGAACCTGGTGAGCCACGCGCGGGAAGCGGGGGTGGATGCCTCCGCCGTGCCGCTAGAGAGCGTGGCGGACTGCCTGAGCGCTGTGGACATTGTGGTGTCCGCCACCGGCGCCGTGGGCAATGTGGTCAGCGAAGAGGCCGTGCGGGCGGCAGTGAAGATCCGCGCCGGACTCGCCGGGGGCGCTGGTACGAAGGTCTTGATCGACCTGTCCATGCCCGCGGATATTGAACGATCCGTTGCGGACGTCGAGGGCGTCAAACTGCTGAACATCGAGGAACTCACCACGATGGCCGGCGACCGCGCACAGGACGAAGATCCCGCCCGCGCGATTGTTGCCAACGAGCTGGAGAGCTTCCTGGAACAGCAGCGCGCCCAGTCCGTGGTGCCCACCGTCAAGGCCCTGCGCCAGAAAGCCGGTGAGGTTATGGCTGAGGAGCTGATGGCGCTGGAGCGCCTGACCCCCGACATGTCGGAGGCCGACCGCGCCGCAGTGGCGAAGTCGATGAAGCGCGTGGTGGACAAGCTGCTGCACACGCCGACGGTGCAGGCGAAGAAGCTGTCCGCGGGTGGCCAGCAGGTGAGCTACCCCGACGCGCTGGCCGCGCTGTTCAACTTGCCCAACGGAATGGTGGATTCCGTAACGCAGCCGGGGCAGACCGGCGCAACCAAAACAGTGGGTACTTCTACCCGCGCCGATCAAATTCCAAGCGCTGCCCGCATTGGCCAGGTAGCGAAGGAGGCTTAAGACTTTCCATGACATCCCGGACATCCCGTACCTCCCGTACCTTCTTGATCGGCACCCGTAGATCCGCCCTGGCGACCACCCAGACCAGCCACGTCCGCGCAGGCATGCTCGCCGCTGGTTACGACGCGGAACTGCACCTGGTTCAGACCCCGGGGGATGCTTCACAGGCAGCGCAGACGCCGGTGGCGAACATCGGCGTGGGAGTGTTTACCGAGACCCTGCGCAAGGCCCTCGACGCGGGCGAATGCGACGTAGCCGTGCACTCCTTCAAGGATCTGCCCACCGCACCGGACGCGCGCTTCCGCACCATCGTTCCGCGCCGAGTAGACCCCCGCGAGGTACTGGTCAGCCGGAACAACGAGACCCTGCTGGAACTGCCGCAGGGAGCCAAGGTGGGAACGAGCGCACCCCGGCGTGTGTCCCAGATCCGCGCTGTGCGTCCCGACCTGGAACTGTTGCCCCTGCGCGGCAACATCGATACCCGCATGGGACGCACCGAGGAAGACCTGGATGCGGTCGTGCTGGCACGCGCCGGACTGGAGCGCGTTGGCCAGCTGCACCGCGCCGCCGAGTCGATTGACCCCGGCACGATCATGCCCGCGCCCGCCCAAGGTGCGCTGAGCGTGGAGGTACGTGCCGATGACGACGCTGCCTGGGAGGCCGTCCGCCACCTAGACCACCTGCCCAGCCACATGGCTGCCGTTGCAGAGCGCGCCGTGCTGTCCACCCTGGAGGCCGGCTGCACCGCACCAGTCGCAGCCTATTCCCTGTGGACCACGTCGGAGGACGAGGATTCGGATGGCGCCACGGGCCACGTCCTGCGCGTGTTCGGAGGCGTGTTTGCCATGGACGGATCCCGCAAGCTGGTGCAGGTCGGCGAGGCCACCTTTGATATCCCGGACCCGACCGGGGAGGGCGATTTCCCCGCAGCTGAGGAGCCCCGCTGGCAAGAGTGCATAGACGCTGCCAGAGCGATAGGTACCGGCATAGGAAGAGCACTGCTTGACGACGGTGCTGCTGAATTAGTGGCAGAGACCAACTAAATCTCCTTTTATATCAACGCGACAAATTAGAAAGTTCCACTATGACCGATTCCGGATTGTCCCAGGTGGGAGGCTCCGATCAGGCCACCGTGGCGGCAGTAGCCGACCTGGCTCCCACTGGACACGGCCGAATTCTTTTCGTGGGCGCTGGCCCCGGAAACCCGGAGCTGTTGACCATTCGGGCGCGCGACGTCCTAGAAACCACCGCCCATGCATGGGTGGATCCTTCGGTTTTGGCATCCGTGCGCAGCATCATTGCCACCCGGCTTCCTGTACCGCAGGCGAAGCTGGATGCAGCGGAAGCTGAGTGGGAAGCGAAAGTACAGGCTGCGAAGGAGGCCGGCGCCCGGCGCCGTCCGCCACGTCCAGCCCCGCCGACCGCAGCGGAGATTGTCTTGGCAGCCCCCGCTGCCCACGACTCTGCTTCGCAGGTAGACGAAGGCCAGGTGGAAGACGGCGATGCCTCCGCCGAGGGTAGCGCGGATGCGCTTGTCGTCGCCCCGGACATCCTGGCCGAGCAGATGATCGCCTGTGCAAAGGCAGGCAACGACGTGGTGCGCCTCGTCGCCGGCAACCCGCTGAGCAACCCCGCCGTCATGGACGAATTGCAGCACGTTGCGGCGAGCACCGTTGACTTCCAGGTGATCCCTGGCATGACCGGCTCGGTGGCCGTGCCGGCCTTTACCGGCATTGGAGTGGGACCCGACGTCACAGAGGCCGATGTGCGTGGTGGAACTGACTGGGATCAGCTGGCCGGCGCCGGCCTGCCGTTGATCCTTACCGCCGCCCCGGAGGACCTGGCGACCATTGCCCAGGAGCTGAAGGCCCGCGGCATCGCCGGAACCACTCCCGCGACGGTGACTCTGCACGGCACCACCCGTCGCCAGCGCAGCTACGATGCAACCCTGGACACGATGAAGTCCATCGTCACCCAATCCGGTCCTGCCGCCAAGGATGGTGAGCTGCCCACCGAACTCATCGTCACGCTGGGCTCGCAGGTCGGCAACCGCTCCAAGTACTCCTGGTGGGAAAACCGCGCTCTGTACGGCTGGACTGTTCTGGTGCCACGCGCGAAGAACCAGGCTGGGCCCATGAGCGCCCGCCTGGCCTCGCATGGCGCCATTCCCGTGGAGGTCCCCACGATCTCCGTCGAGCCGCCCCGCAGCCCCGTGCAGATGGAGCGCGCCATCAAGGGATTGGTTGACGGCCGCTACCACTGGATCGTCTTCACCAGCGTCAATGCGGTGAAGGCCGTGTGGGAAAAGCTGCGCGAGTTCGGCCTGGACGCCCGCGCCCTGGCCGGCGTGCGCGTGGCCGCGGTAGGGCCGAAGACCTCCCAGGCCGTGAAGGACCTGGGCATCACACCAGAGCTGTTGCCGAAGGACGATGCGCGCAACGCTGCGGGCCTGGTGGACGTATTCCCGCCGCACGATCCGGATCTGGATCTGGTGGATCGCGTGCTGCTGCCACGGGCCGACATCGCCACCGACGTGCTGGTCGACGGCCTGATCGAGCTGGGCTGGGACGTGGAAGACGTCGTTGCCTACCGCACGGTCCGCGCTGCCCCGCCCAGCCCGGAGATCCGCGACATGATCAAGACCGGTGGATTCGACGCAGTCTGCTTCACCAGTTCCTCGACCGTGAAGAACCTGGTGGGCATCGCCGGCAAGCCGCATGCGCGCACGATCATCGCCTGCATCGGACCGATGGCCGCACAGACCGCTCGCGAGCACGGCTTGCGCGTCGACGTCATGCCCGAGGCCGCTGGTGTACCGGAGCTTGTGGACGCCCTCGCTGCCCACGTGGCTGACCTGCGCGCCAAGGGACAGCTCCCGCCGCCGCGCAAGCGGAGGCGGCGTCGTAAAAAGACGGCCGAAAAGAAGGACACCGGGGCTTAACAAGCCCGTCCGGGCGCGGTAGTAGCATCGTGGGCATGACTTCGAACTACACCCCGTTCCGCCGTCCCCGCCGACTCCGCACGTCCCCGCAGATTCGCAACTTCACTGCGGAGACGGACCTGAACCCCAACCGGCTGGTGCTACCGATGTTCATCGCCGACGGGCTGGATGCCCCGCGCGACATCACCAGCCTGCCGGGGGTGCAGCAGCACACGGAGGATTCACTGTTGCGCGCGGTGGAGGAGGCCGCGAACGCCGGCGTGGGGTCGGTCGACCTGTTCGGTGTTCCCCGGGATGAGGATAAGGATGCGACCGGAAGCCAGGCGGTTGCCGAGGATGGCATCCTGAACCGCGCCATCAACGCGGTGCGCCAGCGCTTCGGCGACGACATTCTGGTGATGGCCGACACCTGCCTGGACGAGTTCACCGACCACGGCCACTGTGGTGTGCTGTCCACCGACCGCTTTGGCCACCAGATCGTCGACAATGATGCAACCCTGCCGCAGTACGCCAAGATGGCGGTCGCGCAGGCCGACGCTGGCGCGCACATCGTCAGCCCCTCCGGCATGATGGACGGCCAGATCCGCCACATCCGCGAGGCCCTGGACGAGGCCGGCCACCAGGACGTATCCATCATGGCTTATTCCGCGAAGTACGCCTCTGCCTTCTTTGGCCCGTTCCGCGAGGCCGTGGGGTCCTCCCTGCAAGGCGACCGCCGCACCTACCAGCAGGATCCCCGAAACCTCCGCGAATCCATCCTGGAAACGCAGCTGGATATCGACGAAGGCGCAGACATGGTGATGGTTAAGCCCGCCATGCCCTACCTGGACGTGCTGCGCGAGGTAGCGAAGATGTCGCCTGTGCCTGTGGCCGCCTACCAGGTGTCCGGCGAATACGCGATGATTTCCGCAGCAGCCCAGAACGGCTGGATCGACGAGGAAGCCGCAATTATGGAATCCATCTACGGCATTCGCCGCGCCGGGGCGGACATCATCCTGACGTACTGGGCCACCCGGGTGGCGCAGATGCTGCGTCCAAAGATGCTTTAACCTAAGCGGTCACAGTAGGCTAAGAGGCTATATGAATAGCAGCGCACACATGAACACAGAGCAGCACCACCCGCGCCCCCAGGGCACCGGTGGACCTACGGGCACGCCGAAACCACCGAAGCCACCGAAGGTGGGACGCAAGGATGGGCTTGCTCCGAACCTGCAGAACGCGCCGGAGGATGTCCGTTTCGGAGTGTGGGCGTGGCTGGCTGTCTCGGTGCTCCAGCTGTTGGCCAGTGTGGTGCAGTTCGTTTCCAACCTCGTCGATCCGCGCAACCTGACCAAGAGTAGCCAGGGAATGCTGGACAGTCAGACAGGCATGTTCGCCAGTGTGCTGGCTGACCGGGATGCCTCCCAGATCGCCACGCAGGTCAACGTATCCTCGCTGATCTGGGGCATCGTAGCCTCGGTGGTGTGCGCTTTCCTGGCTTTGCGCGCGGGGCGCGGTGGTCCGTACTCCCGGATGTTCCTCAACGTCGCCTCCTTATTCATGATCCTCAACGCGGTGCTCATCACGTTCACCAGCGGGCCGGAATTCATGCCCGTGGGCTTCGTGCTGCTTATCGGCGTGCTGACCATCCTCTCTGGCGTGGGTGCGGCACTCGGCATGTGGTTTATGGCCCGCCCGGAGAATCGCGATTGGTTGGGTGTGCCCAGCGAAAAGGAGATGGACAAATACTCCAAGGAACTCGACGAGTACCGGGCTGAAATGCGGCGTCAAAAGGAAGAAGCGAAACAACAAAAACAGCAGCAGAACAGCAAAAACAACCAGAACAACAATGACCACACCTGGGGAGGGCACTAGACATGCCGGCGATGTTCCCCTCGATGGTGCCCAATAGCGACGATCCGAACCGTCGGGTCGCGTATTGGCAACCCGGCGACCCCACGCCCCGCATGGTCATCGCTTCCTTCGCGATGTTGGTTTTCGGTGGCGCCATCATGGTTCTGGTCGGCGTGCTGTCCCTAACGGCCTCGTGGGACCGCGAGCCCACGAGCGCCGAAGAGGCCGAGCACATGCGCTTCATGATCAACAACGTCCGCATCCTCGGCGGGATCAACGTTGTGGTCGGCGCGCTGCTGGTGTTCTTCGCCCCCGGCGTGCGCGACGGCTACCGCGGCAAGCGCCGTCTGGTGCTGTGGCTGGGCGCGATCGGCATTCTGTTCATGTTGGCAGGTTGGGTTTTCGGCTTCACCGGCCCCGGCCAGGCGCTCATCGCCCTGTGGGTGGCTGTCGCCCTGCTGATGGCCTACCGGCCAGCGGTTAATCCATTTTTTGACGCCGGGCATCGGCTCGAAGAAACCCCCGTCGAAGGTGACGGTAGACTGCCGGGCGACGAACTGCGGGGCTAGCAGCAATGGCTGAACCAAACTCGAATATCGTCCCCACCAGTACTCGCGCGGCGCGACAGACGAACGTGCACGTCGACGACGTGGACGAGGCAATCCTGCAAGCCCGCGCAGCTGCGGCTAAGGCCGGCTTTGACATGGAAAGGTCCGCGCAGTCAGACGAAGAGATCGACCGCGCGGCCCGGGAACGATGGGGACTGGCCAGCTTCGCCTACCGGCTGGAGGGGCTGGAAACCGCGGTCGAGGCCACCACGGTGGAGGAGGAGCTCAACGACATTCCGGGGGTGCAGGCGGCAGTGGTGTACTCCACCGGCATGGCCTGGATCTCTGCCGAGGACCGGGTGACCCCTGCGGAAATCCAGGAAGTGCTGGAACGGCACAACCTGGATAGCTGGCTGACTGATTCCTCACTACGCCGTCGGGCTTCCCGACTGGAGATTGAGGAAACGCGGCGGCGCATGCGGCGCCACGCCACGGCTCACCGGCGCGCGTGGGCGGCGGCTGAAAATCGTAAGCGGTGGGATGCGAACAAGGCGGAGTTCGAAAGGTTCCGCCGTAGTAACCCCTTCGACGCGACCGAGGGCCTGCACACCGCCCGCCAGTTGATCACTCGGATGCGACTGATCGTCGCGGTCGTGTTGGGGCTGCCCGTGGTGGTGCTGCAGGTTGTTCCTGCCTGGCAGTTTAACTACTGGCAGTGGGTGTGCTTGGCACTTGCGACCCCGGTTGTCACCTGGTGCGCTTGGCCGTTCCACCGCGCCTTCTTCGGAGGGCTAAGACGTAGACAATCAGCGCTGGACGGCGCCAGTTCCGTAGCGATCGTCCTGGCCTACCTGTATTCCGCATGGATGTTGATTTTCACCTCCGCGGGCGACGTGGGGTGGGAAAGTCACCAGGTGCTACTGGCCGGTGTGTGGTCGGCGCGGCACATTCAAGGCGCGGTGTTCTTCGATGTGGCCTGCGGCGGAACGATTCTGTTGCTGTTCGGTCGACTGCTGTCCCGGCGCACGGCGTTGCGCTCGAAGTCGATGCTGTCCGTGCTGACGGTGCCTGCGGCTAAGCAAGTGACCGTGGTGCGCAAGACGCGCAAGTCAAAGACGGAAAAGAAGGACATCCCGATCGCGGAGATCCGCACGGGCGACGACATCATCATTCCCACCGGAATGATGGTGCCCAGCGATGGCGAGATCATTAGTGGTAAGTCTCTGGTGGACATGGGTCCGGTCGGTGGCCTGCACCGTACCTTTGAGGTCTCCGTCGGCGATCGCATTTACGCCGGCGCCCGCAACCATGGTGCGGCGTTGAAGATGCGCGTGCATGCGACAGGCTCTTCCACGCGCTTGGCAGCGATGCACCAATGGGTGCGCGGTTCCGCGCTGGATGAGACGCGCCTGACGCAGCTCACGAACCGCACCGCGAGCCTGCTGGTGCCCTGGGCTTTCGGTCTGGCGGTCGTGGACTTTATTGCCTGGCTTGCAGTGACGAAGTCCTTCGATGCGGCGATGGCCACCGCCCTGTCGGTGCTGGCGGTCGTCGCACCGGTCGCCCTCGCTCTATCGGCTCCGCTGGCGCTGCGCTTGGGGTTGTGGCGTGCTGCGACCTCCGGCGCCCTGCTGCGCGATACGGGCACCATTCACAAGCTCGCTGAGGTGGACGCCATCATCTTCAACCGCGTGGGCACCCTCACCGATGGGCCCATGCACGTCATTGGCGTTACGCCTTCCAAGGGGGAGAATCCGGACCTGGTTCTCCGAGTGGCCGGCGCCCTGTCGCTGGAGTCCGAGCATGCCGTGTCCCAGGCCCTGGTGCGTGCCGACCGAGAGGCGCGCGATGCGGGCGCAGGCGGGGAGGACATTCCTAACTGGCTGGACGTCGGCGAGGTGAAGATCACCAAGGACGGCACGTTCGAGGGCATGGTGGAACTGCCCGTCGACGGCGAGATGCGCCACGTCAAGGCGCGTCTGTGGCGACCGCACGATCTGGGCGAGATCCGCGATCCGCACATAGCTACCGCTGCTCTGGGCGGTGGGTCGCCGGTCATCGTCAGCTGGAAGGGCAAGGACCGGGGAGTCATCAGCCTGGCAGATAGCTTCAAGGACGACGCCCCGGCCGCGATCGACCGGCTGGAGGATATGCAGCTGGAGACCTATATGCTCTCCCGCGATATTTACCCAGTGGCGCGACGCACCGCGAACTCCATCGGCATCTCCACCGTGCTGGCTGGCATCCCGCCGAACCGGAAGGAGGCCACCGTGCGCGGCGTGCACGCCATGGGTGTGCGCGTGGCCATGGTCGGCGACCGCGACGTGCTGGGGGCGCTGCGGGTCGCCGATGTGGGTATCCTCATGGCTTCGTCGAACCGCATCGACCCCACCGCCGCTGAGGTGGCGGACGTGGTGATGCAGCGCGAGGACGTCTCCGCCCTGCCGGAGCTGGTCAACCTGCTGCGCCACGTGCGCAACACCACTGACTGGAACGTGTGGCTGTCCTGGACCTATAACGCGATCGGCGCAACCCTGGCTGTCGCCGGTGTGCTTAACCCGCTGCTGGCGACGGTATTCATGCTGCTCAGCTCCACGCTGATCGAAAGCCGCAGCGCGCGTATTCTGCACCGTAATTACGCTCGGGGCACTCTGCGCCAGACCCATTCGTGGCAGGGCTGGGTGGCCCGCCGACGGGAAATCAGGGAGCTGCGAAAGCAGGAAAAGCAGCGCGCCGAGGCGATCTCCTTGGCTCGCGCCGAGGCCGCGGATGAGGAGCTTGAACAGTCCCAGGGGTAGCCGCGCTAGGCTGGTGGGTATTGCAAGCTAACCACCTTTGAGGTGGCGGGAAGGATTACTTCGTGTCTGTAACTGTCGATCCGCAGCAGCCCAACAACCATTCCAACGGCCGCGCTAGTGCCGAGGCCTTCGAGCGGGCTCGCACCCTCATCCCCGGCGGCGTGAACTCGCCGGTCCGCGCGTTTGGCTCGGTGGGTGGCACTCCGCCTTTCATCACCTCCGCGCAGGGATCCACGCTGAACGACATTGACGGCAACTCCTACGTGGATCTGTTCTGCTCGTGGGGACCGATGATCCACGGCCACGCCCACCCCCAGATCGTCGAGGCGGTGCGCGAAGCCGTGGGGCACGGCCTGTCTTTCGGCGCCCCGACCACCATGGAAGTGGACCTGGTGGAGGAGATCGTCCGCCGCACATCCGTGGAAAAGGCTCGCCTGGTGAACTCCGGCACCGAGGCCACGATGTCCGCCATCCGCCTGGCGCGTGGCTACACGGGCCGCGACAAGATCCTGAAGTTCGAGGGCTGCTACCACGGGCACGTTGACTCTCTGCTGGTCGCCGCCGGTTCCGGTGTGGCTACTTTCGGCCTGCCGGATTCGCCGGGCATTACGAAGGCAGCTGCGGGCGATACCGTTGTGGTTCCTTACCGCGACGTCCAGGCCGTGGAGGACGCTTTTGCAGCCCACCCAGGCGAGATCGCCGCGATCATCGTCGAGGGCGCGCCGGGCAACATGGGCACCGTGAACCCGCAGGGCTTCAACGCGGAGTTGCAGCGCATTGCCCACGAGAACGGCGCCCTGCTGATCGTCGATGAGGTCATGACCGGCTTCCGCGTCAGCGAGTCCGGCTGGTTCGGCAAGGACGGCGTGGCTGGCGACCTGACCACCTTCGGCAAGGTTGTGTCCGGTGGTCTGCCCGCCGCGGCGTTCGGCGGTAAGGCGGAGATCATGGATCACCTCGCGCCTGTCGGCCCGGTCTACCAGGCCGGTACTCTGTCGGGTAACCCGGTCGCTGTCGCTTCGGGCTTGGCCTCTTTGAAGTTGGCGGACGCCGCCGCATACCAGAAGCTCGACGAGAATGCCGAGGCGCTGGCAGGCATCCTGTCCGACGCTCTGAGCCAGGCCTCTGTCGCCCACAACATTCAGCGCGCAGGCAATATGTTGAGCGTGCGCTTCGCGGAAGGGGAGGGCACCAACTTCGCGGAGATGAAGGCCGCGGATACCTTCCGCTACCCGGCCTTCTTCCACGCGTTTTTGGACGCCGGCGTGTTCCCGCCGCCGAGCGTGTTTGAGACCTGGTTCGTATCCACTGCGTTGACGGACGCCGACTTCGAGAAGATCGCCGCGGCCGCTACCTCCGCAGCCCAGGCTGCAGCCGCCGCCCAGAAGTAGTTCAGGGCTCCGCCTAAAAGGCCTGTAAGAGGCCTCTAAAGCGGGGTTCGCCTTACTTGGGTTGGGGTGGTGGGCACTGTAAGCTAGGTGACCATGGCTACGATCGTTCACCTTGTACGGCACGGAGAAGTGCACAACCCGGATCGCATTCTCTACGGCCGTCTGCCTGGCTATCGACTCTCCGAGCGGGGGCGGAACATGGCGCACGCCACCGCGGCCGATCTCGCGGACCACGATGTGGTGTACTTGGCAGCCTCCCCGCTCCAGCGGGCGCAGGAAACTGCCCGTCCCTTCGCGGAGAAGCTGGGCTTGGAGGTCCAGACGGACGAACGCATCATCGAAGCTGGCAACGACCTGCAGGGGCTTCACATCAAGGGCGTGCGCAGTGCGCTGTGGAACCCAAAGCGTTGGCCGATGCTGAAGAATCCCACCGTCCCTAGCTGGGGCGAGCCCTATCAGGAGATCGCCGACCGTATGTGGGAGGCCGTTGACGCCGCGCGTGAGAAGGCCCGCGGGCACGAGGCCGTTCTGGTCACCCACCAGCTGCCGATCGTGATGATCCAGCGCGATGCGCAGGGACTATCACTGGCGCACAATCCGGCTGATCGCCAGTGCGAGCTGGCCTCCGTGACCTCCCTGGTGTTCGACGGCGGGCAGCTGACTGACCTGTTCTATTCCGAGCCGGCGCAGGAGATTTAACGGTGCGCATTAAAACTACGACAGCTGCACTCGCGGTGTGCCTCATGGTCGGCGGTGCGGCGCTCGTTTCCTGCAGCGAGGAAAACACCGCAGGCACCAACGCAGTGGCCAGCGGCGGTAGCTTCGAGTTCGTTTCCCCCGGCGGGCAGACCAGCATCCATTACAAGTCGGAGGAGCGCAAGAAGGTTGCCGACTTCGCGGGCACCGACTTGAGCGGCGATGGCGAGATCTCCCTGACCGACTTCGACGGCCAGGTCGTGGTGCTGAATGCTTGGGGGCAGTGGTGTGGCCCCTGCCGCAGTGAATCCGACGACCTGCAGCGGGTCCAGGAGAAGCTGGAGAAGCACGGTGGCGGAACCGTACTGGGTATCAATGTGCGCGACAACGTGAAGGAAAAGCCACAGGACTTCGTCAAGGACAACGGGATCACCTACCCGTCGATCTACGACCCGCCGTTCAAGACGGCTCTGGCGCTGGGTGGTGTACCAGCTTCGGTGATCCCCACAACCATCGTCCTGGATAAGCAGCACCGCCCGGCACATATCTTCCTGAAGGAAGTGACGGACAAGGAGCTGTGGGAGCAGGTCGAGCCGCTATTGAATGAGGACGAATAGATGATCCTCGCGGAGTCGATCGGAGAGTCCTTCGCGGATACGGCGGCCGCCGGTCCGCTGTTGCTCGCGTTGCTGGTCTCCGCACTCGCGGGCCTGGTTTCCTTTGCCTCGCCCTGCGTCATTCCATTGGTGCCCGGCTACATCTCCTATCTCGCCGGAGTCGTCGGCGCAGAGACAGAATTCACCCAGCAAGGCACGGTGGTCAAGGCCAAGCGTGGCCGAGTGGCCACTGCCGCATTGCTGTTCGTGCTGGGCTTTACCGTCGTGTTTGTGCTGGCCACGGCCACCGTCTTCGGTGTGATCAGCGCGCTGAGGCTTAACCAAGACCTGCTGATGCGCATCGGTGGCGGAGTGACGATCGCCATGGGCGTGGTGTTCTTGGGATTCATCTCCCCGTTGCAGCGCGATACGCGCCTGAGCCCCAAGCGCTGGACCACCATCGCCGGCGCGCCTCTGCTGGGCGGGGTGTTCGCCCTGGGCTGGACCCCGTGCCTGGGCCCCACGCTGGCTTCCATCGTTTCGGTTTCCGCTGGCACTCAGGGCATGACCGCCGCCCGGGGCGTGATCCTGATCGTCGCTTATTGTCTGGGCCTCGGGCTACCATTCATTGTCGTGGCGCTGGGATCCTCCAAGGCGCTGTCGGGAATTAGCTGGCTGCGCAAGCACTCCCACACTATCCAGATGATCGGCGGCGCGATGCTGATCATCGTGGGGCTGTTGCTGGTCACGGGGCAGTGGGCGACATTTGTGGAATACATCCGAGAGGTATTTATCTCTGACAAGACCCTGCCGATCTAGAACCGAACCCATGCCGCCGGCCTGAGGGAAACGGTCGCGGCTGAGCAGTGGGCGTCAATAAAGAACGAGAGAGCGAAAGTACGAAAGAGCAACCATGCTGACAACGATCCTTAGCTTGCCGAAGAAGGGCTGGCAGTGGCTCACGAAGATGAAGACGGCCCTGGTGCTGCTTTTCCTACTGGCGCTGGCCGCGATCCCGGGCGCGCTGCTGCCACAGCGGTCGCTCAACGAGGGCAAGGTTGCCGAATATATTGACGCCAACGGCAAGACCGCCCAAGTATTCGACAAACTACAGCTTTTCGATGTCTTTAGCTCCTCGTGGTTTGTGGCGATCTACGTCCTGCTGTTCGTTTCCCTGGTCGGCTGCATCCTGCCGCGCAGTATCGACCACTACAAGGCCTTGCGTTCCTCCCCGCCGCCAGCGCCGAAGCGCCTGGACCGCATGCCGTATCACTACTCCGGTACCGTCGACCAGTCCGTTGAGGACGTGCAGAAGTCCCTGCGCGAGGAGTTTAAGGGCTGGAACATCAACGAGGTCGACAAGGAAGACGACCGCGCCGGAGCATGGTCCATGTCGGCGGAGAAGGGCTACCTGCGCGAAGCTGCGAACCTGGTGTTCCACCTGTCGCTGGTGGGCATCCTCATCGCCGTGGCAGCAGGCAAGATGCTGTACTACGAAGGCCAGGTCATCGTGGTGGCCGGGACGGATAGCGAGCAGTCGCAGTTCTGCAACTCTGCCGTCTCCAACTACGATTCCTTCCGCAACGGCCCGGTGTTTGACGGCACGGGGCTGACCCCCTTCTGCGTGAACGTCAAGGACTTCAAGGCTGACTACCTGCCAAATGGTCAGGCGGTGGGCTTCGAGTCGAACATCGACTTCGCGGGCAAAGAAGATGCCTTCAAACCGACGGAACAGTGGCAGCACGAGACATTGAAGGTCAACCACCCGCTGCGTTTCCAGGGCAACCGCGTGTACCTGCAGGGCCACGGCTATGCGCCGACGTTCACTATCCAGTGGCCGAACGGGGAGAAGCGCACGGAGACGGTGCAGTTCCGTCCCGACGACCTGACCTACTTCCTGTCCTCCGGTGCGGTGCGCTGGGATCCGCCCGCGGGCATGTACCCCGACCTGCAGGAACGCCGCAAGAATCAGATTTCCCTGCAAGGCCTGTTCGCGCCGTCGGCGGAGTGGACGGGTCCGAAGGGCAAGATCCTTTCTTCCAACTATCCGGCGATGCGGGATCCGGCGGTTGCGATTGACGTCTACCGGGGCGATACCGGCCTGGACGGCGGGCGCAGCCAGAACATCTTCGCCTTGGATAGGGAGGCGCTGCACTCCGGCCAGATGCAGATGCTGGATCGCGTGAACCTGGAGAAGGGCGAGTCCGTCACCCTGGACGATGGCACGAAAATTACGTTCGACGGGGCCAAGGAGTTTGTGAACCTGCAGATCTCTAAGGATCCGACGACCACCTGGGTGTTGGTGTTTGCCGTATTGATGCTCGCCTCGCTGGTCGGGTCCCTGGCCGTGAAGCGCCGCCGCTTCTGGGTGCGCATCACCCCGGAGGGTGAGGGCACGCTGATTCAGATCGCCGGACTGTCCCGCACGGACTCCGCCGGATGGGGCCGCGAGTTCAACCGCCGTGCCGAGCGCGTGCTGGGGCTGGAGGAAGAGGCCCTGGACGAGGAGTACGACGTGGATTCCGCCGACTGGGAGGATGACGACAAGTGATTGTGGAAGGGCGCAAATAGGCGCTAGGCTGATACTTTGTAGCGAATTAACACTTTTCAGAAGGATTTTCGATGCAGATCGATCCGCAGCTATCCGATTTCTCCGACTTGGCCTTCCGCACAGCGGAGGCCTTGTACCTACTGGCGCTCGCCGTATCCCTAGTGTTTTACGGAATGGTGCGCATGGGTGCGGATCGGCGTCGCCAGCGCGCCGAGGAACTGGAGAAGCTGAAGGCGGAGCAGGCTACAAACGTGGCAGCTCCCGCCAAGGTGGCCGTCGGTGCAGGCGCCTCGAGCGATGACGCAGACGCTGCCGAAGCCAAGGGCGACGACATTGAGCCCGACTTCGCCTCCTTTGAAACGCAGCTGCCAGAGCGCCTGCGTTCCGATCGGCTGACCAAGTCTTTGGAGCGCACGGACAAGCTGGGCGGCATCACCCAGTCGCTGGTCTGGCTGGCTATTGCCATGCACGCGGTGTTCGTGGTTCTGCGTGGCCTGGCCGCCAACCGCTTTCCGTGGGGCAACCTCTTCGAATATGTCGGCGTGGTCACCCTGTTCGCCATGATCATCGCGGCCTCGATGGTTCGTCGGAAGGCCATGCGCGTCATGTGGCCATGGATCCTGACCCCGGTCGTTGGTCTATTGTTCTACGCGGGAACCAAGCTGTACGCGGAGACCGCCCCGGTGGTTCCGGCACTGAAGTCCTACTGGTTCATCATCCACGTATCCGTGGTCTCTATTGGCGCCGGCATTGGCTTGATCTCCGGCGTGGCTTCCCTGATGTACCTGCTGCGTCACGCGAACCCGAAGGGCGAGGAAAAAGGCTTGCTGGGCACTGTTGCCGCCCCGTTGCCGGAGGCCACCAAGCTGGATACCCTGGCCTATCGCACTGCCGTGTGGGCGCTGCCGATCTTCGGTCTGGGCGTCATCTTCGGCGCTATCTGGGCGGATGCCGCCTGGGGTCGTTTTTGGAACTGGGATCCGAAGGAGACCGTCTCCTTCATCACCTGGATCCTGTACGCCGCCTACCTGCATGCCCGCGCCACCCCGGGTTGGCGCGGCCCGAAGTCCGCGTGGATCAACGTTTTTGCTTTCGCGACGATGGTCTTCAACCTTTTCTTCATCAACATGGTGGTCTCTGGCCTGCACTCTTACGCCGGCCTGAACTAATCGCCAGGGGGTAGCGTGAGCAGATTTTCTACCGTCCTCGTCACTGGCGGGGCGGGCTTCATCGGTGCAAACTTCGTCCACCGCACGTTGGAGACCAGGCCGGATGTCAAGGTTCTTATTTTTGACGCCCTCACGTACGCAGCCAATCCACTGAATCTGCGCACGGACGATGGCACCCCGCTGGAGGTTGTCTATCCGGGGCGGGTGGAGTTTATCGAAGGTGACGTGGCGGACGCGTCGGCTTTCCGGGCAGCCCTGGAGCGGGCGATTGTGATTGCCGAGCCTGTAGGGTCTGTGGGAAGCAAAGGCACTGCCGAGCTCCAGCAGTCCGCCGCCGACCGGGTGGCGATCGTGCACTTTGCGGCGGAGAGTCACAACGATAACTCCTTGGCCACGCCCGCGGTCTTCGCCCGCAGCAACGTGGAGGGCACCCTGAACGTCGCCCAGGCGGCCGCTGACTTCGGGGTGCGCCTGCACCACATTTCCACCGACGAGGTCTTCGGCGACCTCGCCCTGGACGATCCGAATCGCTTCACTGTGGACACTCCATACAACCCCTCTTCGCCCTATTCGGCGTCGAAGGCGGCGGCGGATCACTTCGTCCGCGCCTTTGTGCGTTCGCGGGGGCTAAAGGCCACGATCTCCAACTGCTCGAACAACTACGGCCCGCGCCAGCACCCGGAGAAGTTCATCCCCCGCCAAATCACGGGGCTGATTGAGGGACATCGTCCTCGCTTGTATGGCACGGGGGAGAACGTCCGCGACTGGATCCACGTAGACGATCACAACGACGCTGTCTGGGCGATCCTGGATTCCGGCGAGCTGGGGCAGACCTACCTCATCGGCGCGGAGGGGGAGCGCTCTAACCTACAGGTCGTGCAAGACCTGCTGGGGCTCTTCGGCCGTCCAACAGATGACTTTGTGCACGTCACCGACCGTCCTGGCCACGATCGCCGCTATGCGATTGATCCCAGCAGCATTGCCGAACTCGGGTGGCAGCCACGCTTCACGGACTTCGCCTCCGGGCTTGCCGAGACGGTGGAATGGTACCGCCGCAATGAAAAGTGGTGGGTTGAGTCCAGGGCGGCGTCCGAAAAGAAATACCGCGACAACGAACGCGAGATAGACCCCCGTAAGCAGGGAAGGCTTGACTAACTTAGTAAACCCTATGTAAGATTCGGCTAACTGTAGCGTTCGCTGAACCTGACATTAAAGGGAAGAATGGCAAAGAATCGCATTAAGATGCTCGCCGCGCTGGTGGCGGTGGGCATGTCCGTAGCGGCATGTGGCTCTACGGAAGACAACGGCACCTCCAACAACCTGAATAGCGAAAACTCGATCACTATCGAGGACAACAACGGCGAACTGCAGGTGCCTAAGAACCCGAAGTCCGTGGTTGCACTGGACAACCGCAGCTTCGAGATCCTTAACGAGTGGGGAGTGGAGCTGACCGCAGCGCCGAAGAAGCTGGTCCCGGCGAGTGTCACCGACTACAAGGAAAACGAGGGAATCAAGGACCTCGGCAACCACAAGGAGCCTGACTTCGAGGCCCTAGTGGCAGCCCAGCCGGACCTGGTGATTAGCGGCCAGCGTTTCTCGAGCCACGACGAGGAGATCAAGAAGCTGGTCCCGGACGCAGCCGTTGTGGAGCTGGAGCCCCGCGAAGGCAAGCCCCTGGACGAAGAGCTGATCCGCCAGATCACCACCCTCGGTGAGGTCTTCGACAAGAAGGACGAAGCCGAAAAGATGGTGAAAGACTTCAAGGGCGCGAAGGAGCGTGCGAAGAAGGCCTACGACAAGCTGGATGGCGGTAAGAAGGTCATGGCCGTCAACGTCTCCGGCGGAGAAATCGGCTATGTTGCGCCGCACGTCGGTCGCGTATGGGGGCCGGTGTTCGACTGGCTGGGAATGGATCCGGCGCTGAAGGTTGACAACGCCTCTAGCAACCACGAGGGCGATGACATTTCCGTCGAGGCTATCGCGAAGGCGAAGCCGGACTGGATGCTGGTGCTAGACCGCGACGGTGCAATCAACGCCGACAAGCCGGATTATTCCCCGGCCGCGGATGTGATCAAGCGCGCCGATGCGCTGAAGGGTGTGCCGGCGCTGAAGGACAACCACGTCCTGGTGGCACCGCAGGATACGTACATCAACGAGTCGATTACGACGTACACCGAGATCCTGAACTCCCTGGCAGATGCCTTCGAGGGGAAGAAGTAACACACTAGAACTAGCACGCGAGAACGCTACAGAAAGTGGATTGACCAGCCGAAAATGACTGCTCAGAGCACTACGTCACCCGAGGTTCACGACGAACCTCGGGTTGCGCGTACCCGGGGAAAGCTCGTCGACTGGAAGTTCCTGGTCGCCGCTTCGGTTGTCGGGGCGCTATTGATTGCCAGCCTGCTGGTCGGTGAGTACGACGTGTTCAACGCTCACGACGGCATCGACATGTTTTCGATCACTCGCGTACCGCGCACCATAGCCCTGGTGTTGGCGGGCGCGGCGATGGCGATGTGCGGTCTGGTGATGCAGATGTTGACGCAGAACCGCTTCGTCTCTCCGACCACCACCGGCACCACAGAATGGGCGGGCTTGGGTCTGCTGTTCGTGATGATCGTCTTCCCGGGCGCGACCGTAATGGGGCGAATGGTCGGCGCAGTGGTGTTCTCCTTCGTCGGCGCGATGGTGTTCTTCTTCTTCCTGCAGCGAGTATCGCTGCGTTCCTCCCTGATCGTGCCGATCGTGGGAATCATGCTGGGCGCAGTCGTCTCTGCGGTATCCACTTTCGTTGCCCTGCAGACGGACATGCTGCAGCAGCTGGGCGTGTGGTTTGCGGGCAGTTTCACCTCGGTCTATAAGGGCCAATACGAGGTGCTGTGGGTGGTGCTGCTGGTCGTGGTGGGCGTGTTCCTACTGGCTGACCGGCTGACCCTGGCTGGCTTGGGCGAAGACTTCGCTACCAGCGTGGGCATGAACTACCGACGGATCGTGCTGGTCGGTACCGTGATGGTGGCCATCGCCGTGGGCGTGGTGACCGTCGTGGTGGGCAACCTGCCTTTCCTGGGATTGATCGTGCCGAATATTGTCTCGATGATCCGCGGTGATGACCTGCGCAGCAACCTGCCGTGGGTGTGCCTGGTGGGTATCGCCACCGTGGCCGCGTGTGACCTGCTGGCCCGCACGCTGATTTCGCCTTTCGAGATCCCCGTCTCCGTGGTGCTGGGCATCGTCGGCGCCGTGGTGTTCGTCGTGCTGATTGTGAGGAACCGCTGATGGCTAACCGAACCCTTGAACGCTTGGTGCCGCAGCGCCTGCTCTCCGGAGTGTCCGACCGTTCGTCGGGCGCGTTTCCCACGCAATCCGCGATGGCGAAGTACTGGGTGATCCTGGGGATCATCGTCGTGCTGGGCGTGGCCTCCGCGGTGGGGCTGCTGGCGTACGGCAACCCGATGCCTTTCGGCTCGCGCGGGTTCTGGCTGCTGGCGGAGCGCCGCATGAACGCGGTGATTGCCATCGCCATCGTCGCGGTCGCCCAGGCCGTGGCCACGGTGGCTTTCCAAACGGTGACGAACAATCGCATCATTAC
Organism: Corynebacterium macclintockiae; assembly: GCF_027570165.1. NCBI lineage: Bacteria > Bacillati > Actinomycetota > Actinomycetes > Mycobacteriales > Corynebacteriaceae > Corynebacterium > Corynebacterium macclintockiae. The sequence goes on from NZ_JAKMUV010000003.1 coordinate 140,482, forward strand.
TCCGTCGATCATGGGCTTCGAGTCGCTGTATGTCGCCATCCACACCTCCACCGTGTTCTTCCTGGGTGGAAGTGGCCTGGTGGAGGCCCGCACCATGACTACCTACATTGTTCAGCTGGTCCTCATGGTCGGGTTTGCCCTGCTGCTGTATTCCTGGTTGCTGACCGGCAAGAACGCGAACATGCACGCGATGTTGCTGGTGGGCATCGTTATCGGGGCAGGCTTGGGGTCGGTGTCTACCTTTATGCAACGCTTATTGACGCCCAGCGATTTCGACCTGCTGACCGCCCGACTATTCGGATCGGTGAATAACGCGGAGCCAGAGTACTTTCCGATCTCTATCGCCCTAGTGGCCGTGGCCGCGAGCGCGCTGCTGCTGATGTCCCGCAAGCTCAATGTGCTGGCGTTGGGGCGCGATGCGACAACGAACCTGGGCATTAATCACCGCGGGCAGTCGCTTGCGGTGTTGATCTTGGTCGCAGTGCTGATGGCTGTGTCCACTGCGCTGGTCGGGCCGATGGCATTCCTGGGCTTCCTGGTTGCAACTCTGGCTTATCAGTTCGCCGGTACCCCGGATCACCGTTACGTCTTCCCGATGGCCATCGCCACGGCATTCTTCGTGCTGGCGGGTGCGTACTTCGTGATGAATCACATCTTCTACGCCCAGGGCGTGGTTTCGATCATCATTGAGCTCGTCGGCGGATCCGTATTCCTCTACGTTATCCTCAGAAAGGGGCGACTGTGATCAAGCTATCCGAGGTGGCCAAGAAATATAGCGACGCCACCGGCTCCGGCGCCCACATTGGTCCCGCGAACCTGGAAATCCCCGCGGGCGGCGTGACCTCCCTGATCGGGCCCAATGGCGCGGGCAAGTCCACCCTGCTGACGATGATGGGGCGGCTGCTGGATCTGGATGAGGGCACCATCGAGGTCGCCGGCTTCGACGTGAGCACCACCAAGTCGAAGGACCTGGCGAAGGTGCTGTCGATCCTGCGCCAGGAGAACCACTTTGTCACCCGACTGACCGTCCGCCAGCTGGTGGGCTTCGGCCGCTTCCCGTACTCCAAGGGGCGGCTGACGCGGGAGGACGAGGGCATCATCTCCACCTACATCGACTTCTTTAACCTTCGGGAGTTGGAGAATCGCTACTTGGATCAGCTGTCCGGCGGGCAGCGCCAGCGTGCCTATGTGGCGATGGTGTTGTGCCAGGAGACTGACTATGTGCTGCTGGATGAACCGCTGAACAACCTGGACATTGCACACGCAGTGCAGATGATGAAGCACCTGCGCCGCGCGGCTTCGGAGTTCGGCCGCACCATCATTGTGGTGCTGCATGACATTAACTTCGCAGCGAAGTATTCCGACCACATTTGTGCGGTCAAGGATGGGCAGATCGCCCAATTCGGCACCCCGGCAGAACTGATGAATGATGAGCTGCTGAGCGACATCTTCAACACCCCTGTCACCGTCGTCGACGGCCCGGATGGGCCGATGGCCTGCTACTTCTAGGACGCTGCACAACCTTGCCGTTGGTTGTCCGGTAGCGCCGCTAAAGTAGAGGCCATGACTGAAAACACTCCGTGCACCGAAGAGCTACTGGCTGCCGCTGAACCCGGCAGCATCGTGGATCTGCCCATCCCCGGAGCATGGGCGTACGTGCCCAAGGTGCATGGCGACGGCCGCGGGAGTTTCCACGAAAGTTTCAAGGCAGAACTGTTCGGCCAGAAGCTGGGGTATCCGTTCGAGGTCGCACAGGGCAACCTTTCGCGTTCTTCCCGCGACGTAGTGCGCGGGATTCACTTGGCGGATGTTCCCCCGGGGCAGGCGAAATTCGTCAGTTGCCTGTCGGGTGCCATCACGGACGTTCTGGTGGACGTACGTGTGGGCTCGCCGACGTTCGGCCAGCACATTACCGTGGAATTGTCGGCCGAGAATAACGTCAGCGTGTACGTGCCCCTGGGGGTGGGCCACGGGTTCCGTGCACACGATGACCAGACGACTGTGAACTACTTGGTTACCGAGGCTTACAACCCGCAGAGGGAATACGGGATCGACCCGTTTGACGCCGATTTGGCTGTAGTGTGGGGCGTCCCTAAGGAACAAGCCGTGCTGTCCGACAAAGATAAAGAGGCACCTAGCCTCAGCGAGGTGCGCGACCGACTGCCCCAATACCGCGAGGTCAGGGCGTGGGAGGCGCAGCTGCGCGCGGACTGGGCCGAGGCCTTGCACGAGGCCGAGCAGTGGGAAGGTGCGCAGGGGGGAAACAGCTGATGAAGGGCATCATCCTGGCCGGGGGAACCGGCTCGCGGCTCTGGCCGATCACGCAGGGCGTGTCCAAACAGCTGGTGCCCGTCTACGACAAGCCGATGATCTACTACCCGCTGACCACCCTGATGTTGGCGGGGATTCGCGACATCCTGGTGATCACGACGGGCGCGGATGCACAGCAGTTCCGCGGGCTGCTGGGCGATGGCTCGCAGTTCGGCGTGCGGATCAGCTACGCGGTGCAGGACCAGCCGAACGGCCTGGCCGAGGCCTTCATAGTGGGCGAGGACTTCATCGGCGACGACGCGGTGGCCCTCGTGCTGGGCGATAACATCTTCTACGGCACCGGCCTGGGAACCCAACTGCGACGCTTCCACAACCCCAACGGCGGGGCGATCTTTGCTTATTGGGTTGCGGAACCTGAGGCCTATGGAGTGGTGGAGTTCGACCGCGAAGGCACCGCTCTGAGCCTGGAAGAGAAACCGGCTGAGCCGAAGTCCAACTACGCCGTGCCGGGGCTGTATTTTTACTCCAACGACGTGGTGCGCATCGCCAAATCCCTGGAACCCAGCGACCGCGGGGAGCTAGAAATCACCGACATCAATCGTCGCTACCTGGCCGAAGGGCGCTTGCACGTGGAGGTGCTGCCACGCGGAACCGCCTGGCTGGATACCGGGACGGTGGACGACCTGGCCGCCGCCGGCGACTTTGTCCGCGCGGTTGAGCAGCGCCAGGGGCTGAAGATCAGCTGCCCGGAGGAAGTCGCCTGGCGGCTCGGATATATCGACGATGCGGAGTTGGGTGAATCCGCACGCAAGCTGGGCAAGAGCGCCTACGGGCAGTACCTCGGCGCGCTGCTGAAGCGCGGGAAAGAGCGTTAGAAGCACATGGCTATTTCGATTGAGACGATCCCGGAGATGGTGGCGCGGACGTGGCGCGACCTGGAATGGACCGGCCAGCGCGTGCCGAAGCAGGGGATCGACCATGCGGTGGTGATCCTCGACGGGCTCCGCTCCAAGGAATACGAGCTCAATGACATGCTGCCCGAATCCGTGGTGGTGCGTGTGCCCTTCGAAGAGGAATACCGCACCCAGGCGATGCTGGAATCCTCCCTCATCGCGCAGCTTTTCCGCCGCACTAAGGTGCGCGTGCCGGGGACGGTGCGGCAGGCCTACGCGCGGGGGACTTTCAACACCGCCGAGCCCGTGATGCTGACGATGCAGACCGAAGTGCTGGGCCAGCCCCTGAGCGCCGAGCTGTGGCAGAGCCTGTCCGCCAGCCAGCGCGCGTGGGTAGCCGAACAACTGGGCAGTCTGTTGGCGACCATGCATGCCTTCGACCCGGACGTGCTGCCCATCAGCCGGGTGGATTCCTGGTGGTCCGATGGCGCTGCGACGAGCACCCCGAACCGCGTCCCACGCAGCCTGCCCGGCAAGCTGGAGTTGATGAAGCAGCGCGTGGTGGAGGTCGTTGACCCGCACCTATCCGCGGCGGAAACCGACTTCGTTGAGCGCGTATTCGCCCAGGTAGACGACATGCTTGCCCGCCCGTACCAGCAGCGCGCCCTGAACCACGGCGAACTGCATGAAGATCACATGCTGTGGACGGCCGAGGGTGGCGTGGGAGTGATCGACTTTTCCGACATGACCGTCGGCGACCCCGCCCTGGACTACGCGCACTTCGCCGGTATTTCGCCCAGCCTGCCGGGGATGGTCTACGAGCAGGCCATCATTCAGCACGAGCAGCGCCGCCAAGCCCCCGCCGTGCCGGGAGTACCACCGCCCATGCCGGGGCCGCTGTATCGCGCGCCGGGTGGTGGGCGCACATCAGAAAGCACCGAAGATACGGATGTTCTGCGCCGCGCGGCAGTCTACAAGGACTGGGACAACATCTTCCTGCTGATCGACCACTATCGCACGGGGCGTTCGCCGCGGGTGGAGCTGCTCTAGTTACGCTCCGTCTTTCGGGTCTTTCGGATCCTGCGCGTCTCGTTCGTTGTCGCGCTTGTCGTCGCCGCGTGCTTCTCGCCGCTGCTGCTCGCGGAGTTCCTGGCGGCGCTTACGCTCGGCCTCTTCAGCCTCTTTGGCTTCCTGCGCACGCCGCTGCTTGAAGCGTTCCTTCTCGATGTTCCACAGAAAGTCCGGGTCGTCGTCCGGCCCCTTGCGGGTTATTTCTTGCGACTTTTTCTTCGTGACGCCCCTACGGCCGAACGGCGAACCATTCCCCCAGGTCTGTGGCCCGAATGCCTTCCACAGCAGCACAATCGTGACGATGACCAAGAAGAAAAGCAAAAGTCGACCCATGCCGATCATCCTAGTGGATTGGCTCTGAAATGCCGGTGGAACAGACTCGTGATTACCCCAAGCCCCTGGGGTAAACGTAGGGTTAGGTGCGTGACTAACGATGATGTGAACCCGAAGAACAATAGCGCGGCAGAGGATACAAGCACTGTGGCTGACACTGCTGTTGCTGGCGATGAGGGCGTCAAGAAAAAGGACGAAGGGAACCTGGACAAGGGCAAGGCAGTCCGCGATGTGGCGCTGTACGCATTCCTGCGCCTCCTTCTGTTCCTGGTGCTGACGTTCATCATTCACTCGATCGTGATTCTGCTGGGTATGGCGAACTACTTCCCGCTGCTGCTGAGCATGACGTTGGCGCTGATCCTGGCTCTGCCGCTGTCCATGTTTATGTTTAAGGGACTGCGACTGCGCGTGACCGAGCAGGTGGCTCGGTGGGACGCCGACCGTCGGGCTCACAGGCAGGGCCTCCGCGACCAGCTGCAGGAGCGCCTGGACGACTAGACTCGCTGCCATGAACGGCAAACCGCAGGACGTGGTGGGGTGGACGGTTTGGCCTGGCCGATCGAGGACAATGTCCGCTTCCGCGGCGTGGCCTTCGGTCCGCGGCCTACGTAGCCAGCAATGCGGCGATGAACTGCAGGAGCGACCATAGCAGCATGCCTCGCCCCAACAATCCCAGCACGGGGATGAGGTCCTTGCCTTGAGCGCCACCTGTCACGGGACGGGCAGCGATGACGAACAGGGGAGTAGCCAGCAGGGCTAGCAGCCCCCACCAGTGGCCGATGCTGATGGCGACGGTGAAGACAACCGCCAGCGAAACGAGCCCCACCCACAGGCGGCGGGTGTTCGCGTCCCCCAGGCGAACGGCCAGGGTGATTTTTCCGCTTACCGAATCGGTGGGGATGTCGCGCAGGTTGTTGGCCAGGTTCACGGCACTGGAAAGACTACCGACAGAGATAGCCAGCAGGGCTCCGCGCCAGCTGATGCTACCGCTTTGAGTGAACTCCGTCCCCAGCACTGCGACCAGGCCAAAGAACACGAACACCGCGACTTCACCCAGCCCCCGGTAGCCGTAGGGGTTCTTGCCGCCGGTGTAGAACCACGCTCCGGCAATGCACGCGGCTCCGACGAGGATCAACCACCAGGCACTCAGCACGCTTAGGGCGATGCCGGCGACCGCTCCCACGCCGAAGGAAGCAAACGCCGCATACTTGACCTTCTTCGGCTCCACGAGCCCACTGCCGGTCAGGCGCAGCGGGCCGGAGCGATCATCGTCCGTCCCCTTGATGCCGTCGGAGTAGTCGTTGGCGTAGTTCACGCCTACGATCATCGCCAGGGCAACCACCCCGGCCAGCACTGCGCGCAGGGGGTTTGCTGCCCCCACCAGCGCGGCCGCAGCGGTGCCGGCCAACACGGGGGCGGCAGCGTTGGCCCAGGTGTGTGGGCGTGCTCCTTCGAGCCACTGGGCTGGTGTCGCTCCGGAGTACTGCTTGGTCGTGGAGGTCATGGTCCGCCTTTCTGGGGCTTATGTGGCTAGGGGTGCCTAGCGAACCTCTTTATTCTAGTCGTCCCCCGCAGGCGCATATTCACGCAGCATCGCTGCTGCCCGTTGCCGATCGATCTTTCCCGGACCGATAGTCGGCAGTTCGTCAACGGCCCACGCGCGCCGGGGAAGTAGGCCCCGTCCCACGTGTCCGCGCATAGACTCGCGCACGTCCGTGGTGATCTCAGCGGTACTTTCACCGCTATCGCCGTGCAAGACAACGAGCGCTCCGATTGATTCCCCAAACTCCGGGTGTTTCGGATCTTCCACGCCCGCAGCGAAGGCCAACTGCGCCCCGGGAACGTGCTGGCAAACTGCCTTTTCCACTTCCTCGGGAAGCACCTTGTAGCCTCCGGTATTGATTGCCCTGTCGGCCCGCCCCAGGATCTGCAGTTTGCCGTCGTCCAGCATCCCAATGTCGGAAGTTAAATACTCTCCCGGCGCCGGAAAAACCTCTGCAGCGACTGCCGCGTCGACGTTGCGATATCCCGCTGCCACCATGGGGCCGGTGATCCGCACGCGCCCGGCTCCGCGCTCGTCCGCGTTGTCGATGCGAACCTGCGTACCCGGCAGGCACTGGCCGTTGTACACCATGCCGCCCGCTGTTTCGCTGGAGCCGTAGGTTAGTGCGATGTGAGCCCCTGCTTCTGCCATTTTCTTTATGACGCCCCCACGCGCCGCCGCGCCACCGACCAGCACGCAGGTGTAGCGTGTCAGTGCCTGCACGGCGGCGGGGTCTGCAGCAATTCTTTCTAACTGCGCCGGTACGAGGGATGTATAGAGGTCCACGCCCGGGTATGCCTCCGCCAAAGCCCGCGTGTCTGCCGCAAATCCGGTGGCGCTAAAAGGGGTGTGTTCCAGCAAGTTCCGCGCCGCCAGCGGGGCGTAGCCTGCTCGCAGGCTACGCAGCATCACTTGCAGCCCGGCGATGTGATGCGCTGGCAGTGTGAGTAACCAAGCGCCGGGTGCGCCGGAGAATTCTCTGTCGAGGAAAGCCTCGGTGGCGCGGGCGCTTGCTGTGAGTTGCCGTGGTCCAAGCACCGCACCTTTCGGTGTGCCAGTAGAACCGGAGGTGCAGGCGATGAGGGTTCCGGGCGCCATGGCGTCTGCTTCCTTAGAGCTACCTGCACGCATCTGTTCCGGCAGGTCAGGGCAGGTGCTGCGCCAGTCTGTCGGGAGGGGGAGCAGGGCGACCTCCTCTGCGAGAAGGCGCTTCAGTGCAGTCAGAGAGGAAGCGAAGAGCTCGGGTGATTCCGCGCTGATGACAGTCGGCTGCAAGGGGAGGAGGGCGACGGTTCCGGTCATGTTGACCAATGTACAACCCGCGCCGGATAGCTCAGTCTGAACGGTGCTGCAGGTGTTAGTCGGCGTGCAGGCCGAATTCCTGCACTCGCTTCACCGTGGATTCCAATTCCGCCGGACCTGGGAGGCGCTTGTGTACTGCGAGGAAGCTTGCCTGAATGTCCTGACGGGTGGCGGGGGTCTTCCCCGTGTCGATCAGGTAGGCGAGGATATCCAGGTAAGACGGGCTGCGGGTGTCCAAGGCGTTCAAGAAGGGGGTCGGGAGATCACGGTTTGCTTTGAGGTAGATGCGGTATTCCTCCGGGAGGGGGAGGGCATCGTCTGCCGTATGGTCGTGTGCGGTGGTGGCTGGGTCGGGGGCCTCTGTGTTGTCTAGCGTCCGGAGCTTCGCCCGGAGCTGAGTGAATGGGTTGAACACGATGCGCGCTCTCCTTCCTGGTCTCAAATTGTGAAGTATTTAAAGCTAGAACATAGGGTAGTTAACAACAGTGGGGAACGTCAAGCATTTTTTGTGCCCACCTTATTGGGGATTTGAGGAAGAAATGCACAAACCCCGCAGAGAGGGTTAGCAACCCTGTCTGCGGGGTAAAAGAAGCGAACTTGAGGGTCTAAGCGCTTACTTGGAGCCCGGCCACTGCGTAGTTGGCGCCTCGGGGTCCGCAGGATTCGTGTTGCCGCCGTTGGTGTTGGACTCAAAGGAGTTCTTTACCGGCTGGGCATTGCCAGTGCTCGTGCCGCCCGTGGCACCAGAGGTGCCATTGTTTCCGCTGGTGCCGGTGTTGCTAGGAGCGCTGCTGGTGCCGGTAGTGCTGGTAGGGGTGGGGCTATTCCACTGACCGTAATTAGTGGTGGATCCAGCGTTAGAACTAAATGGGTTGTTATTCGTCTGCTGCCCACCGGAAGTGCCGAAAGAGTTACTGAAGGTGTTGCCACCCGGGGCGCCTGCCGAGTTAAAGCTGGAGTTATTCGGCGCGAAAGGCTGGTTGCTATAAGCAGTCTCGGTGCTCTTCGCTTCCTGTTCCTTACGTGCCTTGCGGGCGCGGAAGGGCGTCATAAACAGGTAGTCCAAACTGTAGGTGCCAGCGCCGTGAGCTGCCAGAGCGAGACCCGCTGCGCCCAGAATACCGACGAGCTCCCACCCGCCGTCAGCGATGAAAATACCCTTGCCCCAGTGGGCAAAGCCGAAGGCGAAAGCCATCTGGATAAACAGCAACGGGCCGATGATGCGAACCAGCAGGCCCAGGATCAGAAGTACGCCACCGGCGAGCTCGAAATACGTCGCGACCTGCGCGGCGATGTTGGCCGAGGGTACGCCCATGCCCTCGAAAGATTTCGCGGTGCCCTCGATCGTCCAGGAGTTGTACTTCTGCCAACCGTGTGCGACTAACACCACTCCGACTAGGATGCGGGAGATCAGAATGCTGACGTCCTTAAGAATGTTCATGAAAATAACGCTACCAATTAACCAGCACCTTGGCCTGGCAAAAGTGTTCGTCTGGTGGTAGGCCTCCGGACAGCTTCAGTTAGTAGTAGTACGGGAAGTCGTCCCAGTTCGGCTCGCGCTTTTCCAGAAAGGCCTCCTTGCCTTCTACGGCCTCGTCAGTCATGTAGGCCAGGCGCGTGGCCTCACCCGCGAAGACCTGCTGGCCCATCAGCCCATCGTCGGTCAGGTTGAAGGCGAACTTCAGCATGCGTTGCGCTGTTGGGGACTTGGTGTTGATCTTGCGGCCCCATTCGATGGCGGTGTCCTCCAGGTCCGCATGATCCACCACCCGGTTGACGGCGCCCATCTGGTGCATGGTTTCGGCGTCGATGGCCTCGCCGAGGAAGAAGATCTCGCGGGCGAATTTCTGGCCCACCTGTTTGGCCAGGTATGCGGAGCCATAGCCTGCATCGAAGGAGCCCACGTCGGCGTCCGTCTGCTTGAACCTCGCATGCTCGCGGGAAGCGAGAGTCAGGTCGCACACCACGTGCAGGCTGTGCCCGCCCCCAGCAGCCCAGCCGTTAACCAGGCAGATCACAACCTTGGGCATCGTGCGGATTAAGCGCTGCACCTCCAGGATGTGCAGGCGGCCGCCCTCGACCTTCGCGCGAGCCTTGTCCACCCCTTCTGCGCCAGCGGCGGCTACGTCGTCGTTGTGCTCGGTGGCGTACTGGTAACCGGAACGGCCACGGATGCGCTGATCACCACCGGAGCAAAACGCCCAGCCGCCGTCCTTCGGGGACGGCCCGTTACCGGTCAGCAGGATCGTGCCGACATCCGGGGTGCGGCGCGCGTGATCCAGCGCCCGGTACAACTCGTCGACGGTGTGTGGACGGAAGGCATTGCGCACCTCAGGGCGGTCAAAGGCGATGCGCACAATGCCGTTGGCGCGGCCCTCGCCGACGTGGCGGTGGTAGGTGATGTCCGTGAAGTTGTCTACGCCCGGCACATCGACCGGGCGCCACAGCTCGGGGTTAAAGGGGTTGCTGCTGGAGTTCGTCATGCCCGCCATTCTATCGGCCGACCTCTTTTGGCAAGGTAGGAAGCATGTATAGCCCTTCTACTTTCGTACTGCCGCCGCTCGCCGATCTTGAGGAGCGCGCGGAGGTAGTTGCCTTACCGATGCGGGTGCCCTTCCGTGGTGTGACTACCCGCGAGGCTCTTCTTATTGACGCCCCGTCCCAGTGGGCAGAGTTCGCCCCCTTCCCGGAGTACGAGCCGGCCGAGTCCTCCCTGTGGCTGCGCTCGGCAATCCACTTTGGCTATGGCGGTGGCGATATCGGTGGCGGCACAGATCTTTCCGAACGCTGGGTGCCCGTGAACGCGACCATTCCAGCGGTCGATGCCGCAGCCGATCCGGGAGTGATCGATGACCTCATGGCTCGCTACCCCGGATGCACCACGGTAAAGATCAAGGTGGCGGAGAAAACCGCCCTGGCCAAGGATCCTGCAGCCAGTATGCGTCAAGACATTCAGCGCGTCCGCGCTGTCCGCGAGTGGTACGCCGAACAGGGAGTAGTCGCGCCGCGGATCCGCATGGATGCCAATGGCGGGTGGACGGTCAGACAAGCCCTCGAGGTGGTGGAAACGCTGGCCGCAGACGGTCCGCTGGACTACGTGGAACAGCCCTGCCCCAGCACCGCCGAGCTGGCGGAGGTACGCCAAAGCCTCATGCGCCGCGGCCTGTTTGTCCGCGTTGCAGCGGATGAGGCCATTCGAAAGAGTGGGGATCCGCTTGCAGCCGTGCGGGAGGTCACGGAGGCTGGAGCCTGCGATGTTGCGGTGCTTAAAGTTCCTCCCCTGGGCGGCGTAGATCAGCTGCGCAGAGTGGCCACGGAAGTGGCCAAGCGGGGGATCTCCATCACGGTGAGCTCTGCACTAGATACCGTGGTGGGGCTCGGGGCAGGGCTGCAGGCGGCGGCCAGCCTGTTCCACGTTGACGACGACGGAATGGTCGCAGAGCCCAACGCAGCTGGCCTGGCTACAGGAACCCTGTTTGAAAGTGACCTCGCCGAGCGGCAGATCGTCGACGGTCGCATCCAAGCCTGTGCCGTGGCTCCCGAATCGGATCGCCTGGTCGAGTTCCGAGTCACCGGCGAGCGTCGGGAATGGTGGATGGATCGCCTGCGTGCTACGTATCGCATTCTGGAAAGCCAGGAGGCGCTTTAACACTGTCCGGGGCAAGGTTGTCCGGGGCGGAAGGTAGATTGTGGAACTGTGACTAACACCGATAGGACTAACTCTGAAGGTTCCTCCCAGCGGCCCGCCGCTGCGCTAGCCAGCCCTGTCGCCGTGCGGGCGGGTCTGGTTCTGGTCGACCAATTGATCCACAGCGGGGTGCGCGAGGCCGTGCTGTGCCCAGGGTCGCGCAATTCCCCGCTGAACTTGGCTTTCGTGGAAGCCGAAAGAGTCGGACGGGTCCGGCTGCACGTACGCACCGATGAGCGTTCGGCGGCTTTTTTGGCCCTCGGGTTGGCCAAGGTGGCGCGCCAGCCGGTGCCGGTTGTGATGACGTCCGGCACCGCCGTGGCCAATTGCCTACCGGCGATGGTGGAAGCCACGCTGTCTGGAGTTCCACTGTTGGTGCTGTCGGCCAATCGACCACTTTCGATGGTGGGGACGGGCGCGAACCAAACCATTGACCAGGCGGAGCTCTTTGGTAGCCATTCCGTATGCACTCTGAACACGGGGGAGCAGGCGCTGGAAGGCGCCGTTGCCGACGCTGGAACGGGCCAAGTCGCCGGGGGTACCGATGCCGCAGCGGAGCTCCGCGATGTGGTGAGGAAGCTCGTTGCAGCCGCCACTGATCCAATCGACGGTGGCGGAGCCCACCTGGACGTTCCCTTGCGGGAACCGCTCGTGCCGCCGACGCTGGATGAGCTATCGCTGTGGGCGGGGGAAATCGCAGGGGCTGCAGAGTCAGCAGAGTCTGCAGAAACAGACGGTGCAGCAACAACAGTCAAAACCCCCGCGTACACGCCCCGCGCCTTGCCTTTTGGCCAGGTAGAGGTGGATCTTTCCCTTCGCACGCTGGTCATCGCCGGATCGGTGGCCGATACTGCCTGGGCTCGTTCGATCATGGACGAGCTAGCCGATGTGCCAACCATCGCGGAACCCGTCGCGCCCGCACCCGACTTCCCCGTGCATAGCGCGGCCGTCGACATGTTCAGCACCCAGGTCGTCAGCGATGGAGAACACTCGGCGGTCACCACCCCGGAACAGATCGTGGTGATCGGCCGGCCAACCCTCCACCGTGGCGTCACAAAGCTCCTGGCCAACAAAGACATCCACGTCATCGCCCTCAGCGATACCCGCAACGTGACAGACGTATTCGGCAACGTCGATCAGGTCGGCAGTACCGTCCGCCCCCGCGGCGAGCAGCCGGAAAGCTGGCTGCAGGTCGCCCGCGCCATCAGCGACATGGGCGTAAACCAGGTTCGCGAGGGGTTGGCGAAGCACGAACCGTTCACCGCGGTACACGCTGTGGCCGTTGTTGCGGACGCCCTCCGCGACGGGGACCTCTTGGTTCTGGGGGCGTCTACGGCGGTGCGGGATGCGTCCCGCGCCGGGCTGCCCTTTGACGGGGTACGGGCGATCGCCAACCGCGGGGCGGCGGGGATCGACGGAACCATCTCCACGGCGGTGGGGGCGGCGATGGCGCACGCTCACTCCGACCCGACCGCAATCCGTGCACCGCGCACCATCGCAGTGATGGGGGATCTGACCTTCGCCCACGACCTGGGTGGCCTGAACATCGGGCCACTGGAGCCACGGCCCGATAACCTGCTGATCGTGCTGACCAACGACAGTGGCGGCGGGATCTTCGAAACCCTCGAGCCTGGTGCGGATGATCTGCGCACCTTTGCCGACGGCACCGCCGCCTTCGAGCGCGTATTCGGCACCCCGCTGGACCTAGACTTCGCCGAACTGTGCGCCGGATTCGGAGTGGAACACAAGCTTGCTAGCAGCGTGGAAGAGCTCGCTGACGCCATCGAAGAGCACGCTGAGCTCGGCGGAAACGGGATCACGGTGCTGGAAGTGAAGGTGGACAGGCGTGGGCGTCAAGAAATAGAAAAAAGAATTGCGGGTAAGCGATGAATCGCGTGAGGAACGCCGAGCTCACGCCGAAACAATTCCGTGCGGCCCGTAGGCTGCGGCGCGCGAAACAGGCCGTGATCGCGCTGACCGGGTTGGTGATCTTGGTGTGCGGCGGCATGATCGTGACCTCGGCGATCGACGACTATGCGATTTCGCGCGACAAGGGGGAGGCGACGGCGGAAGTAGTGTCCGTGCAGACCCTGCGAACCACTGTGCGTTTCCGCGATGCCGACGGCAACTACCAGCAGCCCGAGGAAGGGTTGAAGTACCCTTCCGGGCTGGAAGAAGGGCAAAACGTAAAAGTTGAATACCAGGTCAGCGACCCCGAGAACGTGAAGGTTCAGGGGAGGGGGTGGACATTGGCATTCCTGCCAGCGCTGTCCTCCATGTCCGCCGGGCTGCTTGTCTGCGCCGTCCTGTCGCTACTGATCCGGCGCTGGCAGAAGAAGCATGGCTTTTGACGTCGAAAGTAACCTTTTGTTTCCCTAGACTTGTTAATGTTTTTACCCAGAAGAAACGCTGGTGTGACCTACAAAAGGGATGCTGAAGGGTATGCGAGTTGCAATTGTCGCCGAGAGCTTTCTGCCCAACGTCAACGGAGTGGTTAATTCCGTACTCCGAGTGCTAGAGCATCTGCGTGCCAACGGGCACGAAGCCCTGGTTATCGCACCGGGGGCGAAGAAGGGACAGGAAGAAATTGCAACCTACGAGGGCTTCCGCATCGCCCGCGTGCCCGTAGTGGATGTGCCGGGCATTAACTCTCTGCCGATCGGCGTGCCCATGACGAACCTTTACACGGAGCTAAAGAAGTTCCAGCCGGACGTTGTGCACCTAGCCAGCCCCTTCGTCCTGGGCGGTGCAGGCGCGGTAGTGGCCAAGGCGCTGAAGCTGCCGTGCGTGGCGATCTTCCAGACCGACGTTGCCGGATTCGCCAACAACTACAAGATGAAGTTCCTGTCCAAGATGGCATGGCGCTGGGTGCGAGTCATGCACAACATGTGTGCCATGACGTTGGCCCCGAGCTCCGTGACGATGCGCGAGCTGGAAGAAAACCGCGTGCGCGGCGTGGCGCACTGGGGGCGTGGTGTGGATACGGAGCGCTTCAACCCGGCCAAGCGCTCTGCGGAACTGCGGCGCGAATGGCTGCTGGAAGGCGAGCGTAAGCGCGGCGGCACGGCGAGCGCAGACGCGCTGGAAGCGAACCGGAAGATCGTCGGCTTTGTAGGCCGACTGGCTGCGGAGAAATCCGTGGAGCGCATGGCAGCCCTGAACGGGCGGGACGACGTGCAGCTGGTCATCGTCGGCGATGGCCCGGAGATGGATGAGCTGAAGGCTCTGATGCCCACCGCAGTATTTACGGGTGGGCTGTATGGCGAAGACCTGGCCCACGCGTTCGCCAGCCTGGACATCTTCGTGCACACCGGTCAGTTCGAGACTTTCTGCCAGGCGATCCAGGAGGCCCAGGCTTCCCGCGTGGCGACGATCGGCCCGGCCGCCGGTGGCCCCATCGACCTGATCAAGCCAGGTCACAACGGCTTCCTGCTGAATGTGGAGAACTTCGAGGCAGAGCTGGTCGAGGCCGTGGATTCCATCCTGGCGGGTGGCCTGGATGCCTACCGCGACAATGCCTTCGAGGGTGTGCAGAACAAGAGCTGGGCCAGCCTGTGCGACCAGCTGCTTGGCTACTACCGCCAGGCCATCGCGCAGGGTGGCAAGGCTGCGCAGGGTGGCAAGGCTGCGCCGCGGACGAACTCGCAGCGTGACTTCACGGGCGTGCGGGAGGTTCCCCGCCCGACCACCGACGAGACCGAGGTCGAGGTAGCGGCTGAGCCCGTCGCGAAGTAGACGAAATGCCCGCGCTAAGATGTGAGTCGTGTCTCGGGCAAGTCTGGAAAAGAAACCGCAGGAAGTCGCGTCGATGTTCGACGCGGTCGGCAAGAACTACGACCTCACCAACACGGTGCTGAGCTTCGGCCAGGATCGTTATTGGCGCATCCGCACCCGCAAGCGCCTGGACCTCAAGCCCGGTGACCTGGTGCTGGACCTGGCCGCTGGCACTGGCGTTTCCACCGAGGAATTCGCCCGCACCGGCGCCACCTGTATCGCCTGCGACTTCTCCTTCGGGATGCTCGCCGCGGGTTCCCACCGAGACGTCCCGATGGTGTGCGCGGACGGCACGAACCTGCCTTTCGCGGACGAGACCTTCGACGCGGTGACCATCAACTACGGGCTGCGCAACATTGTGGACTTCCGCGCCGGCCTGCGTGAGATGGCGCGCGTCACGAAACCGGGCGGCAAGCTCGCCGTCGCGGAGTTTTCCACCCCAGTTATTCCGATTTTCAAGACGGTCTACAAGGAATACCTGATGCGCGCCTTGCCAAAGGTCGCGAAGCTTGTCAGCTCCAACGCGGAGGCTTACGAATACCTCGCCGAATCGATCCGCGCCTGGCCTGACCAGGAGGAACTCGCTGCGGAGATCCGCGATTGCGGTTGGCGAGAGGTCGGTTGGCAGAACCTCACGGGCGGTATCGTCGCCCTCCACAGCGCTATTCGCCACTAGGCCTGACTAGCCCCGCGCCGTCGTTCTGCGGCGCAATCTAGCCCCGCGCTGCAAAGGGTTTATCGATCGGCGCGAGGTTCACTACTCGCCCCGCGCCCCGCCACAGCCTGGCCGCCACGTCGCGGTCCTCGGCGCTCACTAGGTTGCCCATCAGGCGCGTGGCCACCCCCATCGCACGATTCGCCAGCGGCCCGCGCATGCCGATCGGTCCGAGCGCACTCATCAGCCCCGGCATCGTCAGCACCACCGCCAGCCGCCGCGCCAGCCCGAACGCAAGCCCGTACTGTTTCTGCAGTTCGGCCGTCCATTCTGGCGCTATGCCGGCGCCATTGTTGCTCTTTATTCTGGACGCCCACCGCTCCGGTCCGCCCCACTCGTCAACCAATAACCGAACCAGCAGCTCGGCGGATTCCAAGGCGTAGTCGATGCCTTCGCCATTCAGCGGATTGACGAGCGCTGCCGTGTCTCCAATGGCGGCCCAGTTGGGTCCGGCCACGCGGCTGACAGCCCCGCCCATGGGCAGCAGTGCGGAGGTGATGGACGTCGGTTCTCCGACGATGCCCCACTCATCGCTGACTTGGCGCGCATAGTCGCACAGCAGCTTCTTGGTGTTCACCTTCGCCGGGCGCTTGGTGGTGGCCAACACACCACAGCCGAGGTTCGCCTTGCCAATGCCTTCAACTGTGGCGAGGTTGCTACCTGTCCCTTCAGCCGGGTTGCCCAGAGGGAACACCCAGCCGTAGCCCGGTTGGGCCGTGCCCGAAGAGTCGTTGAGCTCCAGGTGCGAATGGATCCACGGCTCGTCTCCGAAGGGAGTGTCGATGTAGCTGCGGGCCGCGATGCCATGCACTAGCCCCTTATCCCACTGCACTCCCAACTTGCGGGCGATGCCGCTGCGCACTCCTTCTGCCAGCACAAAGAAACGTCCGCGGATCTTCACCGGCAAGGCAGCGCCAGCGCCCTGGGTGCCTTCGCCCGTGCGAGTGCCAGCGACCTCGCTGAGTTGCTGGGTTACTGGATCCGAGGTGGCGTCCATAACCTTGGCCTGGATAAAACGCGCACCGGCAGCGATGGCAAGGCGGGCCAGAGCGGCGTCGAGGCGCGAGCGGGGGATGGCCGAACCGCGCTGCGGGAAGCTGCCCGAAGGCCAGGGTGCGGTGACGGAACCGCCGAAACCGTGCAGCTTGAGGCCCTGAATGTGCGGGGCGCCGTCGAGAAGGTGGAGCGCGCCCATCGATTCCAAAGCGGCGACGGCGCGCGGGGTGAGGCCATCGCCGCAGGTCTTGTCGCGGCCGTGGGGGAGGGAACCCGAGGCGCTGTTGTCAGTGCTGCCAGTACCCGGTGCTGTACCCGGAACGTCGGCCATGTCCACCATCACCACATCCAAACCGGCGCGAGCAGCGTGGAAAGCAGCAGCGGAGCCGGCCGGGCCAGCGCCCACGACAACGACATCACAGGTCACAAGATTGGAGGTTTCAGCGGCGGGGGAGTTCATCGACACCCATTGTTCCACGCGGGTGCGGGCGCGGTGGCGTCGGTACTGGGTAGGCGCCTGGGCAGATGCCAGGGGAGACACTTCGGCAGACGCAGGCGTCGACACGGGAACACGCGGGTTAAACACCGTCTGGGTAATGGACTAAAGTGTCCGTAGACACGTAAAGACCACATGTGAAAGACCGCATGTGAAGTTCAAGAGGAAAAGACGAGGCTGACCACGGACATGCCAAGTGCCACACCCCGTAAACCGGCGCTCCCTGACGTCGGGGACGCGCAACTCAACGAGGCCTTGGGCCAGTCGATGCAGCAGGTTGAGCAGCTGCTGAAGGACCGGTTGTCGGTTGGCGAATCCTTCCTCACCGACAAGATCAGCCACCTTTTCGACGCAGGTGGTAAGCGCTTCCGTGTGATGTTTGCACTGCTGGCGGCCCACTACGGTGAAAACCCGACGGCACAGCAAGTCAACGAGGCTGCCGCGGTGGTGGAGCTAACCCACCTGGCTACGCTCTACCACGATGACGTTATGGACGAGTCCGACCAACGCCGCGGGGCGGAATCCGCCAACAAGCGCTGGAACAACTCCGT
Organism: Corynebacterium macclintockiae; assembly: GCF_027570165.1. Lineage (NCBI taxonomy): Bacteria > Bacillati > Actinomycetota > Actinomycetes > Mycobacteriales > Corynebacteriaceae > Corynebacterium > Corynebacterium macclintockiae. The sequence continues at coordinate 158,115 of NZ_JAKMUV010000003.1, forward strand.
GGCCATCCTGGCGGGCGATTACCTGTTTGCGATTGCCAGCGACATCATGGCAGAGCTGGGCACCGAAACGGTGCAGCACTTCGCGGAGACCTTCCGGGAGCTGGTGACCGGGCAGATGCGCGAAACCGTCGGCGCCCGCGAGGGGGAGGACGAGATCGAGCATTACCTGACCGTCATCCAGGAGAAGACGGGCGTGCTGATCGCTTCTGCCGGTTGGCTGGGTGCCTTGCACAGTGGCGCTTCCGACGAGTACCGCGACGCGCTGTTCCAGTTCGGCCGGAATGTTGGCCAGATCTTCCAGATTGTCGACGACATCATCGACATCTGGGCCGACCCGGTGGTCTCCGGCAAGCAGCCTGGCACGGACTTGCGCGAGGGTGTTTTCACTCTGCCGGTTCTTTATGCAATGCAGCAGGATGACGCCACAGGGGCGCGACTGCGCGAGATCCTCACCGGACCGGTGACGGATGATGAACTGGTGGACGAGGCGCTGGAGCTTATCCGCGGCTCCGAAGGCCGCGACAAGTCCTTCGAGGTCGTCCAGCGGTACCGCCAGTACGGTGAAGACGAGCTGGCCAAGCTGCCCGACAATCAGGTGACCAATGCGCTGCGGCGCCTGATGGACTTCGCCTTGGAGCGGTTGGGGTAGCTTCCGGTTTGGAGCAGTATTTGTTCCGAGCATTTGTTTCAAGGCAGCCCCAGGTGCTGGCTTGCAGCTGGAGCTGCTCGGGGTAGCTTCCGGAGGGTGCTTTGTGCAGGCGATTTGCATAAGTTGGGGCGACTCGTAGTAGAGTTACCAGCGCACCGAATGGTGCATGCCAGATTGCCCGAGCGGCCAAAGGGAGCGGACTGTAAATCCGCCGGCTCTGCCTTCGTTGGTTCGAATCCATCATCTGGCACAAAGCCAAATGGCAAACAACAACCCGGTGGTTGCTTCCCTGTGCGGGAGGTAGCCACCGGGTTTTGCTATGTCCGGGGTGCGGGTTCTGGCTCCGGGGAGGGGCTAGATGTCGTTCTAACGACATTTGTGGCGAAGAGTGCCGAACTTGCACCTAAAATGAGGCTGGAATGGCCGCCTGGCCAGCCGATTTGTGTAAAACGTAGCTGGGTGGTTAAGCTAACTCAGGCTTCAAGCGATGCGGTTAAAACAATCCGCAGAGCAAAAAGAAGTATTGCCCCCTTAGCTCAGTCGGCAGAGCGTTTCCATGGTAAGGAAAAGGTCGACGGTTCGATTCCGTCAGGGGGCTCTGTCATTTTATGCGCACCGTCACGCGACGTTAGACACAGACCGTTGACGGTCCGTAGGAAAGTGGCGTCGATGGCGGTGTAGCTCAGCTGGTTAGAGCGCACGACTCATAATCGTGAGGTCGAGGGATCGAGTCCCTCCACCGCTACAAACTAGAAACAAAACCACCCGGTGATCAAAGTCACCGGGTGGTTTTGTGTTTGCTCCCCCTAGCCCCGCCCCCTTTAGCTCCAGTCCCCTTAGCCCCAGCGCCCGCACCCCATTTGGTTGCGCACTCGTAACCCTGCTATTGTTTTGGAACGTTGCACTGACTGCACGGCGCAGGAAGGAACGAACCCGGATAACGGGGTCAACTTCGGCGCTCGCAGCATGTTGCTTCACCTATGTTGATCTGGTCGCGTACACTCGTGAATCAGAACTTCGATAGGGGCGTGGCTCAATTGGCAGAGCAGCGGTCTCCAAAACCGCAGGTTGCAGGTTCAAGTCCTGTCGCCCCTGCACGATCTTCCTTGCAGGTACCTTTAAGGAGAACTTAGACGTGAGCGACGAGAGCAAAAAGACTGCAGCCGGTGAATCCGGCACTGGCGGCAGCCTTCGTCCGTCCGGCAAGCGCCAGGTGGCCGGCGAGGCCACGACGTCCCGCGCGGTTGCAAACTCCAGCTCCAAGGCGCCGGAGGTTGTTAAGACCAGGAAGAACCCCTTTAGCGCCATTGCGGACTATATCCGCGGCGTGATCTCCGAGATGGGCAAGGTTATCTGGCCCACTGGCCGCGAGATGGTGAACTACACCATCATCGTGCTGCTGTTCCTCATCTTCGTTTGCGCCCTCGTTGCAGGTACTGACTGGGCCGCTAGCTGGGGCTTGCAGCAGATCATGCGCTAACGTGTTACACTAGCGAACATCAATTCTTACACCGCCTTCGCCGCCCGGCGACAGGCGGATTTTTAATGGATGGAGGGTGCTTCCATGACCGAAGAAAACCAGAACAACGAGGCCGTCAGCGCAGAGAGTCTTGCTGCGGCCGCGCAAGAAGACGTACAGCAGGCTGTTGCTGAGGCGCACCAGGACGTTGCGGGTGCTGAGGCTGAGGGCGTCACTAGTAACGACGCCGCAGCCCCAGCGACCGAAGGGGCCGAAGAAACGGCGACGGCTGAGGGCGCCGAGGCCTCCGAGAGCGGCGAGGGCAACGAGGCAGAGAAGTCTGCCGAGGATGCGGCAATGGAGGCGTACAAGACCCGCCTGCGCCAGTTCATGCGCCAGCTGAAGAAGCTGCCGGGCGACTGGTACATCATCCAGTGCTACTCTGGCTACGAGAACAAGGTGAAGACCAACCTGGAGATGCGCGCGCAGACCCTGGGAGTGGACGAGCAGATCCACGAGGTCGTTGTGCCGATCGAAGAGGTTGTAGAGCTGCGCGACGGCAAGCGCAAGATCGTCAAGCGCAAGCTGCTGCCGGGCTACGTGTTGGTGCGTATGTCTCTGGAGGACGCCTCGTGGTCCGTCGTTCGCGATACTCCTGGTGTGACCAGCTTCGTTGGCAACGAAGGTAAGCCGACCCCGGTGAAGATCCGCGAGGTTGCGAAGTTCCTGCTGCCGCCGGAGACCGCGAAGCCGCAGGAGACCGAGGATGGCGAAGAGGTTCCGGCAACGGGCGTGGATGTTTCCTCCACCGGTGTGGCCACCCCGCCGAAGCCGGCCAGCGAGCAGGTTGTGGTGGACTACGAGGAAGGCGAGTCTGTCACCATCCTGTCCGGTCCTTTCGCTTCCGTCTCTGCAACCATCAGTGAGATCGATACCGAGAACAACCGACTGAAGGCCATGGTCTCCATCTTCGGCCGTGAGACCCCGGTTGAGCTAGAATTTGATCAGGTAGAGAAGCTGAACTAGAATTATGCAGGTTGTCTGCGGGTTAGGCTCGCAGATCGACAGGCAAGTTTTACATCCTCCGGTGGCCGGTGAAACTCCGGCATCCGGTCGACGCGATAAACCCCGTGCTGGCCATCAATTGGCGCGGGAACGGGCGTAACTTTCTCCATGCGGAACCTTGCGGTTTCAACAAGGGTATAGGGTGCTGCGGATCGCGTTGATAACAGAAAGAAGGTTTAAAGATGGCAAAGAAGAAGGTCACTGGCCTCATTAAGTTGCAGATCCAGGCAGGTCAGGCTACCCCGGCACCGCCGGTTGGCCCGGCTCTGGGTGCTCACGGTGTGAACATCGTTGAGTTCACCAAGGCCTACAACGCTGCTACCGAGTCCCAGCGCGGCAACATCGTGCCGGTGGAAATCACCGTCTACGAAGACCGTTCCTTCGACTTCAAGCTGAAGACCCCGCCGGCAGCCAAGCTGCTGCTGAAGGCTGCGGGTATTCAGAAGGGCTCCGGCGTTCCGCACACCGACAAGGTCGGTTCCGTTACTTGGGATCAGTGCAAGGAGATTGCAACCACCAAGAAGGAAGACCTGAACGCCAACGACATTGAGGCCGGTGCAGCCATCATCGCTGGTACTGCACGTTCCATGGGCATCACTGTCAAGGACGCTCCGCAGAAGTAATTTTCACTGACCGTGGTAAGGCTACTTGCTTCGCCTGCACCACAACTCCAACAACTCTTTAGATTGGAATAACCATGAGCAAGACCTCTAAGGCATACCGCGCGGCAGCGGAGAAGATCGACGCTGGCCGCCTGTACACCCCGATGGCAGCCGCCAAGGTTGTCAAGGAGACCTCCTCCAAGAACTTCGACGCTACCGTTGATGTTGCTATCCGCCTGGGCGTTGACCCGCGCAAGGCTGATCAGCTGGTTCGCGGCACCGTTTCCCTGCCGAACGGCACGGGTAAGCAGGTTCGCGTTGTCGTCTTCGCTGAGGGCCCGAACGCTACCGCTGCTGAGGAAGCTGGCGCGGACGTCGTTGGCACCGCAGAGCTGATCGAGAAGATCCAGGGCGGCTGGACCGACTTCGACGCTGCTATCGCTACCCCGGACCAGATGGCCAAGGTTGGTCGCGTGGCTCGCGTGCTGGGTCCCCGTGGCCTGATGCCGAACCCGAAGACCGGTACCGTCACCACTGACGTTGCCAAGGCTGTCTCCGAGATCAAGGGCGGTAAGATCTCCTTCCGTGTTGACAAGGCTGCTAACCTGCACGCCATCCTGGGCAAGGCTTCCTTTACTGAGAAGCAGCTGGCTGAGAACTACGGCGCTCTGATCGACGAGCTGCTGCGTCTGAAGCCTTCCTCCGCTAAGGGCCGTTACTTCAAGAAGGTCACCATGGCCTCCACCAACGGCCCGGGTGTTCCGGTGGACAACACCATCGTGAAGGACTTCACTGAAGAGGCTTAAGTCTCGGCGTGATGGGGATCTTCTAGAGTTCATCTAGGGATCTGCTCGCACCCTCGCTGCTTTCGAGTGGCGAGGGTGCTTTTCTATGTCTGTTTTCTATGTCCGGCGCCCGGGGTGGTCCCTTTTGGGGAGCGGGTCGAACGACGGGGTGGAGCGGTGGGTGGGGCAGCAGTCCACCTACTGTTTGAAAACGCTTGCCGGTTCACTATAGTTCTTAATGAAAATTAGACCCATTGCATCTTTAAGGACTTATTCTGGTGCCCGCTTCACCCCTCACAGCCTGTGATCAACGCGGCCATGGCAATGCCCGCCGCCCCGTCGCAGTCCTCGCAGCCGCTTTCCTGACCGCCTTCACTGCGTTCCTTGGTATTGGGGACCTGGGCTTGCAGAGCCTGCCCCAAGCGAAGGCTGATTCTGTCACGCTCGATAAGGGGCATATTGACGCCTTCCACGTCACCTCCTCCGGTTCCGGCAACCTCAAGTTGGATCTGACTGAGGACACTACGGGTTCCCATGTAGCGCGGGATCCGAACAACGTCACCCTCAAAGTCGGTGCAGAGGCGTACGAGCCCCGCACTGAGGACGTTTCCGAGGTCGGAGTGCCGACCTACTACCTTCCGCAGACACAGCAGGAGAACTTGATTTGGCCTGGCTGGGATACGCAGGGTGTTGCCCCTCACTACCAGGGCGTAAACATCAACTTCAACCGGGTGTGCGGCCCAGGCCGAGTGTTTATGTGGAGCCAGGTGAACGGACGCATGGCACCGCTGCTCACGGATGGCATCGAGGTGAAGTCCGGCAATAGCATCAACCAGTCCTACCCGAGCCATGTCCACGCCAACTGGGCCTTCGAGCGCCCCGGCCGTTACTCCATGCAGGTGCAGGCTACCGCGGACGGAGCGAAGTCCGAGGTAAAGACCTACACCTGGGTAGTAGGCAAGTCCGACCAGGATGAAAACGCTGATCAGCCTGCCGAAGGTGCGACCCCATGCGGTAGCGAAGACGCTGCTGGGGGCGGCGGATCGGCTGACGGTGGCAGCACCTCCGGTGGTGCCACAGGCGCAACTGGAGCTAGCAGCGCACAAGGTACGTCGAACAAGTCCACTTCCAACGGCAAGTCCAGCAGCAACTCCACTTCCAACAAGAAATCCGCATCCACCGCCAGCGGCAACAGCACTTCTTCTACTTCGAGTGCAAATGGCAAGTCCGAAGGCTCCGCTACTTGCAAGAAGGGCGAGCCCGCCCTGCGTCCGCTGATCAAGGATGATCGCCAGCAGCCAGCGAAGTGGACCAAGCCTGGTGCGCTTAACTTCGGCCTGGGCTCTGCGGCAAAGACGAATCTGCCGCAGGCCCTCGGGCCGGTCGGCGCTGGCACCGCATGGATGATCGGCGCAACCCAGACCAACGGCGTGCCGTGGGTGGGTGTGAACACTATGCACCCGGATCTGCTGGCCAACACGCAGGGTGATGTCACCTTCGCGCTGACTTCCTTCAGCGGCCCGGGCAGCATGTACGTTTTCGAACAGGGCAACCTCGGCCAGGTCGTGGGCAAGGAATGGTTCAAGGCCAGCGGTGGAAACGCGTCTGGCGCTCACGTCGTCCCGCGCAACTCGCACGTTCACCCGAACTGGGTCTTCTCCAAGCCCGGCACGTACAAGGTAGGCATCACCCAGACCGCCACCACGAAGCAGGGCAAGAAGATCAGTGCTCCTGCCACCCTGACCTTCACCGTCGGTGGCAGCGGCAACGCTAACAGCGGGCACTTCGACTTCGGCGCGGACATCACCACCGACGGTGACTGCGCGTCCGGTGCTGCCGGTGCCGCGGGTGGCGCTGCAGGTGGGGGCGCGGCTGGTGGCGATGCTGGCAGCGCTGCCAACGCCGACGGCTCCCTGGCCGATACTGGTTCCACGTCCGCGATGCTGGCTCTGGCCATTGCTGGCGCGGGCCTGATCGCCCTCGGCGCCGGTGTGATGTACATGCTGCGCACGAATGCTATGTCTGCGGAGTCTGTGGCTGCTCTTCGGTCGATGACGCCCCCTCGTTCCAAAGGCCCCAAGTTCTAAGAATGGGGCACGCAGTTTCATCTCTTAAGGGGGCTACAAAGCCACTGTGCGCCAACGTCAGCGCAGTGCTGCTTGTCGCCGGCCTGGCCGGATGCACGGTCGCAGACGGTGCAAGCCTGCCGAGCCGTGACGATGGGATCACGGATATCGTGGCCTCCACCCCGATTGTCGCCGATTTGGCGCGCCACGTCGCCGGGGATGCGGCGCGCGTGACTTCGCTGATCCCGAACACTGCGGATCCGCACACCTATGAGCTCACGCTGCGCGACGTGCGCAACCTGGCCAACGCGGACGTGGCCTTCAACAACGGACTGCTGTTGGAGCAGCAGTCCGTACTGCGCACCATGGACAATGGCGTGCTCCCCGGGGTAGAGGTCGTATCCCTCGCTGATGTTGCTGCAAACCATGGTGCTACGGTCATTCCCCTGGTGGAGAATCTGGCGCTTGATTCGGTCTGGTTGGGCATCCGCGCCCAGGGAATCGGCGCCCGGCACGGTGGGTCCTCCCACTCCGAGATGCACCTGAGCGTTACGGACGTGGAGGGGCCGGGCGATGCTGCGGCCTATATCACCGGCACTTTCGGCCAGCCGGAGGTCTTCTTTAACTCCCGCGATGGCTTCGATGCCTCCCGCGGGTACGAGGGCGATACCGCCACGCTGCCGGTCGATGCGCACACCCACATGAGCTGGTCTTTCTCCAAACCCGGCACGTACACCCTGCACCTCCGCGCGTCTTTGGTGCCGGATGAGGGCAAACCCCCAGAGCACATCGCGGATCAGACCGTGCGCTTCAATGTGGGCACGGAGGACGGGGCGTCCAAAAAGATAGACAGTGGGCACTACGACATCGCGGTGAACGCCGACGACAACAGCATCAATTTCGTTGGCGACGGCGGCACCTTCGACCCCCAGAAAGCCGTGGTCAGCGTGCCTAACCGAACGCTGCAGCCGATCCCGGGCGACCCTAACTACCGCTTCCTGGGCAATGCGGGGGACGAGACCTACCTGCTGCCGCAGGCGGTGCTGGGCAAACACGTCCACGGCGAGCTTGACCCGCACCTGTGGCACAACGCCAAGAACGCGATGGCCTACGTGAAGGTCATCCGTGACAAGCTCATCGGCGTGGATCCGGATCACGCCGCGGAGTATCAGCAGAACGCGCAGGATTACCTGGACGAGCTCGGCCGCCTCGACCGCGAGGTCAAGGGCAAGATCGACACGATCCCCGAGCACCGCCGTCACTTGGTTACTGCCCATGACGGTTACGCCTATTTTGCGGACGCCTACGGCCTGGACATCGCAGGTTTCGTCACCCCGAACCCGGAGATGGAGCCGAGTGCACGGGACATCGTGACCCTCACGCGGACGCTGGAAAACCTCAAAGTCCCAGCGGTGTTTATCGAGCCGACCATGGCGGGCAGAACCCGCGAGCTGCAGCAGATCGCGGATCGGCTGGGAGTGAGCGTGTGCCAGATCCGCAGCGACACTCTGGATGAGAAGGCTCCGACGTACGTGGATCTGATGCGGACCAATGCCGAGTCGATGGCCGAGTGCCTAAGCAGCGCGTAGCCGGGGTGCTGGTGCTGACGGACAACCAACGTGGCACCGCGGGAAAACAGACGTTTCAAGAAGAACTTTAGAACCAAGCAATTGAAGGAAAACCACAACATGCGAATGACAAAGATCAGGAAGTCCTGCCTGGCCCCCACTGCGGCGGTGCTGCTGGCCGGGGGAGCGGTGGCAGCGGGCGCGCCGGTAGTCGGACTGCCGGGCGTGGTGGCACCGGCGCAGGCACAGGCACAAGCACAGAGCCAGGGCCAGGAAGACCCGGCGCTGAAGCAGAACGTTAGCGACAAGGAAGAGCACATCCCCGCAGGTACGAAGCACGTGTTCGACCGCGGCCACGCGGATCTGGGCATGCGACTGGATGGCGGAAAGCTGGACGTGCAGCTGCGTGACGACGCGCAGGAAAAGCCGGTGTGGCGCGTGCTGGACGATGTGGTCTTCGACGTGTCCGACAAGTCCAAGCAGCAGCTGCCCGCCGATGGCGGCTACGAGTTCACGGGTGCGCAGCCGGGCCAGGAGGTCTGGGTTCTGCCGCAGACCGAGGTTCAGGGCGTGCCGTGGCTGGGCTGGAACACGCAATCTCCGGCGCTGATCGCACAGGCCAGCCGAGGCGTGACCATGGAGTACCTCGGCCACCAGGGGCCGGGCCAGATGAGCATGTTCCTACAGGCCGGTGGCTTTGAGAAGCCCCAAGAGCTGTGGAACTCTGCCCAGCCGATCCCGCAGGAGCTGTGGGTAGACCTGAACACGCACACGCACGCGAACTGGGTTTTCACCGAGCCGGGTGTGCACCAGGTGGCTATGGGCGTGCGGGTGAAGATGAAGGATGGCTCCGAGAAGACCGTGACGAAGGTCCTGAAGTTCGCCGTGGGCGTGGACCCCGCGCAGGCGCAGAACGCCGCCTGGGAGGGTGAACTGCCGAAGGCCGGTGCAGCTGGTTCTTCTAGTGACGCCCGCAACGCCAACGGCAACAACGCCAACAACGCTGCAGATGCGGAGGGCAACAACTCCAACAGCGAGGATTCCCAGGGTGGATCCTCCGCCCTCCCGTGGATCCTCGTCGGCGTGGGCGCGGTCGTCCTCGCTGTGCTGGTCTTTGGCTTCCTTTCCCTACGCAAGGGCGCCAAGGAGCGTAAGCGCATCGAGGACGAGCTGTGGGGTCAGCTGAAGTGACCGCACTGCAGATAGCGGATCTGAATGTTCGGCTGGCTGGGCGGCAGATCCTCACCGACGTGAACCTCGAGGCGCGCCCCGGCGAGTTGATTGGTTTGCTGGGCCCCAACGGTGCGGGCAAGACCACCCTGATGCGCAGCATCCTGGGTCTCATCCCGCGCACCAAGGGCAGCATCAAGGCTGCGAGCGTGGGCTACGTTCCCCAGCGCCACGAGTTCGCGTGGGACTATCCGATCGACGTGCGCCACACGGTGCTCAATGGCCGGGCGGGCAGCATCGGGCCGTTCCGACGGTCGCGCCGGGCGGACTTCGCTGCCACGGCGCATGCACTGAAGCGCGTGAACCTGCAGCACTTGGCGGATCGCCCCATCGGGCAGCTGTCCGGTGGCCAAAGGCAGCGCGTCCTGGTGGCTCGCGCCCTGGCGGTGGAGCCGACCCTGCTCCTTCTGGACGAGCCTTTCACCGGCATGGATTTCCCCAGCATCGAAGCGCTGGTGGAGATTCTGCGTTCGCTGGCCGCCGACGGGATGAGCATCCTCATGGTCACCCACGACCTGGCGCAGGCCGTCGACGTATGTGATCGCCTCGTTCTGCTGAACGGTCGCGTCGTGGCCGACGGCGCGCCGGGGGAGCTGCGCAGCCCGGAACCGTGGATGGAGACCTTCGACGTCCACCCAGATTCGCCTCTGCTGCGGGGAGTGGGGTTGGCGCAGTGATTTCTTTCTCCCAGTTCCTGGTTGACCTCAGCAACCCCGCCCTGGCCTTCCTGCCGAAGGCGCTGCTGGTGGCGGTTCTTTCCGCCCTGGTCTGTGGCGTGATCGGCACGCACGTGGTACTCCGCGGCATGGCTTTCATCGGCGATGCTGTCGCGCATGCCGTGTTCCCCGGCCTGGCCATTGCCTTTGCCCTGCAGTTCTCGGTGATCGCCGGCGGTGCGATGGCTGGTGCCGTGGTGGCTCTTCTAATCGCCCTGTTTTCGCAGCGCAGGCGCGTGAAGGAGGACACCGTCATCGGTATTTTCTTCGCCGCGGCCTTTGCCCTCGGCCTGGTCGTGATCTCTAAGGTGCAGGGCTATACCGCTAGCCTGAATAGCTTCCTCTTCGGCTCTATCACGGGTGTGTCGAACTCCGACATCATCTTCAGCGCCGTCGTGGGGGCGATCGTGATCCTGGCTGTGGCGGCACTGCACAAGGAGATCGTGGCTGTTTCCGTCGACCGCGAGACCGCTGCCGCCATGGGGATCCGCGTGTTGTTGATCGACATTGTGCTGTATCTGGCCGTCACCGCCGCTGTGGTGATGTCGGTGCGCACGGTCGGCAACATCCTGGTTCTCGCGTTGCTCATCACCCCGGCCGCGACCGCGCGGCTGTGGACGGACCGCCTGGTCGTCATGATGAGCCTCAGCGCCGTGATCGGCATGGTCGGTTCCTTCGTGGGTGTGTATGTCTCGTGGGCCATCGACGTTCCTACGGGCGCGACGATCGTCCTCGTCCTCACCGTTGTTTTCCTCTTCTCGTTCTTTGTGGCGACGCCAATTCGCGCCGCCAAGCAATCCAACAAACCCTCACAGGTGGTGGCTACTAATGCAGAACAAGCGTGATCCCAGACAGCAGCTCATCGCAGAGCTCAAGCGCAGTCAGAATAAGGCCGAACGGATGTTGCAGGCCTCCAAAGCGATGTTCGCAGTCCTCGGCGTGCTTGTGTTGACGGTGGCGTTTGGCGCCTGGGACGGGGCGTCGCCACTATCCAGTGACCAGCGCAACGTAGACGTCTTGCAGCGCGCGCAGGCCACGCCAACAGGGCATAAGCCTGGTACGACCAGCGACGGGCCGACGGTGGGTAAGGACGTGAAGAACCCGGCCACCGGAAAGACGCACGTTTGTGCGGGCAGGAAGCTGCTGTACAACGCCCACGTGGATGCGATTTACGGAACGTATAACAAGGGCAAGCCGGACGTAATGGTGGTCGATGGGCAGCAGCCCGTGCCCGCCGATGACGTCTGCCTGCGACTGGCACCCGACGCGATCGACGGCAAGGAGGCCTCCCGCATCAAGGTGCCGAACAAGAAGGCGCTGTCCTTCCTAGGCAAGCCCGGCACGGTGCTGTGGCATGCCCCGCAGAACGCGGACTTCACTAACCAGTGGCGCCCGATCTGGGCGGGCCTGGGAGCTTTTGACGAGGCGCATGAGCTTAAAGTGCCGACGGACTTTGCGGAGCCGAACCTGCACTTCCACATGAAGAAGTTCTCCGGCCCTGGCGACGTGGAGGTTTTCTTCCACAATTCCAGTAGGCCTACCCCGGAGCGCGTGCTGTCCACCAAGGAAGGCCTGAAGAACTACGACTACAAGGTCGGCGGGCACGGGCACTTCGGCTGGACGTTCTCTAAGCCGGGTCTGTATCAGCTGACGATGCAGTGGGACGTCAAGAAGAAGGACGGCTCTACCGTGAAGTCCGCAGCGCGCACCATCAACTGGCTGGTCGGTTCCGACAAGCAGGTCGGCCTGCCGGAGGGGACGACCACGGGGCTGAACAAGATCCAGGAGCCCATCGCGCCACTGGACCAGGGCAAGCCGGACGAGTCGGAGAAGCCGACGGATTCCGCTACTCCGAGCGACGCTGATTCCGGCGACGAGTCGGGTTCTACGGAGGCGACAGAGGGCGAAACCGACGGCGACGACGGCACAGGCTCCACGGACGAGTCGACCGACGCCACGGACGAGTCGACCGACTCGACCGGAACCGAGGAGCCCGGCGAGTCCGCGGAGCCCTCTGGAACGGAATCTGAAACGGAATCAGCCCCGACCTGCGAGGCCCCGGCGGATATCCCCGATGAGGATGTGCGTGGCGAAGTCAACGATGCCTTCGGCGAGGGGCAGGGAACTGAGCGCGCCGTGATTCCCAAGGGTCACATGGACATGGGTGTGGGCACATCGGACGAATCCGATGCGGATCCGCACACTTTCCTGAAGGACGGCGCCGATCCTGCGAATGTGCAGGAGCGCGAGTCCGGCAGCTTCATTTTCCTAGTCAATAGCCCGAAGGCCAAGGTTGGAGTCCCAGAGGAGTACCAGGAGGAACTGGGGGAGACCGGGTATGCGCTCCCGCAGGCGCAAGGGGAAAATCCTGATGTTCCGTGGCTGGGCTTTTCCACCGAGCATCTGAACTCGGCTCAGCAGGGCGTGGACGTGACCATCAAGGACTTCGAAGGTCCCGGTCGCATGGTGACCCTGTCGGACAATGGGCTGGGTAGTGTCAGCCTGCGTCTGGATTCCGAGCACCGTGAGCACAAGGTCAGCTATGCGGTTGGAGCGCACGACCACCAGCAGTTCCTTTTCACCAAGCCGGGCGCGTACCGCGTAGTCTTCCGCTACCAGGGCACCGCTGTGGACGGCAAGAAGTTCGATAAGGAGCTGGAGACCTTCTTCGTCATCAAGGATTCGTGCGGGGACGATACGGGCAATGGGAAGTCTGGTCTGGAGGAACTCCAGGAGCTGCAGAAGCACCTCGACAGCGAAAACGTCAAGATCGGCAAGTACATGGATCAGATCGTCGGCGGGATTGAGGCGCTGCGGGGTAACCGTAAGGCTTCGCAGCAGCCTTCGACCGGCGGCAATTCCGGCGCATCGGCAGTAGGCGCCGCAAACGGTGGCGCCAGCAATGGCGCCTCTAACGGCGCCTCCAGCGGAACCAGCAATGGCGGAAGCGCTAACTCGGGCGGTTCCTCTGCGGCACTTGGCGCCGCATCAGATGCTGCGTCCGGTGGTGCTGCGTCTGATGGTGCGGTGTCCGGTGGCGGGATTTCCGGCGGTGCTTCCGGTGATGTTTCCGGCGGTGGGACCGGCGGAATTGTTGATGACGCCGCAGAGGCCGACGGTGCCGCAGACGTCGCCGGCGATGAAGCTGAAGGCGACGTCGGTGGCGGCGGTATTCGCCGCATCGACGCAGCCGCGCAGGCCGACCCGAACAACAGTGCAGTGGCGCACAGCGAGGATGCTCAGAACGTAGAGACGAAGAATACCGCCAGCGAGTCCTTCCTGGATACCCTCACTAGCGGCGGCTGGACGACCGGCTTCCTGCTGGGACTGGGTCTGATGGGTCTGCTGGGCGGAGCCCTCCTGTTCTTCGTGGCTGCCCGCAACATGCAGCGCGCCCACACTCTGCAGTTGCTGCAGGCCTACCGCGAGATCAGCCGTGATCGTGCGGAACAGGCCTACGCTGAGGGCGCTTATGCCGAGGACGGCTGGGAGGAAGGCCAGGCCTAGGCCCTGAGTGCTCAGGCCTTCCTCACTTAGGCCTTCCGGCCCCGCCGGCCGGGTACTCGGAACTCGCCCATCAACGGCAGCACCATGCTGCGCTTCAGCGGGTTGGCAGTGCGGTAGGCAGCCGGGCCGTCGTCGCCCGGCGCCAATGCCTCTAGGATCAGATCCACCACGCGTGGCGAATACAGCATCGCCAGGTGGCCGGACAGATCGAACGGGTTATCGTCCTGCACACTCAGGTTGCGCACCCGCGCACCGTCGCCGGCGACCATCACCTGCTTCAGGCGGGGCGTCGCAATACCGTCGTATTTTGCGGTGATCATCGTGTAATCAACCCCGGGCGTGGTATCCCCATCGCGGTTCAAGTGCTCGCCGAACTCGCTGCCCACGCGCTGGTCGATCGCCGCGCCACCCAGGATCTTCTCCAGCGGCCCGGCGAGCTTGTTGCTCGGATCAACCCTTTCGGCCAGGGTAGAGACGCCCGATAGTGTGGTCCCGTGATGCGCCGGCCCGACGCCGACAAGGCGATCCACCTTATTACGCGCGATATCCGCGCGGTCCGCTCCGCCGGAGTCAGACAGATACAGCCGCGCCTGCGCCACGCCCTGCGAGTGGCCGACCAGGTTCACCTTTTGCGCGCCGGTGCGTTCGATGACATCGTCGATAAAGTGTGCGACCTCCAGCTGCGATGAGCGTAAGAAGTTATTCGCGTACACGCCCGGCGCCTTACCCGTCAACGCGTCCCGATCCTTCCCGTAGTTCACGGCAAAAACCGGGTGACCGGCCGCAATGAGGTGCTTGGCCACGTAATCCCACGTGTTATATGCATTGAGCCACGTGCCGTGGATCAGCACGACCGGCGTTCTGCCGTCTAAAGGTGTGTCCCATCTATTGACGCCCTCCGGAAGTGGATTTTCGCGCCTCAGGCTGGAAAGGAATTTCGGGATGAATGCGTCCATGACCCCCAAGGGTAATCAAATCGCAGGGCCTAGTTTTGAATTCGAAAGAAATTGGGGCGTGAGGGGGCGTCGATAAATAAAAACAGCGATTTGGAGAAGGGGTGAGGAGGGGTGTAACCTCCTTCGAGGAAGTTTGACTAGATCAACAACTAGATCAGAAACGTCAAGTTTTCACCGAAGACCGTCGGTCATCACCGCCCGCACAAACCCTCAGGGGGAGCGTGGGCAGGAGATTGAAGGATCATCGTCATAGATGACGGCCCACGCAGGTAACACGATAGACGTTCGGATCGGATTCCAGCCCTAGAAAGCCGGGGATCCTACGAATGCGCCTTGTGCTTCTTGCGTAAAACGCCGGAAACGCAAGGCGCTTTGTCGTTTATGTACAGTGTTGCCCTTCAACAATGATCGTCGGTGGACGTACAGGTAGAACGTACACCGTAAACATCAGGAAGGAGGCGAGAGTATGGCTAATCCGAAGAACACCGCTTCGCTGGCAGAGCTGAAGGCACGCTTCGAGCAGGCACAGTCCACTCTGTTGACCGAGTACCGTGGCCTGTCCGTGGCTGAGACCACCGAGCTGCGTCGCGCTCTGGGTTCGGACGTTACCTACTCCGTCGCCAAGAACACCATGATCAAGCTGGCTGCTCGTGAAGCCGGCATTGAGCTTGATGAGTCCCTGCTGACCGGTCCGACCGCAATCGCATTCGTCCACGGCGAGGCCGTTGACGCTGCGAAGGCCATGAAGGACTTCAGCAAGGATCACAAGAACTTCGTGATCAAGGGTGGCTACATGGACGGTGCCACGATTGATGCAGCTCAGGTTGAGGCAATCGCCGAGCTGGACAATCGCGAAACCACGCTGGCCAAGCTGGCCGGTGCCATGCAGGGTTCCTTGGCAAAGGCCGCAGGCCTGTTCAACGCACCAGCATCCCAGGTTGCACGCCTGGCCGCTGCACTGCAGGAGAAGAAGGAACAGTAAGTTCCTTCCCCGAATACATAAGACATAAAACACTTTGCCGGCCGGGTCGCCAACACTTTCTGGCCCACCGGCGCAACTACGAAAGGATGCCATCATGGCTAAGCTCACCAAGGACGAGCTCATCGAGGCTTTCAAGGAAATGACCCTCATCGAACTGTCTGAGTTCGTTAAGGAATTCGAAGAGGTCTTCGACGTTACCGCTGCTGCTCCGGTTGCTGCTGTTGCAGCTGCTCCGGGCGCTGAGGGTGGCGCTGCTGCTGAGGAGAAGGACGAGTTCGACGTCGTTCTGGAGGACGCAGGCGCTAAGAAGATCGGCGTTATTAAGGTTGTCCGCGAGATCGTCTCCGGCCTGGGTCTGAAGGAGGCCAAGGAGCTGGTTGAGGGTGCTCCGAAGGCTCTGCTGGAGGGTGCTTCCAAGGACGACGCTGAGGCTGCTAAGACCAAGCTGGAAGAGGCTGGTGCAAAGGTCTCCCTCAAGTAAGATCGCCTTACTTTCCGCGCACAGCGGCCTAGTGCCGAATGCGTGGGCACAACACACCGCTGGAAATCACATTCTGTGGCTTCCAGCGGTTTTTGTTGTCTTGCTACCCTGGGGTGAAGATTAGATGCCGGGTAGGGTCGGCATAAAAGTTTTAAAGACATAGATGGTGGCATTGAAGTGACGAACGAAGACAGCTCCACGAAGGCTCCGATGAAGAGCTCTAACAAAGGTCTTTACCTATTGGGCGCTTTAGGTGCACTGATTGGTTGTGCGTTGATCACTGTGGGCGTCATGCTCCCGAAGGTCGTCGCGAACGACAAAGCGCTACCGCTAGATCTCGCCGCAACGACCATCACCCTCAAGGATCCGGCTGCGGTGATCGGCCCCAACTACCAGGGGCCTAAGGGGAAAGAGGACGTGACGGCGCCGGTTAACCGCCAGTTCAAGATCACCCTGGAAGAACCCGCCACCGAAGACGAGGCAAGTGCCCGCGTCGGCGTGAGTACCGCGCGGACGGATGTCAAGGACGATCTAGAATCCCTGCTGGATGCGCAGGTCTGGAGCTTTACCGTGGATCGCCGGACGGGCGAGGCGAAGGGGGACGCCAAGGTGTCTGACACGCCGGCTACCCCTGCGACCGACGGCGAGATCGCGGGTTACTGGGCTAAGTTCCCTCAGGGAACTGAGAAGCGCACCTACGACTACTTCGATATGACGCTGCGTCGTGCACTGCCTGCCGAATTCACCGGCACGCGCAATGTGACCACCGCCGAGGGCCGCGAGCATGAGCTGTACGTTTTCCGCCAGGAAATTCCGGCGACGTCGGTGGCTAAGGAGTACGCAGGCATCCGCAACACCATCACGGTGGAGGATGAGAACGGAAAGCCGCAGCGCGCACAGCTTTTCCACGAAGGGTGGCGCGAGCTGACGGTGGAGCCGAAGTCCGGCCTGCTGGTGAGCGTGGAAGAGGACGTGAAGGACACCTACCGCGATAGCTCTGGCAAGGACGTGGAAAACCTGCTGAAGTTCCACGGCAAGACCCCGCAGAGTGTAACGCAGTCCATGCTGAACCAGGCCATGGAAGTCAGCGGACAGCGCCACACCGATAAATGGGGGGTTGCATTGATCGTTGCGGGTGTTATTGTGGCAGCAGCATCCGTGGTGCTGGTCGTGTGGAAGACCGCTAAGCGGAGGGCGGAACGCAGGGCTCAGCGGAAGGCTTAATGATAAGCCGCGCAGAGGGCGCTGGGAGGGGGCGCCGGGAGGGGCGCTGGGACTGTGGCGGAAGCCTAGACAATTGAGCAGCCATGCTATAGGATAGTTCGTTGCGCTGGATTTACTTTGTTGAGTTATTTGCTTCAAAGGAACGACTACGGATCTTCGCAGAACCAATGCGAAGGTATTGCGCGTGATGCAGACTTTGCCAAAAGTGCCAAAAAGGCCATTTGACAAGGTCGTTTAGTCGTTTCTACGTGGCGGTGGCTCAGTGGGGGAAATCCAACTAAATCGACCATCACGAGACCGTACACACACAATCAAGACCGTGCACTACAGCTCCACCACGTAGTGCTGGCCGAGGTTGTGCTGGAAGGACCCATCTTGGCAGTCTCCCGCCAGACCAGCTCAGTGGCCGGAATTCCCGGAGCTCCGCAGCGACACAGCTTTGCGAAGATCGACGCTCCGATTGAGGTTCCAGGCCTTCTAGACCTCCAACGAGAGTCCTTCGCTTGGCTCGTCGGCACGCCCGAGTGGCGTGCCCGCGCCCAAGCCGAGGCAGGGGAGGACGTCCGCATTATGAGCGGACTCGAGGAGATTCTCGAGGAGCTTTCTCCGATCGAGGACTACTCCGAGAACATGTCCCTTACCCTGTCCGAGCCCCGCTTTGATGACGTGAAGTCCACCATCGACGAGGCTAAGGATAAGGACATCAACTACGCGGCACCGCTGTACGTGACCGCGGAATTCACCAACTCTATGTCTGGTGAAATTAAGTCCCAGACCGTATTCATCGGCGACTTCCCGATGATGACCGACAAGGGCACGTTCATCATCAACGGCACCGAGCGTGTCGTTGTTTCCCAGCTTGTTCGTTCCCCGGGTGTGTACTTCGACGCATCCATCGACGCATCCACCGAGCGCCCGCTGCACTCCGTGAAGGTTATTCCTTCCCGCGGTGCATGGCTGGAGTTCGACGTGGATAAGCGCGACACCGTTGGTGTGCGTATCGACCGTAAGCGTCGCCAGCCCGTCACCGTGCTGCTGAAGGCGCTGGGTCTGACCACCCAGGAGATTACCGATCGCTTCGGTTTCTCCGAACTGATGATGTCCACCCTGGAAAAGGACGGTGTGGAGAACACCGACGAGGCACTGCTGGAGATTTACCGCAAGCAGCGCCCCGGTGAGTCCCCGACGCGCGATTCTGCCCAGGCTCTGCTAGAAAACTCCTTCTTCAAGGCAAAGCGTTACGACCTTGCCAAGGTCGGCCGTTACAAGATCAACCGCAAGCTCGGCCTCGGCGGTGACAACGATGGCACGATGATCCTGACTGAAGAGGACATCCTGACGACCATCGAGTACCTGGTGCGCCTGCACGCTGGCGAGAAGTCCATGACTTCCCCCGACGGCACCGAGATCCCGATCGATACCGACGACATCGACCACTTCGGCAACCGTCGTCTGCGTACCGTCGGCGAGCTGATCCAGAACCAGGTTCGCGTTGGCCTGTCCCGCATGGAGCGTGTCGTGCGCGAGCGCATGACCACCCAGGATGCGGAGTCCATCACCCCGACCTCCCTGATCAACGTTCGCCCGGTTTCCGCGGCGATCCGCGAGTTCTTCGGCACCTCTCAGCTGTCGCAGTTCCTGGATCAGAACAACTCTCTGTCCGGCCTGACTCACAAGCGTCGCCTGTCCGCGCTGGGCCCGGGCGGTCTGTCCCGTGAGCGCGCCGGCCTGGAAGTCCGCGACGTTCACCCGTCTCACTACGGCCGCATGTGCCCGATTGAGACCCCGGAAGGTCCGAACATTGGTCTGATCGGTTCCCTTTCTTCCTACGCACGCGTGAACCCGTTCGGCTTTATCGAGACCCCGTACCGCAAGGTTGTGGACGGCCAGATCACCGATGAGGTCTACTACTTCACCGCCGACGAAGAGGACCGCCATGTGATCGCTCAGGCGAACACCCCGTTCGACGAGAATCACCGGTTCACCGAGGACCGCATTGAGGTTCGCCTGCGCGGTGGCGACGTGGAGGTCGTCCCGTACACCGAGGTGGACTACATGGACGTCTCGCCACGACAGATGGTTTCCGTGGCAACGGCTATGATTCCGTTCCTCGAGCACGACGATGCTAACCGTGCACTGATGGGTGCGAACATGCAGCGCCAGGCTGTGCCGCTGCTGCGCTCCGAGTCTCCTTACGTGGGCACCGGTATGGAGCTGCGCGCTGCCTACGATGCCGGCGATATGATCATCGCCCCGAAGGCCGGCGTGGTCGAGTACGTCTCCGCCGACTACATCACCGTCATGGACGACGAGGGCGTGCGCGATACCTTCATGCTGCGCAAGTTCGAGCGCACCAACCAGGGCACCTGCTACAACCAGAAGCCGCTGGTGGACGAGGGCGACCGTGTGGAGGCCGGCCAGGTTCTGGCCGACGGCCCGGGCACCGACAACGGCGAGATGGCACTGGGTAAGAACCTGCTGGTTGCCTTCATGCCGTGGGAAGGCCACAACTACGAGGACGCCATCATCCTGAACCAGCGCATGGTTGAGGAAGACGTTCTGACCTCGATCCACATCGAGGAATACGAGATTGACGCCCGCGACACCAAGCTGGGCCCAGAGGAGATCACCCGCGACATTCCTAACGTCGGCGAGGATGTCCTGGCAGACCTCGACGACCGCGGTATTGTCCGCATCGGCGCCGACGTCCGCGACGGCGACATCCTGGTCGGTAAGGTCACCCCGAAGGGTGAAACCGAGCTGACTCCGGAAGAGCGCCTGCTGCGCGCCATCTTCGGTGAGAAGGCCCGCGAGGTTCGCGATACTTCCATGAAGGTTCCGCACGGCGAGACCGGTAAGGTGATCGGCGTTCGCGTGTTCTCCCGCGAGGACGACGACGATCTGGCCGCGGGCGTTAACGAAATGGTTCGCGTCTACGTCGCTCAGAAGCGCAAGATCCAGGACGGCGATAAGCTCGCCGGCCGCCACGGTAACAAGGGTGTCGTGGGCAAGATTCTGCCGCAGGAGGATATGCCGTTCCTGCCGGACGGTACCCCGATCGACATCATCCTGAACACCCACGGCGTGCCGCGCCGTATGAACATCGGTCAGGTCCTCGAGGTGCACCTGGGCTGGCTGGCTAAGGCCGGCTGGAAGGTAGATACCGAATCCCAGGATCCGAAGATCCAGAAGATGCTGGAGACCCTGCCGGAGGAGCTGTACGACGTTCCGGCGGACTCCCTGACCGCCACCCCGGTGTTCGACGGTGCTTCCAATGCCGAGCTGTCCGGCCTGCTGCGTTCTTCGCTGCCGAACCGCGACGGCGAGCGCCAGGTCGACGATTTCGGTAAGTCCAACCTGATCGATGGCCGTTCCGGCGAGCCCTTCCCGTACCCGGTTTCCGTGGGCTACATGTACATGCTGAAGCTCCACCACCTGGTCGACGAGAAGATCCACGCCCGTTCCACTGGCCCTTACTCCATGATTACCCAGCAGCCGCTGGGTGGTAAGGCACAGTTCGGTGGCCAGCGCTTTGGTGAGATGGAGGTGTGGGCAATGCAGGCATACGGTGCCGCCTACACCCTGCAGGAGCTTCTGACTATCAAGTCTGACGACGTGGTTGGCCGTGTGAAGGTGTACGAGGCGATCGTGAAGGGCGAGAACATCCCGGATCCTGGTATCCCGGAGTCCTTCAAGGTCCTTCTGAAGGAGCTGCAGTCGCTCTGCTTGAACGTTGAGGTTCTGGCAGCCGACGGCACCCCGATGGAGCTGTCCTCCGACGATGACGATGAGCTGGAGAATGCTAACGCAGCTCTGGGCATCAACCTGTCCCGTGACGAGCGTCCGGATGCTGACATGGATGTCAGCTAGGGCGTTGACGACCCTAAACATCTGACTTTCGTACATTCGCCGTACTTTCGGCGCTTGAGCCCGACAAACAACACAGCTTAAAGCGCCGTAACTACCCAAAGCCCTCCGCCAAGAGGAGGGGAAAGGAAGTCCACGTGCTGGACGTCAACTTTTTCGATGAACTTCGCATCGGACTAGCGACCGCTGACGACATCCGTCGATGGTCCCGTGGCGAGGTCAAGAAGCCTGAGACCATTAACTACCGCACCCTGAAGCCGGAGAAGGATGGCCTGTTCTGCGAGCGCATTTTCGGCCCCACCCGCGACTGGGAGTGTGGCTGTGGCAAGTACAAGCGTGTGCGCTACAAGGGCATCATCTGTGAGCGCTGTGGCGTTGAGGTGACCAAGTCCAAGGTTCGCCGTGAGCGCATGGGACACATCGAGCTGGCCGCTCCCGTCACCCACATCTGGTACTTCAAGGGCGTGCCCTCTCGCCTGGGCTACCTGCTGGATCTGGCTCCGAAGGATCTGGAAAAGATCATCTACTTCGCCGCCAACATCATCACCTCCGTCGACGAGGAAGGTCGCCACAACGACCAGTCCACCCTCGAGGCAGAGATGATGCTGGAGAAGAAGGAGGTCGAGCAGGAGCGCGACGCTGAGCTGGCCGACCGCGCCAAGGTGCTTGAAGAGGACCTGGCTGAACTCGAGGCCGCTGGTGCCAAGAACGATGCCAAGAAGAAGGTGCAGAACGCGGCTGACCGCGAGATGCGCCACATCCGCGAGCGCGCCGAGCGCGAAATCGACCGCCTGGACGAGATCTGGAACACCTTCGTCAAGCTGGCACCGAAGCAGATGATTGTGGATGAGAACATCTACAACGAGCTGGTCGACCGCTACGAGGACTACTTCACCGGCGGCATGGGCGCAGAGGCCATCCAGACCCTGATCCGCAGCTTCGACCTCGAGGCTGAGGCTGAGGTGCTGCGCGAGGTCATCCGCGACGGCAAGGGACAGAAGAAGCTGCGTGCACTGAAGCGCCTGAAGGTCGTCGCAGCGTTCCTGCGTTCCGGCAACGACCCGGCCGGCATGGTGCTGGACTGCATTCCGGTGATCCCGCCGGAGCTGCGCCCTATGGTGCAGCTGGACGGTGGCCGCTTCGCGACCTCCGACCTGAACGACCTGTACCGTCGCGTGATTAACCGCAACAACCGCCTGAAGCGCATGCTGGACCTCGGCGCCCCCGAGATCATCGTGAACAACGAGAAGCGCATGCTGCAGGAATCCGTCGACGCGCTGTTCGACAACGGCCGTCGTGGCCGTCCGGTCACCGGCCCGGGCAACCGTCCGCTGAAGTCCCTGTCTGACCTGCTGAAGGGCAAGCAGGGCCGCTTCCGCCAGAACCTGCTGGGTAAGCGCGTGGACTACTCCGGTCGTTCCGTGATTATCGTTGGTCCGCAGCTGAAGCTGCACCAGTGTGGTCTGCCGAAGCTGATGGCCCTGGAGCTGTTCAAGCCGTTCGTGATGAAGCGCCTGGTCGAGAAGTCCTACGCGCAGAACATCAAGTCCGCTAAGCGCATGGTGGAGCGCCAGCGCCCCGAGGTGTGGGACGTGCTGGAAGAGGCCATCGCCGAGCACCCGGTGATGCTGAACCGTGCACCTACGCTGCACCGCCTGGGTATCCAGGCCTTCGAGCCGATCCTGGTCGAGGGTAAGGCTATCCAGCTGCACCCGCTGGCCTGTGAGGCCTTCAACGCGGACTTCGACGGTGACCAGATGGCAGTCCACCTGCCGCTGAGCGCCGAGGCGCAGGCAGAGGCCCGCATCCTGATGCTGGCTTCCAACAACATTCTGTCCCCGGCCTCCGGTAAGCCACTGGCTATGCCGCGTCTGGACATGGTGACCGGCCTGTACTACCTGACCCTGCTGAAGAAGCCGGAAGAGTTCGGCGGTCAGGGTGCCTACACCCCGGCTATCGACGAGGCTCCCGCACAGGGCGTGTACTCCTCCCTGGCCGAGGCCATCATGGCTTACGACCGTGGCGTGCTGGGCCTGCAGGCTCCGATCCGCGTGCGCATCAACCACCTGCGCCCGACCGCGGAGATCGAGGCCGAGCGGTTCCCGGATGGTTGGCAGCGAGGCCAGACCTGGCTGGCGGAGACCACCCTGGGGCGCGTGCTGTTCAACGAGCTGCTGCCGTGGAACTACCCATACGTAGAGGGCGTCATGGCGAAGAAGCCACAGGCTACCGTCATTAACGACCTCGCGGCGAAGTACCCGATGATCACCGTGGCGCAGACGGTGGACAAGCTGAAGGATGCCGGCTTCTACTGGGCTACCCGCTCCGGCGTGACCATCACCATGCACGACGTGCTGGTGCTGCCGAACAAGCAGGAAGTTCTGGATAACTACGAGGCCAAGGCTCGAGTTATCGAGAAGAAGATGGCACGCGGCAAGATCAACGAGGCCGAGCGCTACCAGTCCCTGGTTGACCTGTGGAAGGAAGCTACCGACTTCGTGGGTCAGTCCGTCGAGGATCTGTACCCGGACGACAACCCGATTCCGATGATCGTGAAGTCGGGTGCTGCCGGTAACATGCGTCAGATCTGGACCCTGGCCGGCATGAAGGGCATGGTTACGAACTCCCGCGGTGAGTACATCACCCGCCCGATTAAGACCTCCTTCCGCGAAGGCCTGTCCGTGCTGGAGTACTTCAACAACTCCCACGGTTCCCGTAAGGGCCTGGCCGATACGGCTCTGCGTACCGCTGACTCGGGTTACCTGACCCGTCGTCTGGTCGACGTGGCGCAGGACGTCATCGTGCGCGAGGACGACTGTGGCACCAAGCAGGGTGCCATGATGTCCGTCGCTGTTCCGGTTCTGGATGGCGAGGGCAAGCCGACCGGTAACTACACTCCGGCAGACTTCGTCGAAACGTCTGTTCTGGGGCGTTACCTAGCTAGTGACGCCACCGACTCCGCAGGCACCGTCCTCATCGAAGAGGGCAAGGTCATCGATGAAGCCGGTTTGCAGAAGCTCATCGAAGCTGGCGTGGAGGAAGTCAAGGTCCGCTCCGTGATGACCTGTGCTACCAACACTGGCGTGTGCTCCACCTGCTACGGCCGCTCCATGGCGACCGGCAAGAAGGTGGAAATCGGCGAGGCCGTCGGCATCGTCGCCGCCCAGTCCATTGGTGAGCCGGGTACCCAGCTGACCATGCGTACGTTCCACCTGGGTGGTGTCGGTGGCGACATTACCGGTGGTCTGCCGCGTGTTCAGGAGCTGTTCGAGGCTCGTGTTCCGAAGGCCAAGTCCCCGATCGCTTCGGTGGACGGCAAGGTTCGCATCGAGGACGACGACAACTTCTTCACCCTCACCATCGAGCCGGATGACGGCTCCGATGATGTGGTGTACGAGAAGCTGTCCAAGCGCCAGGGTCTGGCAACGCTGGGCACCGGTGGCGTGGAGCGTCCGATCCGCGATGGCGACCACGTGAAGATGGGACAGCAGTTGCTGAAGGGTGCCGCGGATCCGCACGAGGTTCTGCGCGTGCTCGGCCGCCGTGGCGTGCAGCAGCACCTGATCAACGAGGTCCAGAAGGTCTACCGCGATCAGGGTGTGGCCATCCACGACAAGCACATCGAGATCATCGTGCGCCAGATGCTGCGCCGCGTGACCGTCATCGACTCCGGCTCGACCGAGTTCCTGCCGGGCTCCCTGGTGGATCACGCCGACGCGGTGGCTGCGTCCAAGGAGGCCGTCAAGACCGGTGGCCGTCCGGTGGAGGTTCGCGCCGAGATCATGGGTATCACGAAGGCCTCCCTGGCTACCGAGTCCTGGCTGTCCGCCGCCTCGTTCCAGGAGACCACCCGTGTGCTCACGGACGCTGCCATCAACAAGCGTTCCGACAAGCTGATCGGTCTGAAGGAGAACGTGATCATCGGTAAGCTGATCCCGGCTGGTACGGGTATCTCCCGCTACCGCAACATCACCGTGGAGCCGACCGAGGAGGCTCGCGCAGCGGCGTACTCCCTGCCGTCTTCCTTCGGCGATGGCTTCTACGCCGATGACAACTACGGCGAGTTCACCGGCGCTGCCGTGCCGCTGGACGACATGGATCTGATGTAACCCATTAAGATCCCCGGACTGGCTGCCCTGCGGGTTTGCCAGTTCACCATTTAAGCGGGCGCTTCCCTTCGAACGGGGAGGCGCCCGCTTTTGTGCGTCCTGGCGCGTCGGTGCCCTAAGATGAACTGCATGGGAATCATGTTTCGCAACTCCAAGAACTTCGGGCCATTCCGAGTAAACACCTCTTCTGGTGGAGTCGGCGGCTCCACCCGCCTAGGCCCTGTGCGACTTACTCAGCGCGCCGACGGTCGCCAGACCGTCACCATTCACACGCCGATCCGTGGCCTGAACTTCACCAAGACCTTCGGTCGCAAGCGCCGCTAGTTCCCCAGCGCCCGCTGCTATTTTTCTAGCGCCCGCTTCGTCTTCTTTGTCGCCGTTGCCGCCCACGGATCCTCGGGCCATGGGTGCTTCGGGTAACGCCCGCGCATGTCCTTGCGCACTCCCTGATAGGGGCCATCCCAGAAGCTCCGCAGGTCGTCGGTGACGGCAAGTTCGCGCCCGGCCGGGGACAGTAGGTGGAACAGAACTTTTTGCCCCGCGATCGTGGGGGATTCCGCTAGCCCGAAGCATTCCTGCAGCTTAACGCGCACAATTGGGCGCCCGGTTTCGTAGCTGATCTTCGGCGCCGATCCGCTGGGTACCTCTAACCTCTCCGGAGCCAGTTCGTCCATCCGCCCGGCCTCGGGCCACGGAAGTTGCCGCATGATTGCCTGGTACGCGTCGATGTCGGCGATCCTTTCGCCCGCCACGACCCTCTCGGCTTCGGGCGTGTAATCGCCTGCCGTGAGTTCCGGCCACGGTTCGCCGAGTTGTTCGCGGAGGTAGTCGACTCTTTCCTTTATTCTTGACGCCCCCTCCGTCATCCGTAGCCAACCGAGTCCCTGGGCAGCCAAGGCTGCGACGGCCTGGCTCCTTTCTTCGTCGCCGAGCTCTGTGATTGATACCGGCGTGCTGGATAGTTCGATGGCTCCAAGGTGGCGCGTGCGGCGGGCGCGAAGCTTCCCGTCGGCAATATGCGCGGTGACGTCCTCCCGCACCTGGGCGAGGGGTGGTGTTTCTAGCCGCGCGGCCGCGCGGATCAGGGGAGTGCGACCCAGCTGCACTTCCGCCACTGCCAACCATTCGGAGCCGCCGAGTGAGCGACGCAGCTCCGGAGCCAGCGTGGCACGTGTTCCGGAGGCCAGTAGGTACTCGGCATCCTCGCCACTATTTACAAGCCTCGCGACGCGGTCGGGGTAGGCCGAGGCAACAACCTCGCCGGGAGCCGCCGGGCCTTGATCGTCCACCATGCGCGCGAAGCGACGCACTTCGGAGGCCTGGGGCTTAGCCTCAGCCAGGTCGCCCTGCACATCTGTTGACAGTGCCGCCACTACCTCGGCTGCGGCGGAACCGTGAGCCAGCAAGGCGGCACCCAGGCGCGGGTCGGCGGGAATCCGTGCCAGCTTCTGACCCGTCTCTGTGATTGCGCCGTGCCTATCCAGCGCGCCCATAGCCTGCAACTCCTCGTTGGCATCGGTGAGGGTTGCGGTCGGAGGGGCGTCCAGAAGAGAAATATCTGGCGAACCCCAGGCAGCGAGGGTCAGGGCGGCGGCGACGAGATCCGACGAGAGGATTTCCGGGGTGATGCCGGGCGCGAAGTGGGAATAGTCTGCCGCGGAGTAGGCGCGGTAGACCTGGCCGGGGCCGAGGCGACCCGCGCGACCGGCGCGCTGATCGGCGCTGGCTTTGGAGGTAGAGGTGGTGACCAGCCCCGTCATGCCGCGCGCTTGGTCGCGGCGGGGAGTGCGGGACAGGCCGGCATCGACTACCGCATGTACGCCGGGGACGGTGAGAGAGGACTCTGCGATGGACGTGGCGACGACGATGGGGGAGTTGCCGGCGAGCGCGGCATCCTGTTCGTGGGAGGTCAGACCTCCGTGGAGCGGTACGGAATCGGGGAGGTGGGAGCAGACCCAGTCGATTTCCTTGCGGCCCGGCACGAACACAAGGGTGCGATGGTCGGGATGGCCTGCTTCGCGCTGGCTTGAGTGGGCCTGCAGCGCCAGATCAGCGACGTGGCGGTAGAAGGCAGGGGAACCCTGGGCACGCTCGGGGTGCGGGTGATAGGAGATATCCAGCGGATGGGTGACCGCTGGGGTGGAGGCAACCTGCGCACCCATATAGTCGGCGAGCTTCTGTGTGTCGACGGTGGCGGACATGGCGCAGAGGTAGAGTTCCCCGGCGGGGTCGCCTTCGCGCAGTAGTGCGACTTCCTGGCACATGGCGAGTACGAGGTCGGAATCCAGTTGGCGCTCGTGGACTTCGTCGATGAGGACCGCGCCTATGCCTTCGAGGGCGGGGTCGGCGAGGAGGCGGTTGAGGAGGACTCCTGGGGTGACGAATTCCACGAGGCTGCCGGGGTGGTGTTCGCCGCGGATGCTGTAGCCGACGCGGTCGCCTACGCGGGAGCCGTCGAGGTGGGCGAGACGCCGGGCTGCGGCGCGGACGGCCACGCGACGAGGCGCGGTGACCAGGACTTTCGGCGGAGTAGCCGGGGTGGCTTGGGTGGCTCGGGCGGCTTGGGTGGCTCGGGCGGCTTGGGAGGCCGTGCGCGTTGTGTGCCGCAGAATATTGGAGAGCGCAGGCGGAACGAGGGTTGTTTTACCTGTTCCAGGGGGTGCTTCCACCACCAGTGGGCCGCGTTCTGGGATGCGTGGTAGAAGCTCGGCGGCGGGCAGGCCGTCGCCGATGGTTGTTAGGTCGAAAGGGGGAGGAAACATCGGGATGATTGTAGGTCATCCCGATGCCTCCGCTTTGGTTCTAGTGGAAGAACTTCATCACGCAAGAAATCAGCACTCCCAGAACTCCGGCTCCGAAGAGGGAGAGCCAGAAGGTCTTCTGGGTTTCCTTTGCCTCATCCGACTTGTCGATGCCGAAGATCTTCTGGAAGAAGGAGAGGATGCCTTCCTTGGAAGAGCCACTAGCCGAGGACTCCGGATCCTTCGGGTCCTCCGGCTTTGGATCTTCCGGCTTGGGGTCTTCCGGCTTTGGATCCGCTGGCTTTGGATCCGCTGGCTTGGGGTCTTCCGGCTTTGGATCCGCTGGCTTGGGGTCTTCCGGCTTCGGGTCTTCCGGCTTGGGATCCTCCGGCTTCGGCGCAGCCTTAATGTTGGTTTCATTCAGCTGTACGGCGGTGGTTGTGCACTTCGTGGGAACGACTCCGAAAGATGTATCCATAGTCACCTCAATGATGTCGCTCGGGGCACTGACGGTTACCTTCTGCCCGTCCTTGGAGCGAAGGGAGAATTCGGCTGGCTTCGCAGAGACCGTAATCTCCTTGCTGCTGGTCTTCGACGCCGAAAGGACGTTGCTGACCGTCAGAACACCATTGGACAGAGATACACCTGCCGGGTTACCAACTAGCTCGGCATTTGGGGACACCTGCAGGCGCGCAGTACTGGACGTTGCCTTAACAGAGGAAACGGCGCTGAATGCGAGAGAGGTGATCTTGGACTCGCCAATTGTGACCTTCACCGGGATGTCTGCGCCAGCCTCGGCCTCGTTGGGCATGTCTACCGTGACTGTGCCTGTGGTTCCGGCTTCCTTAGTGCCAATTAGAGGTGCAGTGTAGGAGCACTTTAGGTCTAGATTGTGATTCTTGGCCTCCGCAGCAGCCTGAGGCAGCAGAGAGGGGGCAGCTACGCCGGTAGCGGTGAACAGAAGGGAAACTGCGGCCGCACCAGCAGCGAAACCGCGATTAATACGAAGACTCTTCATCGGGTCATCCTTAAGATCTCGAACAAATACCCAACAGATGTTTCTGTGGCGAAACTAAAATTAACATGAGTATCTTCTGTCCTGTGGGCAAAATGGTCAAGAAAATCTTTTCGGGGAGCGGGTTGGTGTGGACGGTCTTAGTAGTGACGTCCTAGCTCATTTGGTTTCCTGTGTGCACTGCGGTAATCTCACCGGCGTAGATTGTATTGCTCCAATGGCGCGCACCATCAGGTGAACGGCAGAGGGTGCTTAATACAGGGATCTTCGTGCCAAGTGCGCGGAGTGATACAAAACGGTAGCGGCCCCGAAAGAGCCCCCATTTTTTGCTGTTTAAAGGCGTCTATTCGCCCAGTGCGGCAGGTGGGGAGCCAATTCCGGGGTCACGATGTACCGAGACTTCTGCAAGTTTAAAACCCAAAGAAGAAAGTCTATCTATGCCAACTATTCAGCAGCTGGTCCGCAAGGGCCGTCACGATAAGAGCACGAAGGTTGCCACTGCTGCGCTGAAGGGCTCCCCGCAGCGCCGCGGTGTGTGCACCCGTGTGTACACCACTACCCCGAAGAAGCCGAACTCCGCACTGCGTAAGGTCGCCCGTGTTCGCCTGACCTCCGGTATCGAGGTTTCTGCCTACATCCCGGGTGAGGGCCACAACCTGCAGGAGCACTCCATGGTGCTCGTCCGCGGCGGTCGTGTGAAGGACCTCCCGGGTGTTCGTTACAAGATCGTGCGTGGTTCCCTCGACACCCAGGGTGTTAAGGACCGCAAGCAGGCACGTTCCCGCTACGGCGCTAAGAAGGAGAAGTAAACAATGCCACGTAAGGGTCCAGCACCTTCCCGACAGCTAGTCAAGGATCCGGTTTACGGCGACGTTCTCGTCTCCCAGCTGGTTAACAAGGTTCTCCTTGACGGTAAGAAGTCCACCGCAGAGCGCATCGTTTACGGCGCTCTGGAGCAGTGCCGCGAGAAGACCGGCACCGATCCGATCCTCACCCTGAAGAAGGCTCTCGACAACGTTAAGCCGGCTCTTGAGGTTCGTTCCCGCCGTGTTGGTGGCGCTACCTACCAGGTTCCGGTTGAGGTTCGCCCCGGCCGTTCCACCACTCTGGCTCTGCGTTGGCTGGTGACCTTCACCCGTCAGCGTCGTGAGAACACCATGACCGAGCGTCTCGCCAACGAGATCCTGGACGCATCCAACGGTCTGGGTGCATCCGTGAAGCGTCGCGAAGACACTCACAAGATGGCAGAGGCCAACCGCGCCTTCGCCCACTACCGCTGGTAGCAGCGGCCTTATAGCCTCACCGCCCTAACTTCATAAAGGGCAGTGGGGCTATAGTGCTATTGACCGCGTGAGGGCGTCATCTAGAAAAACAACTAGAAAACAACCGACCCCCGACGCGACTTGACGGCGCAAAGCTGGCACAATAGAACGAGTACGTAATCACCTGCGGCTTGCAGGGGCTTTTTAAAGCACTTTTGAACATCAATGTGAACATCATGGAAGCCTCGGCCAAGTCGCTCAACAACGAAATGAGCGGGGTAACCCAGTGGCACTTGAAGCGTTGACCGACCTGAACAAGGTCCGCAACATCGGCATCATGGCGCACATCGATGCTGGTAAGACCACCACCACGGAGCGCATCCTTTTCTACACCGGCATCAACCGTAAGATCGGTGAGACCCACGATGGCGCCTCCACGATGGACTGGATGGAGCAGGAGAAGGAGCGCGGAATTACGATTACTTCCGCCGCGACCACCTGTTTCTGGGAAGGCAACCAGATCAACATCATCGACACCCCGGGTCACGTGGACTTCACCGTTGAGGTGGAGCGCTCCCTGCGTGTTCTGGATGGTGCCGTTGCTGTGTTTGACGCCAAGGAAGGCGTTGAGCCACAGTCCGAGCAGGTCTGGCGCCAGGCAACCAAGTACGACGTTCCGCGTATCTGCTTCGTCAACAAGATGGACAAGCTGGGTGCGGACTTCTACTACACCGTGCAGACCATCATCGACCGCCTGGGTGCAAAGCCACTGGTAATGGCCCTGCCGATCGGTGCAGAGGATGACTTCGACGGCATCGTCGACCTGCTGAACATGCGTGCAGTTACCTGGCGCGGCAAGGTTGAGATCGGCGCGGAGCCGACCTACGAAGAGATCCCGGAGGATCTGAAGGAAAAGGCTGAGGAGTACCGCGAGAAGCTCGTCGAGACCGTTGCTGAGTCCGACGAAGAGCTGATGGAGCGCTACTTCGCTGGTGAAGAGATCACCGTCGACGAGCTGAAGGCACAGATCCGCAAGCTGACCATCAACTCTGAGGTCTACCCGGTTTACTGTGGCTCTGCCTACAAGAACAAGGGCATCCAGCCGATGCTGGACGCTGTGATCGACTTCCTGCCGAACCCGATGGACGTCGGCTCCATCAAGGGCCACGACGCTAAGGACGCCGAGGTTGAGGTTCTGCGCAAGCCGTCCAAGGATGAGCCGTTCTCCGCTCTGGCCTTCAAGGTTGCGGTTCACCCGTTCTTCGGCAAGCTGACCTATGTCCGCGTGTACTCCGGTTCCGTCGAGTCCGGTGCACAGGTCATGAACTCCACCAAGGACAAGAAGGAGCGCATCGGTAAGCTGTTCCAGATGCACTCCAACAAGGAGCAGCCGGTGGATCGCGCATCCGCTGGTCACATCTACGCCTTCATTGGTCTGAAGGACACGACCACTGGCGATACCCTGTGTGACGCTCAGAACCCGGTCATCCTGGAGTCCATGGACTTCCCGGATCCGGTGATCGAGGTGGCCATCGAGCCGAAGACCAAGTCTGACCAGGAGAAGCTGGGTACCGCTATCCAGAAGCTGGCGGAAGAGGATCCGACCTTCACCGTTAAGCTGGACGAGGAGACTGGCCAGACCGTTATCGGCGGTATGGGCGAGCTGCACCTGGACGTTCTGGTTGACCGTATGCGCCGCGAGTTCAAGGTCGAGGCAAACATCGGTAACCCGCAGGTTGCTTACCGCGAGACCATCCGCAAGCCGGTCGAGAAGCTGGAATACACCCACAAGAAGCAGACTGGTGGTTCCGGTCAGTTCGCACGCGTCATCATCGCTGTCGAGCCGTACGAGCCGGAAGAGGGCTCCGATCAGACCTACGAGTTCGTCAACGAGGTCACCGGTGGCCGCGTGCCGAAGGAGTACATCCCGTCTGTCGACGCTGGTATCCAGGACGCTATGCAGTACGGCTACCTGGCCGGCTTCCCGCTGGTGAACATCAAGGCCACCCTGCTGGATGGTGCTTACCACGAGGTCGACTCCTCCGAAATGGCCTTCAAGCTGGCTGGTTCCCAGGCACTGAAGGAAGCTGTTGCTAAGGCAAAGCCGGTTCTGCTGGAGCCGCTGATGGCCGTTGAGGTCATCACCCCTGAGGAGTACATGGGCGACGTCATCGGCGACATTAACTCCCGCCGTGGCCAGGTTTCCTCCATGGATGACCGCGCTGGCGCCAAGGTCGTGAAGGCAAAGGTGCCGCTGTCCGAGATGTTCGGCTACATCGGCGACCTGCGTTCCCGCACCGCCGGTCGTGCGAACTTCTCCATGATCTTCGACTCCTACGGTGAGGTTCCGACCAACGTCGCATCCGACATCATCGCGGAGCGTAACGGCGGTCAGGCCTAATACAGGCAGACCCCTAGCAAGGTTTCTTGTTAGTGACGCCCCTTCGGCGCCCGTCTCTACGGGCGCTGTCTAAAGGGGGAAGGCACGGGCGAGGGGCCTTGCAGGGTAGGGGTCAGCACGGCGTAGGCCTGCGTCAATAAACAAATAGAAAAATAGATTGCTTGCGTGGCCAGGAATGGCTGCAGGTCTGGAAGCTACCCCAATGTTCGTGGGGTTTCAGATCAAGCGTGGCGGTCAATTTTTCTAGATGACTAAAGTGACGTAGGATGCGGTGTGCTGGCCGTTACCCAGTTCGCGTGTAGCGCGACGGGCCTCGAAACACAAAGTCGGGGCAAAGATGTTCGTTACACGGATAATCTGATATTCGGCAAGAAGTAAGAAACTAGCCAGTCGGCGACCCGAAACAGACGGGAAGACAACTGGCTGGCAACAAAAGTTAATGTGGCTGCGAGAGTCGTAGCCACCGAGCAGTCCAGGAGGACACAAAGTGGCGAAGGCTAAGTTCGAGCGTTCCAAGCCGCACGTAAACATCGGCACCATCGGTCACGTCGACCACGGCAAGACCACCACCACTGCCGCGATTACCAAGGTTCTGGCTGACAAGTTCCCAGAGGCCAACAAGTCCTTCGCTTTCGACGCCATCGATAAGGCGCCGGAGGAGAAGGAGCGTGGCATCACGATCAACATCTCCCACGTTGAGTACGAGACCGAGAAGCGCCACTACGCTCACGTTGACGCTCCGGGCCACGCTGACTACATCAAGAACATGATCACCGGTGCTGCTCAGATGGACGGCGCCATCCTGGTTGTTGCTGCAACCGATGGCCCGATGCCGCAGACCCGCGAGCACGTTCTGCTGGCTCGCCAGGTTGGCGTTCCGTACATCCTGGTTGCACTGAACAAGTGCGACATGGTTGACGATGAGGAGCTGCTGGAGCTCGTTGAGATGGAGGTCCGCGAGCTGCTGGCTGAGCAGGACTTCGACGAGGAAGCTCCGGTTGTTCACATCTCCGCACTGAAGGCTCTGGAGGGCGACGAGAAGTGGGCTAACCAGATTCTCGAGCTGATGCAGGCTTGCGACGACTCCATCCCGGATCCGGAGCGCGAGACCGACAAGCCGTTCCTGATGCCGGTTGAGGACATCTTCACCATCACCGGTCGCGGTACCGTTGTTACCGGCCGTGTTGAGCGTGGCGTCCTGAACCTGAACGACGAGGTCGAGATCCTGGGTATCCGCGAGAAGGCTCAGAAGACCACCGTTACCTCCATCGAGATGTTCAACAAGCTGCTGGACACCGCAGAGGCTGGCGACAACGCCGCACTGCTGCTGCGTGGCCTGAAGCGCGAGGACGTTGAGCGTGGCCAGATCATCGCTAAGCCGGGCGAGTACACCCCGCACACCGAGTTCGAGGGCTCCGTCTACGTTCTGTCCAAGGACGAGGGCGGCCGCCACACCCCGTTCTTCGACAACTACCGTCCGCAGTTCTACTTCCGCACCACCGACGTTACCGGTGTTGTGAAGCTGCCGGAGGGCACCGAGATGGTTATGCCGGGCGACAACGTTGACATGTCCGTCACCCTGATCCAGCCGGTTGCTATGGACGAGGGCCTGCGCTTCGCTATCCGTGAGGGTGGCCGCACCGTTGGCGCTGGTCGCGTTACCAAGATCACCAAGTAGTCTCAACTACGCAGCTGATCGCCGCTTAGCGCTTAGGCGATAAACGGTTATAGCCCCGGGTTCCGAAAGGAATCCGGGGCTTTTGCTATGGCAACCGGTGCCGGTAGCGCTAGGGAAGCTAGTCCCAGGGCTAGTCCCAGGGGAAGCGATTCAACGTAGTCCAGCTGAGCGTGTTGTTCTTGCCAGACGTCGGCACGGCGAGGCTGAGGGCGTCCGCAATATAGCGATCCTCACTCATCTCCAACGGCGTGCCCTTCGCATCGCGCGACAAGCGTCGGTGGACCAGTACGGGGTCGCCGGCATCGAGAGGCAGCCAGCGCGCATCTACCTCGC
Source organism: Corynebacterium macclintockiae (assembly GCF_027570165.1). Taxonomy (NCBI): domain Bacteria; kingdom Bacillati; phylum Actinomycetota; class Actinomycetes; order Mycobacteriales; family Corynebacteriaceae; genus Corynebacterium; species Corynebacterium macclintockiae. The sequence continues at coordinate 192,811 of NZ_JAKMUV010000003.1, forward strand.
CCGCCTTCGCCGCGGAGAACACGTTGTCGGCAGCAAAGAAGTGGACGTTGTGGCGGGAGGCCAGTTCGTTGGTGACCGAAGGGCAAGTCGGATCCATCGGCTCGACTTTGGTGCCGACCCAGGCCGGGTAGCGGGTGCGTTCCAGCATGATGGGGGAACCGTCGATGGTGCGCACACGCAGCACGGTGAGTACTTGCTCGCCCGGGGGAACGCGCAGAAGTTCGGTATCCTGTTCGGTCTGCTCTGCCCATTCCTGGGAGATGACGTGTCCGCCTGGCGTGCGTCCGCGGCTGTAAGCCCATTGAGCGAAGCTGCGGAACTTGGAGATCTCGGGGAAGCGCGCCGGCATGCGCATGACTACTTTGCGCGCGCCGCGTTTCGAACTCAGGATGCCTTCGTCGACCAGAACATTCAGCGCCTGGCGCATGGTGCCGGGGGCAACGTCGAAGCGGTCTGCGAGGGCATTCTCGCTGGGAATGGGTTCCCCAACGCGTAGCTTTTGGCTACGGATTTCCTCGCGCAGTTCGCGTGCGATTTGCTCGTAGCGGGTGGTCATTTGTCGCCCTCTCTGTATCCGCGGCGAAACTCTTCCGGCAGTTTGTTCATGACCGTGTTCCTGATGTTCCCCGCAAATCGTCCGGCGCTACGTGCGAGGTTCTCTGCCATCCCGACGGCCTGCTCGGCTGCGTCCATGGCCTGTTCCGCTCTCTGCTCGGAGATGAAGCTTGGCCGGTGTTCCCGGACCTGGCGGCGTAGGCGCGTCCGCCGATCCCAGCTTTCGTCGAGTACCCGCAGCGCCTCGATCAGTTCGGCATCCGTCCCACCTGCGTCGGGGTGGTGCTTCCGAACTAGTGCGCGCCGTTGGCGTTGGTATTCGGGGTTGCTGCGGTAATCGCTCAATGCAGTTCCTCTGTTGTGGACGCCACCTTTAGGCCATCCATCATCAATCTCAGCTTTGTGGTGATTGTAGTGCTCCGTGGCCCTTCTGGAGTAAAAGCAGGTGGGCGCGTTGGGGCGTCAATAAGAAAAGAGAGTAGTGATTTGGTTTCGGCGCGCCCGGTGTGGTTGAATACTTGACGTTGCTTTAACACGGCACATGAGGCCAGTCGGGTGAAGCCAGGCTGAACCAAGAAGGTGTCGATGGTGAAGTGAGCATGATCCATCGTCGGTGAAGAACCTCGCGAAAGTGATCCTCCAAGGATCGTGGCGGGGCTGCTTTGCTGTGCGGTACTTAAAAAGCGGAAAGGCGACACGCCCGACCGCGGGTGCCGGAGGATGGGGCATGGTAAATGAACAGCGGCAGAAGGCGAAGGAAATCCTTCCGACAAAGCGCGGAACACGCTTCCAAGCTTGGCTCCAAATATGAGGACTTAATTAGTTAAGGCCAGACGTGGAACCAACAGGGGGCGGGAACCGGGTGTTGTTACAAAGACTTGTTAACCCAAGTGCGTATGGCGTGTGTTCATTAAAACCAAATGACCCGCGTCCATCGATGGCACAAACAAGTAAATGTAAGACACAAGCGACACTGGCGACTGGACCAGGCCCCAAGGCCGGACAGCGTTAAGACTAAGACAGACAAAAAGCGTGTTAACCCGCTGTTCAGGCAGCAGGTGCGCTTTGAAGGAAGAGGACAAGCGTGGCGGGACAGAAGATCCGCATTAGGCTCAAGGCCTACGATCACGAGGCTATCGACGCTTCTGCCAAGAAGATCGTCGAGACGGTAACCCGTACCGGCGCTCGTGTTGTCGGCCCAGTGCCACTGCCAACTGAAAAGAACGTGTACTGCGTCATCCGTTCTCCGCACAAGTACAAGGACTCGCGCGAGCACTTTGAGATGCGTACGCACAAGCGTCTGATCGACATTCTCGACCCAACCCCGAAGACCGTTGACGCTCTGATGCGCATCGATCTTCCGGCCAGCGTCGACGTCAACATTCAGTAAGCGGCAAAAGAGTCTGAACTACTGAAAACGGCAGCGGAAGAGAAACTATGAGTGATATTGAGATCAAGGGCATCCTGGGCAAGAAGCTCGGCATGACCCAGATCTTCGACGAAGAGAACCGTGTTGTACCGGTTACCGTCGTCGAGGCTGGGCCTTGTGTCGTTACCCAGGTGCGTACCAAGGAAACCGACGGCTACGAGGCCGTACAGATCGCCTTCGGCGAGATCGACCCGCGCAAGGTCAACAAGCCTGCCGCTGGTCACTTCAAGAAGGCTGGCGTGACTCCGCGCCGCCACGTCGCTGAGATCCGCGTTGCAGACGCATCCAGCTACGAGGTTGGCCAGGACGTCACCGTCGACATCTTCAACGATGTCAAGTTCGTCGACGTGACGGGCACCACCAAGGGTAAGGGCTACGCCGGTGGCATGAAGCGCCACGGCTTCGCCGGCCAGGGTGCTGCACACGGTAACCAGGCTGCTCACCGCCGCGTGGGCTCCATTGGACAGGCAGCCACCCCCGGCCGCGTGTTCAAGGGCAAGCGCATGGCAGGCCGCATGGGTAACGACCGCGTTACCCAGCAGAACCTGAAGGTTGCCAAGGTCGACGCAGAGTCCAACCTGCTCCTGATCAAGGGCGCAGTTCCGGGTGTCAACGGCGGCCTCGTCGTTGTCAAGACCGCAGTGAAGGGCGGTGCACACGCATGAGCAATCTAAAGCTTGATGTCCACACCGCTGACGGTAAGACCAACGGCACGGTCGAGCTGCCCGCATCCATCTTCGATGCAGAGGCAAGCGTCGCCCTGATGCACCAGGTCGTTACCGCTCAGCTCGCAGCAAAGCGCCAGGGTACCCACGCTACGAAGACTCGTGGCATGGTGTCCGGCGGTGGCCGTAAGCCATTCCGCCAGAAGGGCACCGGTCGTGCTCGCCAGGGCTCCATCCGCGCTCCCCACTTCACCGGTGGTGGCACGGTTCACGGCCCGCAGCCGCGCGACTACTCCCAGCGCACCCCGAAGAAGATGAAGGCCGCCGCTCTGCGTGGCGCCCTGACCGATCGCGTGCGTCACGACCGCATCCATGTGGTCGAAGAGCTGGTCCCGGGCCAGACCCCGTCCACCAAGGCTGCACGCGCTTTCATCGAGCGTCTGACGGACCGCAAGTCCGTGCTGGTCGTCCTGACCCGCGAAGACGTCACCGCATGGAAGTCTGTGAACAACCTGCCGCAGGTGCACACCCTGGTCAACGACCAGCTGAACACCTACGACGTTCTGAACGCAGATGACGTTGTGTTCTCCGTGGAGGCACTGAACGCTTTCATCAACGCCGCTGATAAGACCAAGGAGGAGGCAAAGTGAGCACTGTAGCTGATCCTCGCGATATCATCATCGCCCCGGTCGTATCTGAGAAGTCCTACGGCCTGATGGAGCAGAACGTTTACACGTTCCTGGTTAACCCCAGCTCTAACAAGACCCAAATCAAGATTGCCGTCGAGCAGATCTTTGGTGTGAAGGTCGCCAGCGTTAACACCGTTAACCGTGAGGGCAAGCGTAAGCGCACCCGCACCGGCTACGGCCAGCGCAAGGCAACCAAGCGCGCCATGGTGACCCTGGTCGCCGGCAGCGATCCGATCGACATCTTCGGTGGAGCGACCGCCTAAGGGCGGCCGGATACCGAAAGGTAAAGAGGAAGCAAGAGTATGGCTATTCGTAAGTACAAGCCGACTACGCCGGGTCGCCGCCAGAGTTCTGTCTCCGAGTTCGCGGAAATTACCCGTTCGACTCCTGAGAAGTCTCTGCTGCGCCCGCTGTCGAAGACCGGTGGTCGTAACGTTCACGGCCACATCACGACCCGTCACAAGGGTGGTGGCCACAAGCGCCGCTACCGCGTTATCGATTTCCGTCGTAACGACAAGGACGGCGTGCTGGCTAAGGTTGCTCACATCGAGTACGACCCGAACCGCACCGCTAACATCGCACTGCTGCACTACCGCGATGGCGAGAAGCGTTACATCATCGCCCCGCGTGGCCTGCAGCAGGGTGCCCTGCTGGAGTCCGGCCCGAACGCAGACATCAAGGTTGGTAACAACCTGCCGCTGCGTAACATCCCGACCGGTACCACCATCCACGCTGTGGAGCTGAAGCCGGGCGGCGGCGCCAAGATGGCTCGTTCCGCTGGTGCCTCCATCCAGCTGCTGGGTAAGGAAGGCAAGTACGCAGTCCTGCGTATGCCGTCCACAGAGATCCGTCGCGTTGACATCCGCTGCCGCGCCACCATCGGCGAGGTCGGCAACGCTGACCAGATCAACATCCGCTGGGGCAAGGCCGGCCGTATGCGCTGGAAGGGCGTTCGCCCGACCGTCCGTGGTGTTGTTATGAACCCGGTTGACCACCCGCACGGCGGTGGTGAGGGTAAGACCTCCGGTGGTCGTCACCCTGTGTCTCCTTGGGGTCAGCCTGAGGGACGCACCCGCAAGCCGAACCGTCCTAGCGACCGGATGATCGTTCGCCGTCGTCGCTCCAACAAGAACAAGAAGCGCTAAGAGGAGGTAGTAGAGAATGCCACGCAGCCTGAAGAAGGGCCCATTCGTCGACGAACACCTCCTTGCGAAGGTGGACGCTCAGAACGAAAAGGGCAACAAGAACGTCATCAAGACGTGGTCCCGTCGCTCGACCATTCTTCCCGATTTCATCGGCCACACTTTCGCCGTCCACGACGGTCGTAAGCACGTACCGGTGTTCATCGACGATTCCATGGTCGGTCACAAGCTAGGTGAGTTCGCTCCTACGAAGACCTTCAAGGGTCACGTCAAGGACGACAAGAAGGGTCGTCGATAATCATGTCTGACACCGTAACCACCGCACGCGCAACCGCGCGTTTCGTCCGCGTCACTCCGATGAAGGCACGTCGCGTGATCGACACGATCCGTGGCAAGTCCGTCGAGGACGCACTGGCGATCCTGAAGTACGCTCCGCAGGCCGCTTCCGAGCCGGTCGCGAAGGTCGTTGCTTCGGCCGCCGCCAACGCCGAGAACAACTTCGGCTTGGATCCGCAGACGCTGGTCGTCTCTGAGGCTTACGCCGACGAGGGCCCGACCATGCGCCGTTTCCGTCCCCGCGCCCAGGGTCGTGCATTCCACGTCCGCAAGCGCACCAGCCACATCACTGTGGTCGTCGAGAGCCAGAAGGGAAGTGCTCAGTAGTGGGCCAGAAAATCCACCCCCACGGCCTCCGGCTGGGTATCACTTCCGAGTGGCGCTCCCGCTGGTACGCCGACAAGCAGTACGCTGATTACCTCGCCGAGGACATCAAGATCCGCGACTTCCTGTCCGAGGGTCTTGACCGCGCCGGCATCGCCAACGTTGTCATCGAGCGCACCCACGACCGGGTTCGCGTTGACATCCACACTGCCCGCCCGGGCATTGTGATCGGCCGTCGTGGCTCCGAGGCTGACCGCATCCGCGGCCAGCTGGAGAAGCTCACCGGCAAGCAGGTTCAGCTGAACATCCTCGAAGTTAAGAACATCGATGCCAACGCACAGCTGGTGGCACAGTCCATCGCTGAGCAGCTGACCAACCGCGTTGCTTTCCGTCGCGCTATGCGCAAGGCAATCCAGGGCGCTATGCGCCAGCCGCAGGTCAAGGGCATTAAGGTTGTTTGCTCCGGTCGCCTGGGCGGCGCGGAGATGGGCCGCACCGAGCGCTACCACGAGGGTCGCGTTCCGCTGCACACCCTCCGTGCTGAGATCGACTACGGCACCTACGAGGCTCACACCACCTTCGGACGCATTGGCGTCAAGGTGTGGATCTACAAGGGTGACGTCGTCGGTGGCCGTCGCGAGAGCCTGATGAATGCACGCGACGAGCGCCCGTCTCGCGGCCGTCGCGAGCGTCCACGTCGCGGTGGCGCACGTCGCCAGCGCGCTGAGCAGAAGCAGGAGGGCTAAGACAAATGCTTATCCCGAAGCGCGTTAAGTACCGTCGCCAGCACCGCCCGACCCGTCGTGGCGTGTCCAAGGGCGGCAACCGCGTAACGTTCGGCGACTACGGCCTGCAGGCCCTGGAGCCGACCTACATCACGAACCGTCAGATCGAGTCCGCTCGTATCGCCATTAACCGCCACATGAAGCGTGGCGGCAAGGTGTGGATCAACATCTTCCCGGATCGTCCGCTGACCCAGAAGCCGCTCGGCGTGCGTATGGGTTCCGGTAAGGGCCCGGTGGAGAAGTGGGTTGCTAACGTTAAGCCGGGTCGCATCCTCTTCGAGGCCTCTTACCCGAACGAGGAGATCGCCCTCGAGGCACTGCGCCGTGCTGGTAACAAGCTGCCCTGCAAGGTTCGCATCGTGAAGAAGGAGGATCAGTTCTAATGGCTACCGGAACTCCGGCACATGAGCTCCGCGAGCTCAACAACGAAGAGCTGACCACCCGCCTGCGTGAGGCGAAGGAAGAACTGTTCAACCTTCGCTTCCAGGCTGCGACCGGCCAGCTGACCAACAACCGTCGTCTGGGTGTTGTCAAGCGCGACATCGCCCGCATCTACACCGTCCTGCGCGAGCGTGAGCTCGGGCTGTCTACCAACCCGGGTGGTGACGCAGCATGAGTGAGGCAACCGTGAATGACAACGCAGCTGTGAAGAACGAGAAGGGCGCCCGCAAGGTTCGCTCCGGATACGTTGTTTCCACCAAGATGAACAAGACCATCGTGGTCGAGCTCGAAGACCGCAAGCAGCACGCACTGTACGGCAAGATCATGCGCCGTAACTCCCGCGTGAAGGTCCACGATGAGAACGAGACCGCCGGCGTAGGCGACCGCGTTCGCATCGAGGAGACCCGCCCGCTGTCCAAGGACAAGCACTTCCGCCTGACCGAGATCATCGAGAAGGCTCGCTAGTCCCTGCAGCTCTGAGAGCTCAGCCTGCTATGGCAGCTACGGCTGCTTAGGCGGCTGTAGCGCTAGACCCCCTCCCGCACTTTGCTGTGGTAGGGGTCTTTTTCGTTTCTTGCTAACGCCCTCGCAGGGGACAAATGCTGTTGGGATGTAGCGGAGGTAGGTAGCTGCCGGCGTGGGGGTCTAACTTCGGGGCGTTTAGGACATTTGTCCCGGATGACCCGTGGAAAGTGCAGCGTTGAGCGTGGAGAGTGGAGGCACGGGTGAGGTTTGGAGGGTGGCCATGGCGAGTGGAGACCCTCACGGTGCGTCCGCGTGTACACGTGACCGAGTCATGCCACACCCACCTGCATCTGTTCGGGTGTCAGCCTGTTGCCCGCCTAGACCCACATCTAGCTTAACTATCCAGCAGTTCGATCCAGGCCGTCAGCCGAGTATCCTCCGCTAAGTCGGCGAAGCTCACATCGTAGCCTTTCTCCTGCAGCCAAGTGAGAACCGTAACTAGCTGCAGAGAGTTCATACCCTGGTCATAGAGTTCCTCGGAAACCTCGATCTCCGCTGGCTCCATCTTCATCGTCTCGGCTACACATCCGCGCAACTGGTCTTCAGTGATTGGTTCCATTAGTTCACTACCTCAATCTTCCGTTCGGTCGTGCTATCTGCGTTGTTCTGTTGGATTCGTTTATTCACTTTGCCCACCCCGGTGGTGGGGAACTCCTCTACGATGTGCACGTGGTCCGGTACTGCGAACCGCGCGATACCGGCAGCCCGAGCATGCTTCCGGACAGCAAGTGGCGTTAGATCATCCACCCCATCCCTCAGGATCACATAGGCCGTGATGGCTTCGCCCAGATTGTCGTCCGGAGTGCCAACCACCGAAACATCGTGGATATCCGGATGGCTGAGCAACGCGTTTTCGACTGCTTCCGGAGCCACCTTTTCCCCACCGCGGTTGATCTGATCCTTTGCCCGGCCGACAACCGTCAGAGCACTATCGTCGACGGTGACGATGTCGCCAGTAATGTAAAAGCCATCTTCGGTGAATGCCCTAGAGTTGATCTCTTCAGCACGGTGATAGCCCCGGATCGTGTACGGCCCGCGGGTGAGTAGGTGTCCGGGGTGGCCTTCGGGGAGGGGGAGCGTGGCGTCATCAACAATGCAAATCTCATCGTGGCTGCTCATGGGGCGACCCTGTGTATTGATTATTTCCTCGGTCGAGGCGTTTAACGGTGTGAAGTTTACGAGTCCCTCAGCCATGCCGAAAACCTGTTGCAGTTGGCAGTCGAGTTCCGGCCGGATGCGGCGGGCCACCTCGGCAGATAGCTTCGCCCCACCCACCCATAGCGTGCGCAGAGTGCGTAGGTCGTGGCGATCGCGGGCCGGTGCGTTGAGAATGCCCAGTACCGCCGGAGGTACCAGGGCGAGGTGAGTCGCACCGTGGTGGTCAATGGCAGGCAGCAGATCGCTGGGCATCGGTGATTTGGCGAAAACGATGTGCGCTCCGCGCAGCAGCGCACCCAGAATTCCCGGCGAGCTGAGAGTGAAGTTATGCGCCGCGGGCAAAGCGACGAGCAGGCAAGATTCCGTCTCCAAGTCACAGGCTTGCAGCGCACAACGGATCGAATAGAGATAATCCGCATGGGTTCGCGGGATTAGCTTCGGTAGGCCGGTCGTGCCACCGGAGAGTTGCAGGAACGCAAGCTCGTCTGCTTCTACATCGGCGGTTGGAGGGGCGGGTGACTCTTCGTTTGCAGCCTCCGAGTGCCCCGTTGATTCGGTAGCCCAGGGAGATTCGGCGGTCTCGTCGATGAGGATCGCTCGAACAGTGCGGCCATCGTCCAGCGGCTCTTGTAGCGTGGCGTGGACGCCCGCAAGGTGCCGATCGGGGCGCGACGTGCTGATGTAGAAGCGTGCTGGCGCGTGGCTGGCGAAGTGGCGCACCTCCGTGGAGCCGAGGTCAGGCAAGGCGAAGATGGGAATGGCGCCGAGCTTCCATAATGCCAAGAGAGTTTCGAGGAACACCACACTATTGGGAAGCTGCAGGATGCAGCCATCGCCCCGGCGTACTCCGGCTTGGTGAAGGTAGTGGGCGGCGGTCTCGACGCTGTTGTCTAGTTCGTGCCAGGACAGGCTGCGGTGGCGGTCCGTCGTGGCGGGTCGATTGGGAAAGGTGGCAACCGTTTGTTGGAAGACATCCCAGTGGGTGTGGTGGGTCCATATTCCCTGGCGGTGGTATTCCTGCGCGAGGGTACGGGGCATGTGGTTGGCCAGTACCTCTGGGCCGTGGCTTCCGTTAAGCGGGCTGAGGTGGGGCTCGGGATTGGGCGCTATGTGTGCTGACGGGAGCTGCGCGGTGCCTTCTGTATCTCCCTTTGCGGCCAGTCCCAACAGCGCACGCACCGGACCGAGTTTGAAGTTGGTTTCCTCGATCTCCTGGTCTGGCTGGGATTCGGCAACGATTCCGCCGCCGGCTCGGGCAGACACTTGGGAGCCTTGAACCGTGGCACTTCGGATAGCTACCCGCCACTCGCCATCGCCGTGGGAATCTGCGTATCCGATGGCGCCGCCGTACAGACCCCGCTCCGGCTCCTGCTGGCGCAAAAAGTCCAACGCAGCAGCGGACGGTGCTCCATTGACTGCCGGAGTGGGGTGTAGCAACGCAGCCAACTCCAGAACGGAGGTATCAGGGTTCCGCAACGTGCCTTCGATATGGGTTCCTAGGTGCCAGGTATGCGACGTGGCGGTCAGCGTGGGTAATTCCGGAACGTGTAGCTGAGTACACAGGGGTTCAAGAACCTCCCGGATGGCCGTGGTCACGAAGCGGTGCTCGGCGATGTCTTTGTGGGAGAGCGTGAGCTCAATTGCCCGCGCCCAGTCCGTCACCGGGTCCTCCGATCGAGCGATAGTTCCGGCCAGCGGGTGGGAAACAATCCGCGCGCCTTCCTTGCGGATCAGTAGCTCCGGGCTAGATCCCACGAAGAAAGCTTCTTCGGGGCCGTTAGTTGTAGCTACCAGGTGCCCGTGCCCCGTGGCGGAGGTTTCCATGAACCCTCGTAGCAGGGCTTCCGGCTCCACAGGGCTAGCCAGCGTGTACTCCTCCTCGCGGGAAAGCACCACCTTTTGAAACTCGCCACGCCCAATCGCCTCCACGGCACGGCTAACCCGTCGGCCATGCTCTTGCAGGCTGGGGCGTTGTGAGATGTCCACCACGTCGGGAACCAATGGAGCCGTCTTCCAACGCGGAGCTCCCGTGTGCCGCTGAAAGCTCTCGGGGGCCAGCAACACCGGTGCTGTGTCTGGATCGAAGGGCAGCGCTCCCACCACGACGTCTTCCCGTCCTGCCTTCGCCGCCCTACGAAGTGCTGCGGCGGCTTGCTCTACCGTGCCATAACGAGTTTTGACTCCGCAGGTTGTCAGAGTCTGGTCGCTGTCGCTCATGACAAAGCTGGGTGGGCCACTAGCCTCCCCACTGGGCGGACCATCGTGCACCCCCAGCTGTTTCAGCGCGCTGGCCGTATCCAGGCTTCTTCCACAGCGCTTGGCTACCCAATCAATCGTTTCCTGGTGGTCCTGTGCCGTGAAATCCGCAATTCCGTCCGTGATCACAAACGGCTGAATGTCCTTCATAAACGCATCCACCGCGGTGACCTTGCAGCCCATGTGGCCATATACCCCGGTGATAATTAGCTGATCCCGCCGAGCGAAAGCCAGCGACTGGTAAAGGTCCGTGCGCTCGAATGCGGAATAGCGCCACTTCGTGAGTATCTGGTGATGCTTGCCTGGCGCCAACTCTTTGATGATCGACGCTTCCTCGGCTGTTTGTAAACCTTGTCCCCACATATCGCTTAAGAGCCCTCGTCGGGTGGGGTGCTGTTGCGGCGGCTGGGCGGAATAGAACACAGGAATACCCAGCTGATCCGCCGTGGTGATGAGGCGCGCGATGTTGGCGAGCGCCGAGTGTAGCGGTTCTTTGTTCCAGTCATAGGCAGCTAGGAAGTACTTCTGCATGTCGTGCACCAGAAGTGCTGCGCGTGCGGGCTCCAGGGCCCAGGATCTCGCCGGACAATCGGCGGGCAGTGTGGTGGATGGAGTGGGGATGGGATAGGGCGAAATGGGTGGAATCGCCATAGAGATAACCTTTCGTTGGGCTGGTGGGGTACAGAGGCTAGGCATCTAGGGTGGCGCCACCATCAACACGGAGGTCGTGCATGGTGATGTGGCAGGCTGCAGGGGAGATAAGAAAGAGGCATGCTGCCGCGATATCTTCTGGCTGCGCGATGCGTTGTAAGGGGATGCCTAACCGGTAGTCCTCCGGTACACCGGCAAGGGTCTGCGCGGCTCGATCCTCGCCGTGCCAGCTGGTGCGTAGCATCGCGGTGTCTGTGGAACCAGGGGATACGCTGTTGCAGCGCACCCCGTGTGGGGCGCACTCTAGCGCCAGAGTTTTCAACCAGGCGGTCGCTGCCGCTTTGGAAGCTCCATAGGAGGCCATGCGTGCCCGGGGCTGTGCTGCTGCATTGGAAGTCACTGCCACAATTGCTCCAGTGCCGCGATCCACCATGTGCTGGGCGATTGCGGAGCATGTGCGGGCTAAGCCGGTGACGTTGACAGCGAAGTTGTTTTCCCAGGCTCCGGTCTCGTCGGGGTCCGTACCGATACCCGAGACTGTGTCAACTGTGTCAACTGCCGTGGGGCCCGTCAGTGCGCTATCTGGGATTAAGGTTCCCGCGCAGTGGATGAGTGCATCAATGTGCCCGTGAGCTGCCAGTGCTTTCGACAGGTGGCTTTCCACGCTGCGTGGGTCAGTCGGGTTGAAGAGGTGATGTCTACTTCCGGTAGATCCCAGCCGATCACGGTGTGATCGTTCTGTCGTAGCAGGCGCACACACTCGCGGCCGATGCCTCCAGCAGCACCTGTCACGATCACCGTTTGTTGTAGTTGCGCTTGCTCCGGCGGCGACTCGGTTGGCTGCCGTGTGGCTAGGTGCGGAGGAATGTTGAAATCCATAGCGGACACCGTAATCGACTTAGGTTAGGCTAATCAAGGGTGTTATTTCTGGATTTTTTGAGAGGGATGATGAGCGGGTCTCCAGTCTCCGGATCTTCGATCACCCGTGCTCGCAGGTCGAAAGCCCGCTGCAGTAGCTCTGCAGTAATGATCTCCGAAGGCGAACCGGAGGCCATCACCTGGCCTTCATTCATGACCACTAGATAATCGGAATAACGCACCGCAAGATTTAGATCGTGCAGCACCATAACCACGGTGCGGCCAAGCCGTTGGCACAGGTCCTCAACCAGTTCCAAGATGTCCACGGAAGTCGCCAGGTCTAAGTAGGTGGTCGGCTCGTCGAGGAAAAGGATGTCGGTGTTCTGCGTCAACACCATGGAAATCCACACGCGCTGGCGCTGGCCGCCAGAGAGTTCATCCAGCGTGCGGTTAGCAAGATCCTTGGAATCTGTTTGCTCCAGGGCCTCGAGTACCGCCCCTTCGTCCGTGGAAGACCATTGCCGGAACCACGCCTGGTGTGGGTGCCGCCCGCGAGCTACCAGATCGGAGACCAGCAGGCCCTCTGGGGCCACGGGCGATTGGGGAAGTACGCCCAATAGTCGGGCGACCTCCTTGCGTTTCATGGCCGTGATGTCCTGGTTATTCACACGAACGGTTCCCGTATTGAGGTCAAGTAGGCCGGACATGGCACGCAGCAATGTGGACTTACCGCAGCCGTTGGGTCCCACGATGGTAGTAATCTTGCCCGCCGGGAACGTGGCGCTAAGGTCGCGGATGATGGTGCGCTCGCCGTAGCCTACCGTGATCGAGGACGCAACTACGCCGCTGGTGTCGCTTGGCTGTGCTGCATTTGGTAGTGCCGTGTTGTGCTGTGCTGTATTTGGCTGGGGTGTGGAAGAGGTCATGCGTCTGTGCTCCTAGTGCGTTGAACGAGCAGATAGATGAGGAAGATGCCACCTAGGGCGGAGGTCACAATGCCCACCGGAAGTTCCACCGGCAGAATCGCTTGGGTGACGATGTCCGCCCCCAGCAGCAGTACTGCACCGGTGAGCGCCGAAGCAGCAAGCGGTGGGGTGGGTACGCCGCACATTCGAAGAGCCACCTGGGGTGCTACAAAGGCGACGAAGCCGATGGGGCCGGCGGCGGAGACTGCTACCGCAGCTAGGGCCACGGCCAGCGCCAGCATCGCGACCTGTACACCGTTGACCCGCTGGCCGAGTGCCCGAGCCAGATCGGGTCCCAAAGTGGTGGCCAGCGCCTGGTAGCCGATCCAGGCCAGTAGGGGACAGCACGCGATCACCAGGATCACCATCGGGATGGTGGTATTCCAGCCCGCTGTGGCCAAGGAGCCTGTGAGCCAGAACTGCGCTTGGGTAGCATTCCGTAGCTCCGAGCGGATCATAAGGAAATTGATGTAGGAACTGAGCAGCGCGGTGATGATGATGCCAAAGAGCACTAGTCGGTAGGAATCCGCCTGGCGCCGCCACGCCAGTGTCCAGATCGCTGTAGCGCTGAGTATCGCCCCTAGTAGTGCGGCCAGAGGGATTCCGATTCCGGACAGCCAGCCGAGAAATCCGCTGCCACCGCCGAGGACGATGACCGTCACGGCCATGGCTGAGGCGCCCGTGGTGATACCAAGGATATCCGGGCTGGCCAGTGCGTTGCGGGTGACTGTCTGAGTTAGCGCGCCAGACAGTCCCAAAGCACTGCCGACCGCGATGGCGGTTGCCACACGGGGCATGCGCCAGTCCAGGACCACTAGCCTTTCCACGCGGCTTCCCTCCCCGCGGAAGACAACCTCCAGCACTCGGGAAACGGAGATGGGGAAATCACCTAGTCCAATGGAAAATGCTCCCAAGAAAACGATAAGGGCCGCGGCAATGAGGCATACAAGCAGCACTCGTGGGCGCCAAACGAAGGAGATTGGTCCGATCCTGAATGCCGGACGGCCTGGAACCCGCTCGGTAGCGGTGAGCCTATTGCGCGAAGTCTTGTTGAGCCCCATCAGAGCGTCGCCACCTTCTTTCGGTAAATCAAGACGATGAAGAACGGTGCACCCACGAACGCCAGCACAATGCCCACCTGGAGCTCGCCGGGCCGGGCGATGAGGCGCCCCACCACGTCCGCGTAAAGAAGTAGTGCTGCACCGGCTAGCGCGGAGTACGGCAGAATCCACTTGTAATCCGGGCCGGTGAGGGCTCGGACGATATGGGGTACCACCAGGCCGATGAAGCCCAGCGGTCCTGCAGCGGCAGTGGCAGCACCTGCCAGCAGTGCGATGATGCCCATGCCGCCTAGTCGCGCGGCCGCAGTGTTGATACCTAAGCCAGCAGCCACGTCGTCGCCCAGATTTAGGATGTTCAGCTGTGGGCCTGTGGCAAAGGCCAGGATCAACCCCAGAGCCACAAACGGCAAGACGCTGAGCGCGATGTTCATATCCCGGCCCGCTAGGGAACCGACGGTCCAGAAGCGCATCCTATCCAGGTTGTTTTCACTTGTGAGAACGAAGGCGCTCGTGATGGCACTTAGCACTGCCGACAGCGCGGCTCCGCCCAGCACGAGGGTCAGGGGATTTACCGTGGCTCTGCCCGCGGAAGCTAGGCCGAAGACCAGCGCCGTGGCTGCGATTGCACCAAGGAAGGCAACCACCGCAGTCGCCCAAGGCGCGCTGATGCCCAACAGGGCGTAGCTGGCCACCACGCTCAGTGCCGCGCCGGAACTGATTCCCAGGATCCCCGGATCCGCCAGGGGATTGCGGGTATGTCCCTGGATTAGGGCGCCGGCTACGCCTAGTGCCGCGCCCACGATAATGGCCAATATGGTGCGTGGCAGGCGCAGCTCGGCGACCACGCGTTGGTTGACTGGAACCTCCTCCGGGGAGCTACTGGTAGCAGGGAGATCCCGAAGTGCAGCCCACACGTCCTCTGCGGGGATGGAACGGGCGCCGTACAGGAAACTGCAGATCGTGCCACTGACGACCAGTAGGAGTAGTACCCCCAGACCCAGTAGGCGGCTGGTGCGCACACTCATGGCGTGGCCTCCAATCGCTGTTGCGGCTCACGCCCTGCGCTAGGCCGTGTTAAGCCGAACAACCGTACGCGCCGGTCTGCCCGCTGCTGTCGCTCGCCGAAATCTTGGAAACCGGCCTTGGCCAGCGCCCGGTGCGTGCGGGTGTTGCGATAGTCCGGCTCGCCAAGCACCAGCTGGCACTGCGGGTCTTGCTCTAGCAGTGCTGCGGCCAGCTCGCTCAGAAAAGAAGAGAAGATCCCATGGCCAGTCAGTTCTGGCTTGCCGATTGCGATATGGGCTCCCAGGTCGTGGGGTTGAGAGAGATAGCTGCTGCCAATCTCGTCCCGGTGTGGGCGATAGATTTCCACGTACCCCACCGGGGTTGTGGCGTCATTCTCGTCAGACGGTGTAGGAGCTGCGGAGGCATCGCCCCTCGTGGCTTCCTTTGCAGCCCGGATGTGGGGGGAGCGGGGTATCGAATAGGACAGTATTGCGGCGCGAGCGTAGGTGGTGTGAGTTTTTGCGACCCAGTCCTGGCGCCAGCGTTCGGCTGGCCAGGGTTGTTCCCACGTCTCGCGCAAGTGAGGGCGGGACATCCACTCGGCCACCAGATCGGCATCGGAAGATTCGGGATCTGGGTCCGCAGGGCGTAGGGAAAAGGGGGGTTTCATCTGCGGTAACGGTGGCGGGGAAGGGAGGAAATCCGCTGTCGGGATGTCGTGGCGCAACCGGGCCAGTATTTCCTCCGGGCGGGGTTGGGGGCTTCCTGTGAGCAGTGACTCAGGCTGTTGCTGGGGGTCATTGTCAATCATGGGTAAGCATACTACCGTCTATGTGTAAGGTAAGCCTTCACTTGGTAAGGGAATGGTAAGTTGAAATCATTGGCGATCATCGGAGCGGGGCCAAAAGCGCTAGCCGTTCATGCGAAACTCCACGCTCTGCGCAGTCTGGGCGTTCCAACCCCGGAAGTAACCGTGCTGGATCCGCACGGCATTGGCGGTAATTGGAAGCCTTGCGGTGGGTGGACGGACGGGCGGCAGTTGCTGGGAACCTCGCCCGATAAAGATCTGGGATTTCCCTACCGCACGCGCATCGCGGGCGAGCTCAACGAGGCCGTGGACCGGAGCATGCTGGGGCTTAGCTGGGTGCGCTTCCTTACGGAGTCGGATCGTTATGCCTCTTGGATCGACCGTGGCCACCCCAACCCACCGCACTACCTGTGGGCTAGCTACCTGGAGTGGGCGGCGCAAAAGATGGGAATGCGGGTGGTTCCAGCAACGGTGCGGCTACTCGACGTGACCACTGAAAGTAGTGCCACTAGCCCTACGGGCACGGCCACCGGCACTGCCTCCCAGCCCTACCGGTGGCGCCTCACTGCCGAGGACACACGTGGCGCCGAGTTCACTCTGGAGGCCGATAGTGTGCTCGTTACCGGCCCTGGCCGTAGCGACGGCAAAATTTCGGATGTTCCGGGTGTGCTCTCTGTGGCAGAATTTTGGGATCTCAAGGCGCGTGGAAGCCTCCCCGAGGTCCCTCGTGTTGTGGTGATCGGTACTGGGGAATCTGCAGCTTCCGTGTTGGACCAGCTAATTCACCTCAATATTGAGGAAGCTCTGGCCGTATCGCCCCTGGCCACGATGTTTAGTCGTGGGGAGAGTCAATTCGAAAACGAGTTGTATACAGATCCGCGCAAATGGGTGACACTCAGCGAAGCAGCGCGTAGAGACTTCATCCGCAGAACCGACCGTGGGGTGCTTTCTGTGCGGGTGCAGCAGGTGTTAGATTCCGATGATCGCGTGGCACATCGCCGTGGCGTTGTCCGCCGTGTGGAGCCGGCGGGCTCGCCGGACGCTGATTTTCGCCTGCGGGTGCATATTGATGATGAAGTGTGTGGCTCCTACACCGAGCTGTGCGATCTCGTCATTGACGCTCGCGGTGGTAGGCCCTTGTGGTTCTGTGATGTGATGACGCCACAGGTGCGCCACCTCCTGGAGCGCGCACTAGGCAACCAGTCCGATGCAGCGCTGAGCTCCGTTCCGGCCTGGGAGGCCAGTATTGGGGCAGATCTGGCAGTGGAGGGATTGGTTCCGCACCTGTTTGTTCCGGCACTGGCAGGTATGCGCCAGGGGCCGGGGTTTGCGAACCTGAGCTGCCTGGGCGAGCTTTCCGATCGGGTAGTAGCTGGGCTCGGTGTAGGGGACGGCCTGGGCGATAATGCCGCCGATGTGCAGGCTGGCATGCGAGCTGGGGTGCAGGCTGGGGTTCGGGCGGAGGTGCGTTCATGAGTGCATTTCCAGCACCGCGGCCTCATGGCCGCCGAGTGGAGCAGCGCTATGCCACGGTGGATGCGATGATCTGTGCAGCAGTCCAGGAGTGTGGGGTAGGTAGCCCGCGGCTAGCGGTTACGGGGCCTGCTGGGGCCATTACTTGGCCAGGACTGGCTAGAGGTGCCAGTCGAGTGGCCGGCAATATTAGCAGCCGTGGGCTGGGTAGAGGGGACCGGATCGCGGTACTGGCGCGCCGGGATACTCGGCTACCGGTAATGGTGGCAGGGATTCTTCACTCGGGCGCAGTCTATTGTCCATTGGAGGTGGATTCTCCAACAGAGCGTTTGCGTTGGCAGCTGGAAGATCTTCAGCCGGAGCTGGTGATGTTGCTCGGTGTGGAGCAGTCTGCGGAACAGGAGCTGCGCCGAGTCGTCGCCGAAGCTTGCGCCGCTGAAGTGTGGGTTGGTGGCGCAGAGTGTGACCGCGAAAATATAGGTGAATCGGGTGGCCCGCTGCAGGGGAGCTGTGCGCTGTTGGATGTGAACACGGACATTTGCCCGGAGGATCCCTGTTACATCACGTTCACCTCAGGTTCGACCGGGCGGCCGAAGGCGGTGGTGAATACTCACCGTGGCGTAGCCTGCCATTTGGAATGGAGCGCCCGGATCGTGGGGCCTGGCGAGGAACTTCGTGTGCTGCAGAAGGCGCCGGCGGTGTTTGATGTGGGTATCGCGGAGATCCTGAACCCCCTGGCTAATGGTGGAACGGTGGTGATGCCCGATTCACAGTGGTGGATGGGGGATATCGATGGCTTTTTGGATTTGCTGGTGGATTACCAGGTCAGTGTGCTGTCGATGGTGCCGAGTATGCTCGGCACGCTGTTGGATGTCATGGACGACATGGGTGAGCCTCTGGAAAGGTTGGCTGGGCTCAAGCATCTGCTGTTAGGTGGCGAGGCTGTGCCCAGTGCGCTGGCAGAACGGTGCCTGCGACAGATTGGTTGCCGGGTGCATGGACTTTATGGGCCCACGGAGGCCGCGATGGATGTGCTGTGGGTTGAATATACCGAGGAATTGCTGGCTGAGCTGGCGGGATACAGCGCGGGGGATGGTCGGCAACCGTCGCTGTTGGGTCTGCCTCAAGACAATGTGAGCTGTTATCTGCGCGATGAGGATGGGAAAGAGGTTACCGATCCGGGCCAGGTGGGTGAGCTCTGCATTGCCGGGGTGCAGGTGGCTACTGGCTATTGGCGCCGCCCGGAGCTAACGGCACAATCTTTTGTGCCCAGTTGGTGCCCACAGGTCGATGGCGGCCGTATGTACTGCACCGGAGATCTAGCACGATGGAACCAGGCGGGGTTGCTGGAATTCGTAGGTCGGGTGGGTGACCAGGTGAAGATCCGGGGCAACCGAGTGGAGTTGGGAGAGGTGGATGCGGCGCTGCGACGGGTTCCTGGTGTGCGGCAGGCGGCCAGTCGTGTCGTTGGCGAGGATTCATCAGTGCTGGTGGGCTATGTGGTGTGGGATCAGGAAGCAGTGGTGCTACCGCCTACGGAGGTGGCTGCTGTGCTGCGCGAATCGGTACCGGAGTACATGGTTCCCAGCCGTGTAGTGACTCTCCAGGCATTGCCGCTGAGCAGTAATGGGAAGCTGAATCGTCGCGCCCTCCCCGATCCAAATTAAGTTAAAAAAGTCTCAGATTACCCTTGTTAGCCTATCCTAGGTGATGGTAGCCTTACCTAATCTTGTTCGTTTAGTGAAATGGAAACCCATTCAGAATGAAGAACTCAAACGTTGTCCGTGCGCTCAGCGTCGCCGTGCTCTCCACTACCCTGGTGTTGGGAGCCTGCAGCTCCGATGCAGATGACAAGGCGGAAAATACTTCCTCAGGCGCAAACTCCGCAGCGAATTCCGGCGATAATGCCTCCGAAGTCAACATCAAGCACGCCAGGGGGGAAGACACATACCCCGTAAACCCCGAGCGCGTCGTTGCCATTGGTCCAGCCATCGACAACCTGCTGGCTATGGGCATCAAGCCCTCCGCCGTGGTGGTGTCTGCTAAGGACATGAATGCCCCGTGGCGCGACGGCAAGTTGGATGGCGTGGAGATTATCAAGCAGACCGATTTCAAGACTCTGCCGAAGGAAGAGATCGCCGCCGCTGCTCCGGATTTCATCGTCGGGGACTACTGGACGATCTCCGAGGATAACTACGCACAGCTCTCCGAGATCGCGCCCACTCTGGGTGGTATTGGCACCGAGGGTGAGGGGATCGGCTGGAAGTCGCAGCTGAAGGAGCTCGGCAAGATCTTCAACAAGGAAGATAAAGCTCAAGAAGTCATCGACCAGGATGAGAAAGTCTTCTCCGATGCGAAGTCCGAGCTGCCGAATATCGAGGGTAAGACCGGTGTGGTCTCCCAGTTCGCTCAGGGATCCTTTGGAGCTGTGGCCGACCCGAAGGATCCAGGAGCCTCCTTCATCTACGACCTGGGTATGAAGTTCCCGGAATCTCTGACCGACGGTTCTATTGAGGTAAAGCAGGGGCGCGTGACTCTGTCGCCAGAAAACGTCTCCGCCCTGGCTGCGGACTTCATGGTGATCTATAACCGCACCGGTGACATCGCGGAGGTGGAGAAGATCCCGGGCTACTCAGACCTGCCACAGGTCCAGTCCGGCGCCACCCTGGCGGGTAACGAGGCTGTGGTTGCCGGCCTGAACACGCCGACCGCCCTGTCCCGTGCATGGGTCTTGGAGCAGGTCAAGCCTACCTTGAAAAAGATCTCTTAGTCTCTTTTTCTCCAGCACCCCTCGCGAGTGTGTCGCCCGGTGTGGCAGCGTGGGGTGTTTTCTTATGCCTTTTCTTGTTCGCGCACTCGCCTCCCCGCTGCCGCCCGCCGACTCACAAGGAACTTTACTTGTCTTCTACGCTGCCGTTAACGAGCGCTCAATACGGTGTCTGGAACGCCCAAAAGCTCAACCCCGAATCGCCCTACTACGTGGTTGGTGAGGTACTGCACCTGGGGCCAGGGCACATTGAGCTGGAAACTCTGCAGCACTCCATTGCACAGCTGCAACAGGAAGCTGAGACATTGCGCGTGCGCGTCACGACGGATGGCCTTACCCCGCAACAGTCCGTGGTACAGGAAGGCCCCGGCGTCGACCGCGTGATTGACGTGCGGCACGCCGCGGATCCCCAGCGCAGCGCGGAAGCCTGGGTGGATGCGCTACGCGCCGAATGCGCCGAGACGATGCGCACCATGGTGGATCAGCCGTTGTGTCGTTATGTCATTATTCTTCTCGACGACACCGAGACCTGGGTTGTCCAGCTTTATCATCACCTTATTGTCGATGGCTTCTCGGCTTCCCTGCTCACGCGTCGCCTTAGTCAGATTTATACCGCTCGCGTGGCAGGAAAGCAGGCTCGTCCATTCCGGGCAGCTTCGCTGTCCGAACTGGTGGCGCTGGATCAGGAGTACCGCGAATCCGCGGAGCATACCCGGGATAAACAGTATTGGACGTCCGTACTCGCACAGCTTCCGGAAGTTGCTGAGCGCGCCACGATGAATACGGCCACAAAAGCAGAAGGCACAGGGCAAACCACAATCACCACCACCGTGCGTCTGGGGTCGGAGATCATGGAGACGGCCACGAAAGCCGCTACTGATGAGCAGATTACGTGGGTAGAGCTCATGATCGCACTGTACGGGGCGTTTGTTCACCGTCTGTTGGCTCCACGCTCGACCAGCGAACAATTCCTGGCTGTGCCCGTGATGGCACGCTCGCATACGCGAGAGCTCCGCACGCCTGCAATGGCCGTCAATGTGCTGCCACTGCGAGTCAACGTCGACAATCAACAAACGGTGCAGGAGTATCTACACCATGCGGTGGAGTCGCTGCATGGTCTGCTGGCCCACCAGCGACTGCGTGGAGAGAGCCTACCGCAGATCACGGGGGACTCCCGGGTGGCTGATGTGCTACACGGAGTGGGAGTGAATGCTAAGGCCTTCACCACCCGGGCGGATTTCGCGGGGGTTCCGGGGCGGTTGCGCAATGTGGCGGGTGGGCCGCCGGAGGATTTGGGATTGGTGCTCACCCCGGCCGAGGATGGCGGACTGGACATGGCTTTTGAGACGGATCCGGCCCGCGTGAGTGCCGAGCATGCGCGGGCTCGGTTGGAGGCACTGCGGGAGTTCACGTGTCAGGCGCTTGAAGACACGTCCCGAAAGATCGGGGAGCTGCCACTGCATAGCCAGAGACGGCGCGTGGAAATGTTAGAGCAGCGGCGCGCCCAAGGTGTCGAAGTGGCCGAAAATAGCCGATCGCAGGACGCTCTGAGCACCGCTTTGTCCACGCTGCGAAACCGCACACAGGCACATCTGGTGGTTCACACTGCCGATGGTTGGGATACCGAGCCCGGAACTGAGGTGTTGGATGGCGAGGTACTGGGCGCTGCAGTGCTGGACAGCAAGGATCTCCACGCTACAGTGCATCGCCTGGCTGGTTACTTTCGCCGTGAGGTTTTGGGAAGCGACAGGTGGCGCCAGGCGGAACAAGCCACCAAGCAGGATAGGGCGCGACCAGTGCTCGCTCTCGAGATGGAGCGGGGACGCGAATTGGTCCTTGCTGTGTTGGCCGCTTTCGCCGCGGGCGTGCCCTTCGTCTATATCGATCCCACCAGTCCTGTCCAGCGCCGTGAGCAAATCCATGCGAACGCTGAACCGGTAGCCAGTGTGGATGCGGCGGCCATCCGCTACGCCCTAGCCTTGGGGAGTACCACCTCGGAGGAGAACGCCGTAGAACGGTCCGCGGAATCGGCAGCCTGTCCAGACCCGGAGCAATTGGCCTACCTGATCTATACTTCTGGATCCACCGGCAAGCCCAAGGGCGTGGAGGTTCCCCGCCGTGCAATTAGCTCTCTGTTTGCCCAACACCGCAGTGGATTGTATGACAGGCCGCACGCGGTGGTGGCGCATACGGCGTCTTTCAGTTTCGATGCAGCATTCGACCAGTTGCTGTGGCTGCTGGCGGGCCACGACGTGCACCTCTACCCGGAACAGGCCACTGGGGATGCAGACAAGCTGGTGGAACACTTCGCTACACAGCAGATCAATGTGGTGGATACGACTCCCTCCATGATGAAGGCGTTGTTGGCCGCGCAGCTATTGGAGAAAGTACCGAGCCTGCAGTTAGTGGTTTTGGGTGGCGAAGAGCTGCCCGCTGAGCTGTGGGATCACCTGGCGGCCACCGGCCTGGAGGTCGTCAATGCCTATGGCCCCACCGAAAGCACTGTAGATGCCCTTTTGGCCCGAGTGGAGCCGGGCGTGGCGCACCTGGGGCGGCCCGTTGCCGGTATGCGTGCCTACCTGGTGGATAACGCCCTGCAGCTGGTAGGAGACCAAGAAGTAGGCGAACTGGTTCTAGCCGGTCCACAGCTGGCACTCGGCTACCGTGGCCTTCCGGAGGCCACCGATGCGGCGTTCAAGGAGGACGTTCGCATCGACCCGCGTCGGGCTC
Organism: Corynebacterium macclintockiae; assembly: GCF_027570165.1. NCBI lineage: Bacteria > Bacillati > Actinomycetota > Actinomycetes > Mycobacteriales > Corynebacteriaceae > Corynebacterium > Corynebacterium macclintockiae. Next base: position 215,434 of record NZ_JAKMUV010000003.1, read on the forward strand.
CGGAGCGCATTTACCGCACCGGGGATCGGGCACGATGGATTCCTGGGCGGGGCTACCAGTTTCTGGGGCGTGCCGATGAGCAAGTCGAGATCAATGGGCAGCGCGTGGAGCTGGCCGAAGTGGAAGCTGTACTAGCCAGCGTGAACGGCGTGCGGCACTGCGCCGTGGCACCACTGAATCGCAGTGGGCAGGCCACTGTGTTGGTTGCTGCGGTGGTAGGGGATTGGCCCGTGGACGCTTCAGATCTGACCGCTATCCGGCACCAGTTGCAAGCTGCTTTACCCGCCGCGGCGATCCCCCGGCGCATCCATCCAGTGCGAGCGCTGCCCACCACCACCTCCGGCAAGATCGACCGGGAGGCCATCGCCGGATACGGACTGCAGCCGCCGACCGCTGGTGCGAAGGAGGATACCGCAGCCCCCGAGGCGACCGAACGCGTGGAGGTCTCTAGCGCAGGTAACGCAACTACAAGCGGTAAAAACGACCCGCTTGCGCCGCTCGACCCTGCCCACCTCCTGCTGCATCGCACGGTGTGTGATGTCCTCCATCTACCGCCGCAGCAGACTGATCCTGATCAGGACTTCATCAGTTTGGGAGGGGAGAGTATTGCTGCTCTTCATGTGGCCTCTCGCGCACGTCAGCAGGGGCTGCTGTTGCAGCCGAAGGACCTAATGGGCGGCATTGCGTTAGCGCAGATTCCATTGGCCTTCCGTCCTCCGCAGAATCCGCAGGCTCCCCAGGCTTCGCAGGCTGCGCGCCCGACCGACCTTAGTTCTGGTGAAGACCTGGGCAAGGGGGGTAATTCGATCTCCAATAATGGGGACAATCAATGGCTGGATTGGGGTGTATTGCCGTGGAGTCCGGTGGCACGCACGCAGATTGCAGCTGCGCCCACTGTGCATGCGATGCGTCGCCACGTGATGTACCGGTGGCTAGATATGCCACCCGGGTGCGGCCAAACCGATGTGCTACGCGCGGTGGAGGTGCTTCAGCGCCGGCATGCGAGCCTGCGGATGTTGCTGGACTGGGACAACGTAGTGCAGCTGATCCCGCGTGTGCCACTGGCCAACGCCGAGGAGATTGTGGTGGAGCTTGCGCCGGACGGCCCAGATCCGGTGGAGCAGCTGGCCGCCCGCATAGCCCCCGATCGTGGAGTGATGTGGCAGGTCGGACTGTGCGGGGAAGGCGCGCTGGTGATGGTGCACCACCTGGCAATCGATGCGCTGTCCTGGCCGAACCTGCAGCGCGAGTGGAATGCTGTATTAATTGACGCCAACGTGAAGCTTCCCGCGCTCACCGGCCTCCTGCGCGCCCACGGGATGCAGCGTGCCGTGGAGCACCAGGCCGTGCAGAACGTGCCACCGGGATCGGCGGAGCTGTCGGTCTTGCCGGAGTTGCCGGAGAAACTGCTATGCCCACGGGGACAGGCCACGATGATGTGGCGAAAAATTGCGATGCCGGATGCTGCGGCGATGAGTGCCGAGCTGGCGCAGCGTTTTCGAACAGACCGACAGGTCGTGGTGGTGTCATTGTTAGCGCAAGCGCTGCAGGCCGTAGGTTTGACCGAGCTTCAGCTGGTGGTGGAAGGGCACGGCCGCGATGGCGGCACCGGTGCCACTCGTTCTGGTGACTATGGCAGCACCGGTAGCGCGGTGGATTGCATGGAGCTGATCGGTTGGTTCACTACGGAGGAGCGTTGGGCTTTCTCTGCGAGGGCTGACGGTGCCTCCGTTCATTCATCCGCCAATTCTCCGAGGTTTATGGCAGCGTGGGTTCGCGCTGGGCGCGAGGCCGAGTCGCAGGCTCAGCCGTGGGATCCAGCTTCGTGCCCTCCAAACCGTCGTGTGGTGATTAATGTTCTGGATGCCCAGCCGGAGGAGAGCTTCGGCGTGTTGGAATCCGACGACCGGCGGATGACGGAGGCTCTGACGATAAATGTCTTCCTCACCTCGGACGGCGCAGACGTGGAATACGTGGCGGACCTGGCAGCACTCAGGGATGCATCCCCGACCGTGCTGGAGAAACTGCACGAACAGCTACAACGTGCGGCGCGGGACCTGCTGGTCGCGGATCGGTTGGTACTGCGCCAAGCACTACCTAGCGACTACCGGGCATTCGATACACAGCCGACGAACCCTCGGCTAGGCCACAGCTCAACCAACCAGCCCACACCGACCCTCAGCGTTGCTCATCTGCGCTCCCTGGAAGCCGCCCACGGTCCCCTGGAAGACATTGTCCCGGCTACTGCTTCCCAGCAGGGGCTGCTGTTCCACGGATTGGCCGGAACCGACCGCTACGTCATTGCCGCCGCCGTGGACCTTACTGGTGTGGCCTCCCCAGAGCTTATCCACCAGTCGATGCGGGCAATTCTGCGCCGCCACGCAGCACTGCGCGCCGTGTTCGATTGCAGCGACCTCCCGCTGATGCTGATTCCGGAGCGGCTCGATCTGCCCTGGACAATCCACGATTGCAGAGACTTCTCACCGGCTGCAGCGCATGCGTTCGTGGAACAGCTACGGGAGTTGCGTGGCCACCGCGCCGTGGACCTGGAATCCGGCCCGCTAGTCACCGCAGACCTGGTGCTGTTGCCAGAGAGTAACCGACTAGAAACCAACCGCCCTGCCACACTTGTGCTGGGCAGCCATCACGTCCTCACCGATGGCTGGTCCACCGCCGTGATGCTGCAGGATTTGCAGCGACTGCTAAGCGGCGAGGATCTGGACCCCGCGCCCTCCTTCGCGGAATTTGCTCGAAGCCTGTGCCAACGCAGCGTCGAACAACTAGAGCGGGAATACCGCGCCTGGCAACAGATTTTCACCGGCACCGATCAGCCCCATGAGGCCAGCCGCACAGGCGAGCACGGAGGTGTGATTGCGGGCTTGCGGCCGGTGGCGTCAAGTAAAAAGAGCACAACAGAAGCCCCAGAGGTGCCGCACGTACTGCACCGCGACACAGATGGGCGGGTGGCAACCGCCGCGGCGAGCCTAGGAACCACACCCAGTGTACTGGTACAAACCGCATGGTTGCTCACGCTGGCTGCGCTGCATGGTGGGCGCCGAGTGACTACGGGGGTGACTCTTTCCGGCCGGTCCGCGGAGCAGCCGCGAATGGCTAGTGCGGTGGGCATGTTCATCACCACACTCCCGTTGCACGTACAACTCGAACCGGGGCACACGCTGCGCCATACCGTGCGACAGGTGGCAGACACCATGGTGCTGATCAGCGAGAACCAGACCACGCCGCTACAGGAGATCGAGACCCTGGTGGGAAGTGCACCGTTGTTCGACACCGCGGTGGTGTACGACCATCACGCACACTTCGGTGCACCGAGCGGTCCACACACAGTGGAGACCTCCGAGTCGTGCCTGCGCATCCAGGGGCTGCGCACCAGCGGTCGCACACATTACCCGCTGACTGTCGTGTGCCCGCCCGGGGACGTTTTGGAAATTACGCTGGTGCACCGTCCGGATGTGGTGGAACGCATTCTTCCTGACGCCGCCGCGAGGTGGTTCGGCACATTCCTCAATGCACTGTGCGACGCCGCCACCGGTAGGGATCTCCGGTTGGTGGAGTTGCTTCCGGAGCGCGGCGAGTTTGAGGAGCCAGCGGACGGGCAAATAGAATTAGATGGGCACAGCGAAGTAGAGGAAGCGGATACGTGCAATACCGGTAACCGGGAGCTTTCCGAGGACAACCCCGTATGCGCCCAGGTGCAGGCCGCCATGGAGAGCTTGCTAGGCAACCCGATCGGCCCCGAAGAGAACTTCTTCACCTCCGGTGGTGACTCCCTGCTGGCCATGCGTTTGATGGGTGTGCTGCGCAAGCAGGGCATGCAGTTGAAGATCCAGGACATTGTGGATGCTGGTACTCCGGCAGCCATCGCGGAACGGCTGGGGCAGGGCACTGGTGGAGCTATGAAGGCTAAGCAGCTGCCGAAGCCGCAGCAATCCCAGCGCTTACAGACTGCCGGGCATTCGCAACGCCGCCCGGTGTGGTGCCTCCATCCGATCGGCGGACATGGCTTGGCCTTCGCCCCGCTGGCCAGCCTTCTGGCGGACACTGAGTTCGACACCCGCCTGATCGAACTACCGTCCCCGCTACCCCAGGTGGAAACACTGGCCGAGCTAGCGGAGCTCTACACCGAACAGATCCTGGCCGAGCAACAAGAAGGACCCTTCATGTTGGTGGGCTACTCTTTCGGTGGCGTGGTGGCTGAAAACATCGCTGCCGCGTTGCAGCGCCGGGGCTATGAGGTGCGGTTCTTAGGAATTCTTGACGCCTACCCCAGCGGCAGCAGCCCCAGCTCCGGTACGCATTCCTTGCCGCCGGGCACGCCCGATGGCAGGACAGCCTTTGGTGACTACGACGTTCGGGCAATTGCGCGTGCCGATGGGATGTCACACGAATTGGGTACTGTGGGCGTCGATATAGAAAGCAACATCCGTTTCTGCATGCAGTTGCTGCACACAGCAGCACCCACCAGCTACGAAGGCCGGGTCGAGCTAGTGGTGGCAACGCAAAACAACAGTGATGTGGCACACGGGCAGTGGGATCCGGCTGCTGCGTGGAGGCGCCGTCCGGGGGCGTATCCGGTGCAGGTGAGCGAGCTTGAACTTACGCACGCGCAGCTGGTGAAAGCCGATGGCTGGAAGAACGTTTTCCAGCAATGGGCACCGCGGCTGCTGGACAAGAGTTCGGCTGACCGGTCAGCACCCGAGGCGACAGGCATCGACCCTGCGCATGCCGCCCCACCGCATGCCGACCCTGCGCACTGACCCGCTACACACCGACTCACCGCACACCGCCAACCCAGAAACGAGAAAGGAATGACCATGGCGAGGAATAGCCGAGACAGGGAAATCTACCCCATTACGATCCGCGAACTGCAGGTCGATGACATCGAGGACATCACACCAGGGATGCGTCGCATTACTCTGACGGGCGAACAACTACGCGCCCATAGTGCGTTCGGCGTAGACGCACCACCGCTAGTCAGCGATGGTTTCGACGACGATATCCGCATCATCTTCCCAGACCCGGCCACCGGGGAGCGCCCTCACCCCATCACACGGGAGGACGCGACGGTGCTATGGCAAGAGGAGGTCAAAGATCTGTTTCGGACATATACCGTCCGTTCATTCGACGCCTCCCAGGGCCGCCTCGTCGTAGACTTCGCGCGGCATGGCCAAGGCCTGGCCGAGGACTGGTCCGCACGAGCTCGACCGGGAGATCCCCTGTATATCGCAGGGCCGAAGTCTTGCGCAGCGCTGCCCACCCACACTCCGTGGCTACTGATGGTGGGCGACGAGACGGCGCTGCCGGCGATTGCTCGCTGTATAGAGTCTTTGCCCGCCGGGTATAGGGCAGTGGCGATTATTGAGGTAGCCACGCGGGCACATGTCCAGCGACTGGAGTTCGAAGCACAGGTGGACATTCACTGGCAGGTGCGAGACGAGGGCGGGGACTTCGTGGCGAAAGCTACCGAGTTGTACGGAGAACACCCAGAGTGGGCGGCCGAGCCCGCCGCGATGCCCTATGTATGGGCTGCGGGAGAGGCCGGGCGATTGAAGGCGATCCGACGCTGGGTTCGAGCTCTGGGGATTCCGCGGGAAAACGTGGAGATTACGGGGTACTGGCGCGCAATGGCACCGGCACAATCGGAAGCAGGGGCGACGGCTACGCAGGGCGACAGTGAGGGGGCGGAGACAGGGGCTGTGATGAGCCACCGTAATGCGTTGATTGAGCTGCATGAACTCACCGAAATGGGGTCGGCGATTCTGGTGCGCCAAGCCGTAGGGTTGGGGATTTTTGGCCTGATTGATGAGGGCGAGGATCGAGTGGATCAACTGGCCGCAGCAACTGGCCTGCAGCAGGAGCTGGCTCTCCGGATTGCGCGTTACCTGGAGGCAGTGGGGTTAGTGACTTTGTCGGCGGATGCAGCACTGGATAGCTCAGCGGAGGATGTGGCGGACCAACGGGCGGTTCGAATCGGCCTCACTGCGCTGGGCAGCGAGTTGGCAAACCCGGATTCTCCAGTAAGGGATTGGATTACCGGGCCGGCAGCCGCCAAGACCGCAGCACTTGGCCAGCTAGGGCAGGCACTGCAGAATCCGGCTGATACGGGCGAGCACCGCTGGGACTACATTGTGCAAACCCAGCCACAACTGGCCGTGGAGGAACACGATCAGGCGGCCTCCAGCGCTCAGTGGTCGGCCCCGGCCGCAGCGGAGATTCTGAGCAGCAAGCTACTAGCGCGACAGGATGCTGGCTCGCTTCGGTGCGCGGTGGGAGGTCCGGCCGCGGCGGTGTATGCGGATGAGATTCTACGTAAGATACCGCAGGCCAACGCCGTGGTGTTGGGGTCGTTTTCGGAGGCAGAAGATGACGCAAGGATTTCAGTAGGCGCAACAACTGCAGCGATGACGGAGCCTGGGGCCAGCGCAGAGGAGGTTATGCTGCGCGATATTGCTCCACGCCGCCGGGATCGTGCTCGCTATAGTGCACTGCACGCTCCAACGGTTGGGCGTAGCGGTGAGGATGTGCGCCGGGCGGATTGGGCTGGCACAGTGGCTACTTTGTGCGAGCAGGTAGATGCTGTGGTGCTGGTTGATCCGTGGCGACGTTGGCCAGCTATAGAGCTGCAGCAGTTGGTGGCTGCCGTACTACGTTCTGGGGCGCAGCTGTTCCTGGTGACCCCAGTGTTGCAGGAAAGCGGGGCCGAGGATCATGACTACGAGGAAGATTTATCACGCCTCGTTCTGTATGGATCGCAGCTGCCCACGGCCCGTGTGATTGCGAAGCACCTGGCTGCCGTGGGTGCGGTAGCGCGTTCGCAGCAGGCGGTGGGGTGGAGTGCCCAGCTGTTCGAGGTGGGGAGGGGAGGTAGGTAACTGCCGGTGGTAGGGCGAACCTCAGGATATTTGTCTCGGGCGAAGCGTGCGGAGGAGTGGCGGACGTTTGGTGGTTTGCTAAACCGTTTCTAAAGTGCCCCCTGTCGGCTGGCCCCTAGCGGCTGAGCTGCCTCCATATCGGCGGCTACACATCCCCCAAAATAATTAACTTAGGGTAGCCTGTTTTGTTGTTAGCCTACCCTGTGTAAAACGGGCGCGATTGCTGAATCCACCGTAGCTGAAAGAGGCCATCAGTCTCTTGGGGCTACGGGTACTTTACAGCGCCTCAAAGAGTTCCTTACACGTTAGGCTTCCACATGTTTCGAAACAATTCGCTGACCCGTCGAGCGGCACTGAAGACCGCCGCTGTCTTGGCAGCATCCACTCTTGTTCTGTCTGGTTGCTCCCGAGGCGATGACGCGGCGGCGTCAAAAAATGAGGGCACCGGGGACGAGCGCATCGCCGCAGTTGGCCTGGGAGACAGCGATACCTTGCTCGCCCTTGGCATCCAACCAGTCCTCGTAGCGCCCTGGGGTGCTGAGGGAGATGTTGATGCGTCCGGCGTCGGCCCATGGGCTACCGACAAGCTTGGCGACAACAAACCAGAGGTGGTCTACGGTACGGCCACCGGATTCACTGCTGAGATCTTGGAGAAGATCTCTGCCGCTGATCCGGACAAGATCATTGCGGTGAACTCCGCTGTGGATGCGCAGGCGAAGAAGGCCCTCAACGACATTGCCCCGACCACCCTCAAGCCAGAGGGGGCGACGGACTGGCAGATTCCGTGGCGGGATCAGGTTAACCAGATCGCCGGCGCTGTAGACAAGCAAGCAGAAGGCGACAAGCTCGTCAAGGAAACGCAGAAGGCCTTCGACGACTTCAAAAAGCAGCACCCTGAACTCAAGGGTAAGCGAGCGGCTATCGTCATGCCCTATCAGGGCAAGATCGGCTTGTACACCTCCGGTGACGGCCGAGGCCAGTTCATCGAAAACCTAGGATTCGAGATCCCGAAGGAACTCGAAGGTAACGGGGGCGAGTTCTACCGCGACATCGCGCCTGAAAACTACAGCGACCTCAACAATGTCGATTACCTGTTCGTTCTTGATTACCAGGGAGCTGCCGATACCCTGAAGAAGGATCCGACATTCAGCAAGTTGGATGTCGTTCGCGAAGGCAAGGTCCACTGGATGGATGAAAACGTCGGAAATGCGATGAGCATGCCGAATCCATTGACTATCCCCTGGGCAGTCGAGAAATTCTCTGACGCAGTTTAGTTGAAAGTGTCCGTGTCAATAATTCGACATTCTTTGGTTCATTCCAGGCGATTGCATATTCTGGCCACACTCGTTGGCTTGGCATTGCTGCTGGTCGCCTCCCTGTACCTGGGTTCCAAGGACCTTTCCATTGGCGAAGTGACCAGCATTCTCATGCATGGTCCGCACCCGTCCGTGCAGTCCGGCATTAATGCTGAACAGTCCGGCATTATTTGGGATCTGCGCGTTCCGCGCACTCTCTTGGCTGTGATCACAGGCGCAGCTCTGGCTATGGCGGGTGCCATTTCCCAGAGCTGGACCCGCAACCCCTTGGCAGATCCTGGCATTATCGGCGTGAACGCTGGGGCGAGTTTCGCAGTCGCCACAGCGCTGACGTTGGGGTGGGCAACGACGGTCGGGGAGCGGACACTTGTGGGGCTCCTCGGAGCGACCGTCGCTGCTCTGATCGTGCTGTTGATTTCCCGTGTATCGCGTAACCCGCTAACTCTGGTACTCGTGGGCGTGGGAGTAACCTTTGCCCTGCAAGCGGCGACGAACATGCTGAGTCTCTACTCTTCCGACACCCTGGAGGGGCTCCGCCGGTGGACTGTTGGCTCTACGGCTGGGCGGGGTATGGACGACGTGGCATTGGCCGCTTTAGGCCTAGCGCTAGGCGCTCTATGCGGTGCGCTTGCAGCACGCCCGCTGGATCTACTTGCGATGGGAGAGGACTCCGCCCGTTCCCTTGGCAGTTCGCCCACGAGAACCCGTGTGTTGGCGGCAGCAGCGGTGATCATCCTCGCCGGTTCCGCGACAGCTACCGTGGGGCTTGTGACCTTCGTGGGCTTCGCCGTGCCGCACTTACTGCGCCCGTTCACTGGTCCGGCCCTTACCCGACTCTTGCTGCCGACCGGCATTGTTGGTGGCGCGGCTGTGTTGCTGGCCGATATTGTTGGCCGCTTCGTCCTGCAGCCTAACGAGCTAGAAATGTCCATTGTCCTGGCGATTGTCGGTGCCCCGGTGATGATTCTGGCGGTACGGCGTAAGGAAAACTCTCCAACCTCGAATAACTCGGAGCTAGCGATATGAGTAATACGACGTCTATCGGTAGCATCAAGCGTTCACGAAAAAGACGCATCCTGGCAGCTACTTCAGGGTTCGCCCTCATAGCAGCTTTTTGTTATTGCCTAATTCTGGGGCAAGGCGCGGTGAAGCTCAGTCCGGTGGAGGTCATCGAAGTGCTCACCGGTGGAGGAACGCAGCAAGCAATCAACGTGGTGTGGGATCTCCGCCTGCCTGTAGCAATCGCTACCGTTCTGGTCGGCGCGGCGCTGGGGCTGGCCGGCGCGTGGACCCAGACCATGGCTCGCAATCCGCTAGCTAGCCCGGACATTCTCGGTGTCTCCGGTGGCGCGGCGGTTTTGGTAGTGGCGGGTACCGTAGTCGCCCGCCCCGCATGGAGCGAGGAGTTGCCGACATTCTGGTGGCGTGCTGCACTCGCTTTGGTTGGCGCACTAGTAATCGTTGGTTTGCTCGTTCTACTCGGTGGTTTCGGGACGTCCCAGCGCGTAGTGGTCATCGGCCTGGCACTGTCGTTCCTCACACAGTCCTTAGTGCAGTATCTCCTGCTCAGGGCTGACTTGACTCGTGCCACGGATGCCCAAACCTGGCTCGCTGGATCTACCGGGTTTGTGCGTACGGAGGCATTGTTGCCTATGGCGTTGGGCCTATTGCCCTTCGTAGTTTTAGGCCTTTGCGTTACGCGCGACGTTCCTCTGCTTTCTCATGATGACGCCACCGCGTCCACACTTGGTGTAGATGTCACGAGGGTGCGCGCTATTTTGCTCATTGCCGCAACGGGCATTGTCGCGGTGGTGGTTTCCTTTGTCGGCCCAATTGGATTCGTGGCACTGTTGGCTCCTCAGCTGGCCAAGCTGGTGGCCGGAACGCCCACGCCCCATCCGCTGTGCTCTACTTTCGCAGGTGCAGCTCTATTAGCTGCGTGCGCCGTCGTAGCGGGCGCACTGCCATTTACATCCCCTGTGGGTTTGGTTACCGCCATCATCGGTGGCCCCGCGCTGGTGTTGCTTGTGTGGTTGGCAGCCCGTCGCGGAACTCTGAAAGGAATGGTTCAATGAACGTTCGTGTTGATCGCGTCACCGTGGGCTACAACGACGGCCCAAGCATTGTTAAGAACGTGTCTTTCACTGCAGAGCCGGGGAAGGTCACCACGCTCTTAGGCCCCAATGGTTGTGGTAAGTCAACGCTGCTCAAGACGCTTTCTCGGCTGCTTGCTCCCACCGAAGGACGTGTTCTTGCAGAGGATAAGGACGTGCATCGTTTGCGGGCGCGTGAAGCCGCCCAACTAATTGCGCTTTTGCCACAGCACCCGCTGTGTCCGGCGGGGTTGACCGTTGGAGAACTTGTGGAGCGCGGACGTCACCCTTATCGTCGATCGCTCTGGGGTGGGGGAGCGACGGCGTCAGAAGATAAAGAAAAGGTGCGCGAGGCGCTGAAGAAGACGAAGGTTGACCATCTTGTTGCCCGCGACGTGGCGGAGCTATCCGGCGGCCAACGGCAGCGCGTCTGGATGGCGATGGTATTGGCGCAGGATACGCCAGTTGTGCTGTTGGACGAACCAACTACCTACCTAGATCCGGCGCATGCGATAGAGATTCTAAGTATCGTGCGGGAGCTCGCTCAAGAGGGCAAGACGGTGATTACCGTGCTTCATGATCTTGGCCTGGCGGGAGCTTTTAGCGACGAGATGATCGTCATGAAGGATGGGCAAAAGATCGCCGAGGGGTCTCCAAAGGAGGCTTTGACGGTGGATGTCCTGCGCGAGGCATATGGCCTGAATGCCGAGGTGTGGGAAGATCCCCGCGGTCCGGCGCCGATCATCGTGCCGCGAGGAATTGTAGCTAATTAAGGTCGCGCCCTGCCAAGGAACCAATACGGGTGCCACTTCACGGATTCAATGTTGAGGCCCCAAGTGTGAACTACGTGGTGTCGAACATCCTTGCAAAGCTGGCCTTCGCCAGCGACCCAGACGTACTTCGATTGCGTTGCAGGGTGTTCGACGCGGTCCAGTTGCTGCAGGTGAGACATCACTGCCGTACTGAAATCCGTTGTCGCGCTGAACAACACTTCTAGGCTGCCCAGTTTGCTTTCCCAGTCGGCGATGAGGGACGGCTCGAGGTCCTGCTGGCTCTCGGCGACCACAATGACGTGCATGTCGCACAACTGTTCCGGGACGAAGGTTTGCATGTATTCCAAGATGGCACGAACGGAAGGCGCGGCAGATGGGTCTGCGACTAGCGTTTGCGAACTGTGTGCACGGTGCCATAGCCCCCGGCCTGTCCAGATTCCTACCTGATCGCCGGTGCGAGCCTCAAGGGTCCAGGCAAGTCCTGGTCCGACGTTCTCATCATTAGGGTTCTTGACGCCGTGAGTCGCTACGTCGAAGGCTATCAGCCCACGCTCGGGATCGAATGAGCGAACGGTATACCAACGTAGATTTGGGCGCTGGTCGTCTGGCATGCCTGCGACGCATGCACGGATATTGGTGTCGCCACTGTAGAGAGGCAAATGAAGATCCTCGTGGGGGTTTGGCGGCATAAGAAGACCAAAGAACTCGTCGGGGCCGGAAAGCTGAAAGCCGACCAGTTCGGGGGAATGGATGACAATCCGTTTCAGGTTTTCTGCTGGGGTGTTGACGTCGTAAACGGTGGCGCGGATGATCCGGTGGTGTGGTTCAGCTGGGGCGGTCAGGAGTTGGTGGTCAGAGAAGGCCACGCGGTACGCGGAAGTGTTCGCTGGGGTGCTTAAGGCAGAAGGGCTCGAGGTCATAGTGAGGGTTAGCTTACCCTTGCCTAAAGCAAATAGAAAAGATGAGGATATAGATTAAGCCCCGCGACGATCCAGGGACCGCGGCGAGGCTTAAAGTTCCTAGTGGAACCGAGTGTTCTTACTTGAACAGCTTCTCGATCTTGCCGAAGTTGGAAGCCAGGGTAACGATGCCGGCAACCAGAGCACCAATGGTGGTGATCAGGGTGACAACGCTCTTCATCTTATCCAGGCCGGAGGTCTTGTCGTTCCAGTCGAAGAACTTGTTTGCGGAGCCGGCCAGCTTCTCCTGGCGCTCCTTCTTCTGCTTCTCCTTGTCGGTCAGCTCCTTGCTCGGATCGGGGTCGGTCTTGTCACCGTTGTCGGTGCCGTTCCCGGGGGTGGTAGCAGGGGAGCCGGCGGTCGTGTTTTCCGCAGCAACTGCAGCGGTGGTGCCAGCAACTGCAACGGTAGCGGCGGTGGTCAGAGCCAGCAGGGACTTCTTGAGCTTCATGTGTTAAATCCTCACGAAAAAGTTGGGGGCTTCGGCCTGGTTTGGGCCGGGGTACGTCAAACAACCTAGCACGGGTGCTGCATGGAAGCACAGTGGGAATTAGCTCCTCGTCCGCCTAGAGGGTGCTTGGCGGGAGCTGATAACCGTTTGAGTAATCGCTGGCGCGTGGTATTTCGGCATTACGCAAACGCGCTGCTTGGGACGAGGGGTGCATTTAGCGCGCGAAGGTCGGCGATCTTGAAAAGCTCTCAGTTTATAGTTGATGGCGCGCTGGCGTGGGGAAACGTGGCTGGGGATTAGAAAAACTCGCGGTTGGGGTGCTCCGGGTTGCGCTAACCGGCGCTCCCTAGAAAACCCTTTTGATGTCCAAAAATACTGATCTACAGGGTGGCGTCATTAAGGAAAGAGAAAGATTCCGCCGGGGGTAGGGTAAACCACCCCCGGTGGGACAAATGGCGCCTCTACTCCCGAATGTCTGATACGAGCGATTTTGTTGGGTCAGTAGGGGTGTGGAAGAATATAGCGGTTGCCAGAAGGCGCATCGAGTTCACGAAGAACCGGCTGCCACACTGGCGCAGACCGCGTGCGCGAGGGTCGGAAATCCCACGCACGATTCGCAAAAACATCTAGGTCAATTAGGAGACTCAAGTGATTCAGCAAGAATCGCGTCTGCGAGTTGCCGACAACACCGGTGCCCGGGAAATCCTGGTCATCCGTGCTCTCGGTGGTTCCGTTCGACGCTCCGCTGGTATCGGTGATGTCGTCGTAGCAACCGTCAAGGAAGCTGCACCGGGCGGCACTGTCAAGGCCGGCGACATCGTCAAGGCTGTCATCGTCCGCGCTAAGAAGGAGACCCGTCGTCCGGACGGCTCCTACATCGCATTCGACGAGAACGCGGCTGTCATCATCAAGGCAAACGACAACGATCCCCGCGGCACCCGTATCTTCGGCCCGGTCGCACGTGAGCTTCGCGACAAGAAGTTCATGAAGATCGTTTCCCTGGCTCCGGAGGTGCTCTAAATGAAGATCCGTAAGGGCGACACCGTACTGGTTATCTCCGGCCCGGACAAGGGTGCCAAGGGCAAGGTCATCGAGGCCTACCCGCAGCGCGACAAGGTCCTGGTCGAGGGCGTCAACCGAATCAAGAAGCACGTTGCAAACTCCGCTCCAGAGCGCGGCGCTGAGTCCGGCGGCATCGTTACCCAGGAAGCTCCGATCCACGTGTCCAACGTGATGGTCGTTGACTCCGACGGCAACCCGACCCGTATCGGCTACCGCTTCGACGAAGACGGTAAGAAGATCCGCGTGTCCAAGCGCAACGGGAAGGACATCTAACGATGAGCGAAAACTACACCCCACGTTTGAAGACTCGCTACCGTGAGGAAATCCGCGAGAAGCTGAACGGCGAGTTCAGCTACGAGAACGTCATGCAGATCCCGGGCGTCACCAAGGTTGTCGTCAACATGGGTGTCGGCGACGCTGCTCGCGATTCCAAGCTGATCAACGGCGCAATCGAAGATCTGACCAAGATCACCGGTCAGAAGCCGCAGATCCGCACCGCGAAGAAGGCTATCGCTAACTTCAAGCTGCGTGAAGGCATGCCCATCGGTGCCCGCGTTACCCTGCGTGGTGACCGTATGTGGGAGTTCCTGGACCGCCTGCTGACCGTCGCGCTGCCGCGTATTCGCGACTTCCGCGGCCTGTCCGACCAACAGTTCGACGGCCACGGCAACTACACCTTCGGCCTGACCGAGCAGACCATGTTCTACGAGATCGACGTGGACAAGATCGACCGTCCGCGCGGTATGAACATCACCGTCGTGACCACTGCTACGAACGACGACGAGGGCCGCGCACTGCTGCGCGAGCTGGGCTTCCCGTTCAAGCAGAAGGGCTCCGCTGAGTAATTCAGTGCTGAGTCGCTAACGCAACAAAGACCCCCGCTTCCCCTTCGAGGAAACTTCGAAGGTAGGGAAGTGGGGGTCTTTCTATTTGTCTAGGTGCGCGCCCATCGGCACGGCGCGGTGGCCTCTTACTTGGAGGAGCCCGGGATACCTGCGAAGGTCTTCACGATCTTGCCGATGAAGCCCATGACGTCCTGGATCTTCTTCAGTACGGAGGTGGACTCGTCCCAGCCCATCAGCTTGTCGATGGAGCCCTTCAGCTTCTGGCCCTTCTCGCTGTCAGCGGAGCCGTTAGCCGGCTTGGACTCGTCGGCGCCAGCCTCGTCCTCGGGCTTGGTCTCGTCGGCAGGCTTGGACTCGTCCTCTGGCTTTGCTTCGTCGGCAGGCTTGGTCTCGTCGGCGCCAGCCTCGTTGTTGCCAGCCTCGTTCTCGGTGGCAGCAGCGGCCGGTGCGTCCTGCGCAGCCGGTACCTCTTCAGCGGTAGCGGCCGGGATGCCAGCCATTGCGACGGAGGACGCTGCAGCCAGGGTGACGAGGGACTTCTTGAACTTCAAAGGAATCTCCTTTTCTTGAGGGGTGTTCGGATATGCGCGTTAAACGCGACTGTGGCCGTCGAATCAACTGCGAATTGATTCGCGGCCAATAGCTTCGTACAAGGTGTACGTAAGGCATGTGTAATGAATGTGGGCTCAGTTTTTCAAGGTGCTGCCGAATAATGTGACATAACTCATGTAACGCGGGGGAGGCTGTCCCGTTCGCCCTATTTGCCCCAGCGCCCAGCTCAACGAATGTAGGTTGAAAGCGTGGATAATCCCTACAATCACCCCAGCGCTTTCGCCCTGAACTAGCAAGGCCTCCAGCACCTCCAGTCGTTGGATCCGATGTCTCTTGCCGCGCTGTGCGGTGGCCGCGCGCACATGACCATGGTCGCGGTGCAGCAACTCCTTCGCGAAGGTGACCTGCAGGTCGGGAACCTTGCCGACAAGCTCGGCCCGATCGCTCGAGCTCTACCGTCCTCGCCCAAGAACCACCTTTCTGTCTTGCTGCCCGTCACGCCTCTTCGTGCAACCCAGCCGTATCCTCGCGCGGTTTTGCGTCGAACCAAAGGTCGCCTGCGCTTCTTTGGTCGCCGTCGGTTGTCGCAAGCGGTTGATTCTTTTGTGACGCCCCTTATTTCCGCCGGCCTTGTTCACCGACCACAGCGCCTACGTATTCGCGGGATTGGCGACTGCCGGGATCCTCAGCTCACGGAGGTAGGCGTGCAAGTACGCGATGCCCTGCGCAATCAGCTGGCAAGCGGGGGTGGCTATCAGACTCTCGCTGAGCGGGCGGGGGACTGGGAAGAAGATGTGCTCGCGGCGGTCTACGGCGAACGCTTCGTCCGCTCCCTTGATCCGCACCTGTGGGGGAGTATCACAGTTACGTTTGGTGGCGTGCCCGCGCGGGGACCTTTCGGGTTCGGCCGCGACTGGGATTGGGATGTGACGGACTTGCTGGATTTCTGGTCCTAGGGGCGTCCAGACCCAAACAACAGCGATTTGGGTAAACCCGCAGGTGATTGCTAGAGTTATCGAGTCTTGCGTTGCCCCGTGCCCAAAACAGGGTCAGCAACGTGAGCAGTGTAAACATCAAACCACTTTGTTGTAGGCCCCTCGCCCAATAAAGCGGCCGCGCGGACACGGCGGCGAGCACCCCACGTTATTTAGCATGGGGCGCGCAAGTAGCCAGCAAGCGCGCGGTACACGCATCCTGGGTGGGCTGGGAACCGCAATGAGAAAGGCTATGGGTCAATACTTATGACCATGACTGATCCCATCGCGGACATGCTGTCCCGCGTGCGGAACGCATCTAACGCGTTCCACGATTCCGTCTCCATGCCTTCCTCCAAGATCAAGGCGAACATCGCCGAGATCCTGAAGGAGGAGGGTTACATCGCTAACTACACCGTCAATGACGCCAAGGTTGGCAAGACCCTGGACATCGAGCTGAAGTACGGCCCGTCCCGCGAGCGTTCTATCTCCGGACTGCGCCGTGTTTCCAAGCCGGGTCTTCGTGTGTACGCAAAGTCCAACGAGCTGCCGCAGGTTCTCGGCGGCCTGGGTGTGGCTATCATTTCCACGTCCCACGGCCTGCTGACTGACCGTGAGGCACAGAACAAGGGTGTGGGCGGAGAAGTTCTCGCCTACGTCTGGTAACTAGAGGAGGTCTAAACCATGTCTCGTGTTGGCAAGGCACCGGTGGCTGTCCCCTCTGGCGTCACCATCAACATCAACGGCCAGTCTGTAGAGGTCAAGGGCCCGAAGGGCACCCTGAACCTGGACATTCCGGCCCCGATCACCGTGGCACAGGAAGGCGGCGAGATCGTCGTTTCCCGCCCGGATGATCACCGCAAGAATCGTTCCCTGCACGGCCTGTCCCGTTCCCTGGTCTTCAACATGATCGAGGGCGTGACCAAGGGCTACACCATCAACATGGAAATCTTCGGTGTTGGTTACCGTGTGCAGCTCAAGGGTAAGAACCTGGAGTTCGCACTGGGTTACTCTCACCCTGTGCTGATTGAGGCACCGGAGGGTATCACCTTCGCCGTGGATGGGAACACCAAGTTCTCCATCGCTGGTATCGACAAGCAGAAGGTCGGACAGATCGCCGCGAACATCCGTCGTCTGCGTAAGGACGATCCTTACAAGGGCAAGGGCATTCGCTACGAGGGCGAGCAGGTCCGTCGCAAGGTCGGAAAGACGGGTAAGTAATGAGCAACACTGCACAAAACGAAAAGCGTCTGCCGGTGGGCAAGGATATTTCCACCCGCCGTCGCACCGCACGCGCACGTCGTCACTTCCGTATCCGCAAGACCCTCTCCGGCACCCCGGAGACCCCGCGTCTGGTCGTTCACCGCACCTCTCGCCACATGCACGCACAGGTCATCGACGATGTTGCAGGCCACACCCTGGTCGCAGCTTCCACGATGGAAGCCGATGTGCGCGCCATGGAGGGCGACAAGAAGGCTCGCGGTGCGAAGGTCGGTCAGCTGATCGCCGAGCGTGCCAAGGCCGCTGGCATCGAGGCCGTCGTCTTCGACCGTGCGGGCTACAAGTACCACGGCCGCGTCGCCGCTCTGGCCGACGCTGCCCGCGAAGGTGGTCTGAAGTTCTAATGACCAACTCCACGAACAACACCAACGGAAGGAACGCGTGATGTCGGGACGTGAACGTAACGGCGGACGCTCCGCCGAGAACAACGACAACAACGAGCGCAACGAGCGTAACGGCCGCAACGATCGCAACAACGATCGCGGCGGACGCAACGATCGTCGCAACCAGCAGGACGAGCGCAGCCAGTTCATCGAGCGCGTGGTTACCATCAACCGCGTCTCGAAGGTCGTGAAGGGCGGTCGCCGCTTCAGCTTCACTGCGCTGGTTATCGTCGGCGACGGCCAGGGCATGGTCGGCGTCGGCTACGGCAAGGCTAAGGAAGTTCCTGCCGCAATTCAGAAGGGCGCAGAAGAGGCTCGCAAGAACTTCTTCCGCGTTCCGATGATCAACGGCACCATCACCCACCCGGTTCAGGGTGAGGCTGCTGCAGGCATCGTCATGATGAAGCCCGCAGCTCCTGGTACCGGTGTGATCGCCGGTGGCGCTGCCCGCCCGGTGCTGGAGTGCGCCGGCGTGCAGGACATCCTGTCGAAGTCCCTGGGCTCCGACAATGCCATCAACGTTGTCCACGCAACCGTAGACGGCCTGAAGCAGCTGGTCCGTCCGGAAGAGGTTGCCGCTCGCCGTGGCAAGTCTCTGGACGAGGTTGCTCCGGCCGCTATGCTGCGCGCACGTGCAGCAGGACAGGGGGCATAAGAAATGGCTTTGAAGATTACCCAGACCAAGGGCTTGGTCGGAACCAAGCCGAAGCAGCGCAATTCCATGCGCTCCCTCGGCCTGAAGCGCATTGGCCAGGCAGTTGTCCGCGAGGATAGCCCGATCGTCCGTGGCCAGATCAACGTTGTGCGCCACCTGGTCGAGGTCGAAGAAGTGGCAGGAGAGTAAACATGAGCGATCCAATTAAGCTCCACGACCTCCGCCCTGCTCCGGGCGCCAAGAAGGCCAAGACCCGCGTGGGTCGTGGTGAGGCGTCTAAGGGTAAGACCGCAGGTCGTGGTACCAAGGGCACCAAGGCTCGTAAGCAGGTTTCGGCAGCATTCGAGGGTGGCCAGATGCCACTGCACATGCGCCTGCCTAAGCTGAAGGGCTTCCGTAACCCCGCGAAGATCACCTACCAGGTGGTTAACGTGGCTGACCTGGAGAAGGCATTCTCCAAGGGCGGCGACGTCACCGTTGCTGACATCGTTGCAGCTGGCCTGGCTCGCAAGAACCAGCCGGTGAAGATCCTGGGCAACGGTGAGATCAGCGTGAAGCTGAACGTCACCGCTAACAAGTTCTCGGGTTCTGCAAAGCAGAAGATCGAGGCTGCCGGTGGCACCGTCACCGAGGCCAAGTAAGCGGCTGGCTAGATCCTAGCCGAACTTAGCCCTCATCCATCGCCCTGCCAGTGCGTTGTTGCGCTGGCAGGGCGATTTTTTTCTTTCCTATTGACGCCCACGTACCCACCGCCCCTCGTCTCAGGGAAGCGATACAGTCAGACCGCGAAGCGGTACTTGATATATTGCGTGCTATAGGTGGTACAGTTTCCTAAGCATTTGTCCTGTCTGCTAACCTGGCTAGGTTGCAATTAGTGTCGCCTCTTTACGCGGGCGTATCTTAAAGTGCAGGTGCGCTAGCGAATAGATCCCGCACAAAGGTAAGAAACTACACAGGAGGCCAAGTTTGTCCGCCATCTCCTCGGCGTTCAAGAACGATGATCTCCGCAAGAAGATTTTGTTCTCTCTTGCGATGGTCATCCTCTATCGCATCGGCGCCCAGATCCCAACCCCCGGCGTAGACTACGGCGGGATCCAAGCGCAGATCAATAGCCTGACGGATAGCTCGGCGATGTACTCGCTGATCAACCTGTTCTCAGGTGGCGCGCTGCTGAAGCTGTCTGTCTTCGCTGTTGGAATTATGCCGTACATTACGGCGTCCATTATTGTGCAGCTGCTGACCGTGGTGATCCCGAAGTTTGAGCAGCTGAAGAAGGAAGGCCAGTCCGGTCAGGCCAAGATGACGGAGTACACCCGTTACCTGACCGTCGCCCTCGCGCTTCTGCAGTCCGCCGGCATCGTGGCGCTGGCTGACCGTAAGCAGCTGCTGGGTCAGGGCGTGCCGGTGCTGAAGGAAGATACCGGCATCTTCGGCCTGATTGTGATGGTCATGGTCATGACCTCCGGTGCTGTGCTGCTGATGTGGATGGGCGAGTTGATCACCGACCGCGGCATTGGCAACGGTATGTCGCTGCTCATCTTCGCGGGTATTGCGACCGCGTTGCCGGGGCAGGGTGCATCCATCCTTGCTAGCTCCGGTGGCTTTGTGTTCGCCGGCGTGGTTGTTGGTGTGCTGATCCTGGTGGTCGGTGTGGTCTTCATCGAGCAGGGTCAGCGCCGCATCCCGGTCCAGTACGCAAAGCGCATGATCGGTCGCCGCCAGTACGGCGAGACCTCCACCTACCTGCCGCTGAAGGTCAACCAGGCTGGCGTGATCCCCGTGATCTTCGCGTCCTCGCTGCTGACCGTGCCGATCCTGATTACCCAGATCATCCAGTCCGGCAATCCGGAGGCCGCTGGCCAGGACAACTGGTGGAACCGCAACGTTATGACCGTGCTGTCTGACCCTGCGGCATGGCAGTACATCCTGGTGTACGTCGGTCTGATCATCTTCTTCTCCTTCTTCTACGTATCCGTCCAGTACGATCCCTACGATCAGGCGGATAACATGAAGAAGTACGGTGGCTTCATTCCGGGCATCCGCCCGGGTCGCCCGACCGCGGAGTACCTTGGATATGTGATGAACCGTCTGCTGATCGTCGGTTCCATCTACCTGGCTGTCATCGCTGCACTGCCGAACATCCTCATCAACATGGGCGTGCAGACGACTCAGGCCAGCGGCCAGGGCCAGATGCCCTTCGGCGGTACCGCCATCCTGATTCTGGTATCCGTTGCCCTGACCACGATCAAGCAACTCGAATCGCAAGTCATGCAGTCTAACTACGAAGGATTCCTGAAATGAGACTAGTTCTGCTCGGCCCTCCCGGCGCTGGCAAGGGCACTCAAGCTTCCCTGCTGTCCGATGCTCTGAAGATCCCGCACATCTCTACCGGTGATCTTTTCCGCGCCAACATCTCCCAGGGCACCGACTTGGGCAAGCAGGCGCAGGAGTACATGGATGCCGGCAAGCTGGTTCCAACCTCCGTGACTGCCAACATGGTGCGTGACCGACTGGGCCAGGACGATGCCGCCAACGGTTTCCTGCTGGACGGCTTCCCCCGCACCATCGAACAGGCTGAGCTGCTGGAGCAGATGCTGCAGGAAGACGGCCACTCCCTGGACGCAGTGATCAACTACGTAGTCTCCGAAGACGTCGTCGTCGATCGCATGCTGGCCCGCGGACGCAACGATGACAACGAGGACACGATCCGCACCCGCCTGGAGGTCTACCGCAACGAGACCGCCCCGCTGATCGACCACTACAAGGACATTCTGCTGAACATCGACGCAGAGGGCACCGTGGAGGACATCTCCACCACCACGCTGAACGCGCTGGACAAGTAAACCCCGCGCAATTCACAGCTGATCCCGCCAGCCGGCCCCACACGGTTCGACCTGGCGGGATTTGTGGTTCTGGGCGGCGAGGGGGCGTCATGGAACCAAGAAACAACAAGAACAGACAAGAAGTACAGGAAGAAGACAACACCAATGGGCTTCCGGCGTAGGAACAAAAAGATTGTGGCGAAGACACCCGAGCAGCTAGATGCGATGCAGGCTGCAGGCGAGATCGTGGGGCTGGCGCTGCAGGAGGTCAAGAAGGCGGCGGCGCCGGGCAAGACGACGCTCGACCTCGACCGCGTGGCTGAGCAGGTGATCCGCGACCACGGTGCAATCCCAACTTTCAAGGGCTACGGCGGTTTCCCGGGCTCCATTTGTGCGAGCCCGAACGACATGATCGTCCACGGCATCCCAGCCGCAGATGTGGTGTTGAAGGAAGGCGACCTGATCTCCATCGACTGTGGAGCTACGCTGAATGGCTGGGTGGGGGATTCCGCCTGGACTTTCGGGATCGGGGAGATCGCTGAGGAGCACGATCGGCTGAACCGAGCAACCGAATGGGTTCTGCACGAAGGGCTGAAGGCCATGATCCCGGGAAATCGGCTGACCGATGTGTCCTGGGCGCTGGAGAAAGCGACGGACGCAGCCGAGGAGAAATTCGACGTGGAACTGTGGATCGTCGACGGCTACGGCGGCCACGGTATCGGGCGCACCATGCATGAGGATCCGTACCTGGCCAACGAAGGCCGCGGCGGGCGCGGGCCGGAAATTCAGGAAGGATCCGTGCTGGCCATCGAGCCGATGCTGGCGCTGGGGACTGCCGATTCCCGCGTGCTCGACGACGAGTGGTCGGTGGTGACGTTGGACGGCAGCTTTTCCTCGCACTGGGAGCACACAGTCGCCGCGACCGCCGACGGGCCGCGGATCCTGACGCCCCGGAAGTGACGCCGGGCGGTGCCACTGGGGGAGTGACGGCGGGGGATGGTGGGCGGAGGGTGATTATTGGAGAAAGAAGTAGTCAGAGTAGGCTAAACATAATCGTTTCATGAGAACCTACAAGCTCCTATGAGCGCCGACATGAGGGAAGAACTGGCATGAACCTATCCCGATTACTTAATTCGCTGCTTTTCAAGATCATCGTTGCCATTGGCCTGGGCATTCTGTGCAGCCTGTTCTTCCCGGAGTGGGCCGGCCGTACATTCGCTACGTTTAATGGTCTGTTCTCCGGTTTCCTGGGATTCTTTGTTCCGGTTCTGATCTTCTCCCTCATCACCCCGGCGATCGCCAGCCTGGGGCGTGGGGCAGGGAAGTGGCTAGGCGTGACCGCTGGTATCGCTTACGTCTCCACCATCATCTCCGGCCTGATCGCCTATGGAGTGGCAGAGGGCACCTACCCGTCCCTGCTGAATAACGAATCCATGGTTGAGGTGAAAGACATCGACGAAGGTGCGCTGCAGCCGTTCTTCTCCGTCGAGATGGATCCGCCGATGGGCGTGATGTCGGCACTGCTACTGGCCTTCACCGTCGGCATTGCTTTGGCTTCGATGCGCACGGAGGTGCTGTACAGAGGTGCCGAGGAACTTCGCGAGGTCAGCATGAACGTCATCCAGAAGTTCATCATTCCTCTGTTGCCGATCTACATCTTTGGCGTGTTCCTGACTATGGGTATGAACGGCAACCTGAAGGTAACCCTGACTCAGTTCTCGAAGGTGCTGATCCTGGCTGTTCTGATGACGTGGGTGATCCTGGCGCTCCAGTTCCTGCTGGCCGGACTTTTTGCCGGACGTAATCCGCTGACTGCCCTGAGGAACATGATGCCCGCCTACTTCACCGCGCTGGGTACCTCGTCTTCCGCGGCAACCATTCCTGTGACCCTGGAATGCACACGCAAGAACGGCGTTTCCCAGTCCGTGGCTGACTTCGTGGTGCCGCTGTGCGCCACGGTGCACCTGTCCGGTTCTATGCAGAAGATCGCCCTGTTCGCATTCTCCATTGTGTACATGACGGGAATCGACATGTCCCCGGGGATGGCGCTGGGCTTCATCTTCCTGCTGGGTGTGATGATGATTGCCGCTCCGGGCGTTCCTGGTGGCGCCATTATGGCAGCCGTTGGCCTGCTGCAGTCCCAGCTGGGCTTCGATGATGGCCAGGTGGCACTGATGATCGCTGCCTACATCGCCATCGACTCCTTCGGTACTGCATGTAACGTCACGGGCGACGGTGCAATCGCGCTGACTGTCAACCGCTTGGCGAAGGGACAGCTGCGCCGCGAAGAGCAGCACGCCTAAACCAGCGTTTTGGTATCCCCGCAGGTCGCGTGTATTGTAATCAGGTGGTGCATGGGCTTTCAGTACCCGACGGGTTCGATGATTCGGACCATGGCTGCTTAAGACAGTCAGCCTGAGTGCGGAAAAACCAGTACCACATGTAGCAAAACATCACCCATCCAGCTAAAAGAGCTGGGGAAGCGTTGGAGGATATGGCAAAGAAGGAAGGCGCCATCGAGGTTGAGGGTCGCATTGTCGAGCCTCTGCCGAATGCGATGTTCCGTGTCGAGCTGGACAATGGCCACAAGGTATTGGCTCACATTTCCGGCAAGATGCGCCAGCACTACATCCGTATCCTCCCGGAGGATCGGGTTGTCGTGGAGCTGTCTCCCTACGACCTGACCCGCGGGCGCATCGTTTACCGCTACAAGTAATACGTCAAGCCTCCACACATCCAATCTAGGAAGTGCTCTTAACAGCACTTTTTAGTCACTACCTCTGGCCGCGGCGGCCGGAGCCCTCCTTCCAACACCTCAACAGTTGGGGTGTTGGTTTCGCACATTCAGGCACCTGGTGCCTACACAGTCCCTTCCGTGGCTGCGCGCGAAATACTCGAAGGATCAACAGGGACGAGTGTGGAGAAAACCGCCGCTAAACCGGAAGGAAAATGCCCTATGGCACGCCTTGCTGGTGTTGACCTGCCACGCGAAAAGCGCATGGAGGTCGCACTGACCTACATCTTCGGAATCGGCCCCGCCCGTTCCAAGGAGCTGCTGGAAAAGACCGGCATCTCCCCTGATCTTCGCTCCAAGGATCTGACCGACGAGCAGCTGTCCGCTCTGCGTGACGTTATCGAGAACACCTGGAAGGTGGAGGGTGACCTCCGCCGCGAGATCCAGGCCGATATTCGCCGCAAGATCGAGATTGGTTCCTACCAGGGCCTGCGCCACCGCCGTGGTCTGCCGGTTCGTGGTCAGCGCACCAAGACCAATGCTCGTACCCGCAAGGGACCCAAGAAGACGATCGCAGGAAAGAAGAAGTAACCTATGCCTCCGAAGACTCGTTCCGGCGCGCGCCGTACCGGCCGTCGCGTCGTAAAGAAGAATGTGGCCAACGGCCACGCATACATCAAGTCCACCTTCAACAACACCATCGTGTCCATCACGGACCCGAAGGGCGCTGTGATTTCCTGGGCTTCCTCGGGCCACGTCGGCTTCAAGGGCTCCCGTAAGTCCACCCCCTTCGCTGCTCAGATGGCTGCCGAGTCCGCTGCCCGCAAGGCAATGGACCACGGCATGAAGAAGGTTGACGTTTTCGTTAAGGGTCCGGGCTCCGGCCGCGAGACCGCTATCCGTTCCCTGTCCACCGCGGGCCTCGAGGTTGGCACCATCGCCGACGTCACCCCTCAGCCGCACAACGGCTGCCGCCCGCCGAAGCGTCGTCGCGTCTAAAGAGAAGAAAGGATTAGGGATTAACAATGGCTCGTTATACCGGCCCCGCAACCCGTAAGTCCCGTCGCCTCCGCGTCGACCTCGTCGGCGGCGACAACTCCTTCGAGCGTCGCCCCTACCCTCCGGGGCAGGCTGGCCGTGCTCGCATCAAGGAGTCCGAGTACCTGCTGCAGCTGCAGGAGAAGCAGAAGGCGAAGTACACCTACGGCGTACTGGAGAAGCAGTTCCGCCGCTACTACGCAGAGGCCAACCGTCGCCCGGGTAAGACCGGCGACAACCTGGTCATCCTGCTGGAGTCTCGCCTGGATAACGTTGTTTACCGTGCAGGTCTGGCACGCACCCGTCGTCAGGCTCGCCAGCTGGTTTCCCACGGTCACTTCACCGTGAACGGCAAGAAGATCAACGTTCCCTCCTTCAAGGTCTCCCAGTACGACATCATCGACGTGCGTGAAAAGTCCCGTTCGATGCTGTGGTTCGAAGAGGCTCAGGAGAACCTGGTCGATACGATCGTTCCTGCTTGGCTGCAGGTCGTACCGGCAACCCTGCGCATCCTCGTGCACCAGCTGCCCGAGCGCGCTCAGATCGACATTCCGCTGCAGGAACAGCTGATCGTCGAGCTCTACTCGAAGTAAAACTGACGGTCTAATTCGTTAGACTTACTTCGGATAGAACACCAAACGCGGTTTCTACCGTCCGCACCGTCCACCAAACCCGGTGGCGGTTGTCCCCGTAACGGCGTCATATAGCGGTCGCCGAAAAAGGAGAAGCTTAAACATGCTCATCTCGCAGCGCCCCGCGCTCACCGAAGAGTTCATCGATGATTCCCGCTCCCGGTTCGTTATCGAGCCACTGGAGCCGGGCTTTGGCTACACGCTGGGTAACTCCCTGCGCCGGACCCTGCTGTCGTCCATCCCGGGCGCGGCAGTGACCTCCCTGCGCATCGAGGGTGTGCTCCACGAGTTCACCACCATCCCGGGTGTGAAGGAAGATGTTTCCGACATCATCCTGAATATCAAGTCCCTGGTTCTGTCCAGCGACTCCGATGAGCCCGTCGCGATGTACATCCGCAAGGAAGGCCCGGGCGAGGTTACCGGCGCTGACGTTGAGGTTCCGGCTGGCGTTGAGGTCCACAGCAAGGACCTGCACATCGCCACGCTGAACGAGCAGGGCAAGCTGGAGATCGAGATGACCGTCGAGCGTGGCCGTGGCTACGTTCCGGCTGCCCCGGCTTCTTCTGAGATCGGACGTATCCCGGTCGACCAGATTTACTCTCCGGTTCTGAAGGTCAGCTACAAGGTCGAGGCAACCCGTGTGGAACAGCGCACGGACTTCGACAAGCTGATTCTGGACGTGGAGACGAAGAACTCCATCACCGCCCGCGATGCCATGGCATCCGCAGGTAAGACCCTGGTGGAGCTGTTCGGTCTGGCTCAGGAGCTGAACTACGAAGCAGAGGGCATCGAAATCGGCCCGTCGCCGCAGGAAAGCGAGCACATCGCTGCCTACAGCATGCCGATCGAGGACCTGAACTTCTCTGTCCGCTCTTACAACTGCCTGAAGCGTGAAGAGATTCACACTGTCGGCGAGCTGGCTGCCCGCACGGAGTCCGACCTGCTGGACATCCGTAACTTCGGCCAGAAGTCCATCAACGAGGTCAAGGTCAAGCTGGCTGGCTTGGGTCTGGGCCTGAAGGACGCTCCGGAGGGCTTCGATATCACTGATATCGAGGGCTACGACGCAGAGACCGGCGAGTTCATCGACACCGAGGGCGAGGACATCGCGGAATAACCGGTGGTTAACCGCACGCGCTCACTGATTTAAAGATCCACACGAGGAGAACTAATGCCTACCCCAAAGAAGGGCGCCCGCCTGGGCGGTTCTGCTTCCCACCAGAAGAAGATCCTGTCCAACCTCGCTGCTCAGCTGATTGAGCACGGCGCCATCAAGACCACGGACGCTAAGGCTAAGCTGCTGCGCCCCTACGTCGAGAAGATCATCACCAAGGCCAAGCGCGGCACCCTGGCGGATCGCCGCAACGTGCTGAAGCTCATTCCGAACAAGGAAGTTGTTGCTTACCTGTTCAACGAGCTGGCTCCGAAGTTCGAAGGCCGTCCGGGTGGCTACACCCGCATCATCAAGCTGGAGAACCGCAAGGGCGACAACGCTCCGATTTCCCAGATCTCCCTGGTGACGGAGCAGCTGGTTTCCACCGAGGCCGAGCGCGCTAACCGCGTTGCTGCTTCTAAGGCCAAGAAGGCTGAGGCTGAGGCTGAAGAGGCTAAGGCTGAGGAGACCAAGGCTGAGGAGGCTCCGGAGGTTGAGGCTGACACCGCAACCGACGAGGCTGCCAAGGCAGAGGCCGCTGAGGCTGAGGCTGAAGAGGCCAAGGCTGACGAGGCTGCCGAGGACAAGTAAGTCCGGCGCCCCCGCCAAGCTCTAAGGCGGGCCACGGTTACCCATCCGGGTAGCTCGTGGCCCGCCTTTTTGTTTTTGTTTATGGACGCCACCCGCCCCAACCATCACCGATGTCGTTGAGGCGTAGCAACTCGCCTGTGCAAGGTCTGTAAAGCCCGCCACTGGGCTGGCATATGTCGCTAGAACGGGAATACGTTATAGGGGCAGTAGCCGGCGGCTAGTCCAGCTCTAGCTCCGGTTCCTCGGCCCGGGCCTGCTCGAACACTTCCTTCGCCGCCGACAGGTTAATCAGGCCGATAATCACGCCGACCACGATGTCCGGCCATGCGCTGGCCCAGAAAATCATCACCACGCCCGCGCCGAGGATCAGCAGGTTTGCCGCCGCATCATTGCGCGCCGCCAGCCAAGCACCCTGCACCAGCGCACTATCCGCCCCGCGCAGTCGCAGCAAAAGGACTGCGCAGACCAGGTTGATAACCAGCGCGCCGATGGCCGTCACGCTCAGAGTCGTCGGTTCCGGCGGATGCCCCGTCCACACCTTCCAGGCCGCCGTGCCGAAAGCGGCGAAAGCTGGAATCAGGATCAACCCCGCCAGGGCATAGCTGGCTTTCCGCCGACTGGCCACCGACCACCCCAGCGCGGTCAGCACCAGAACGTTGATGAGAGTGTCTTCGAGGAAGTCTGCGGCGTCCGCAAAAAGGGCGGCAGAACCAATGACCAGCGCAATAGTCACTTCAACGACGAAGCCAAGGCCGTTGAGTGCGGCGACCCATGCGACCAGACGTCGCGCGCGGGAGTCGAGGGTGGAGGCGGAGAATTCGTTGTCGTGCACGCAGACTAGACTAAGGCGCGCACGCTGCCTATGGCGAATGCAGCAGCTGAGCAGCAATAGCTAGTCGAGTTAGTCGAATGACCATCCGAAGGAGGCGCCCCGCCCATGCTCGATACACCGCAGGCTAAGCAGGACCCGAGCGACCTGGTGCGCGTCCGCCTGGATGTCGCCTACGACGGCACGGATTTTCACGGCTGGGCCACGCAATCCGGTGGCCTGCGCACGGTCGCGGGAGTTTTGCAGGAAAAGCTGTCCCTGGTCACCCGTCATCCGATCGAGCTGGTCGTCGCCGGCCGCACCGACGCGGGAGTACACGCCAGCGGCCAGGTCTGCCATACGGACATCCCGGTAGATGCGTTCGAGCAGCGCTCGCTGACCCGCCCGGAGGATCTGGTGCGGCGCCTTTCCCGCATGTTGCCTTCCGACGTGCGGTTGCACGGGGCTAGTGTTGCTCCGCAGGGTTTTGACGCCCGCTTCTCCGCGCTACGCCGGCACTACATCTATCGCGTGACGACTCACCCGGCCGGCCCCGTGCCGGTGCGTGCCCGGGATACGGCAGCGTGGCGCCACCCGATTGATCTGGCGAAGACTCAGGCGGCTTCTGACGCCCTGATTGGTTTGAACGACTTCGCGGCGTTCTGCAAGGCCCGCGAGGGTGCCACGACTGTCCGCGAGCTGCAGGAATTCCGCTGGGTGGACGTCTCCACCGAGGCGGAACCGCAGACTTATGAGGCACATGTGACCGCCGATGCCTTCTGCTGGTCGATGGTGCGTTCCCTGGTGGGGGCGGCACTGACAGTCGGATCGGGCAAACGACCGGAGGACTTCACCCCGGGATTGTTGCAGGAGACGAAGCGCAGCTCCGCGGTGCCGGTCGCGCCCGCGGAAGGGTTGAACCTGGTGCGGGTGGATTACCCGGCCGATGAGGAGCTGGCGGAACGCGCGCGGACGACCCGCGCCAAGCGCTCGCCGGTGGGCAACGGAAGTGAGCCGTCCACCGACCTGTGATGGTGGCGGTGCTTAGGCGCTGCGATTCGTGAGCGTTCGCCGCGCGTCTGTTTGGTGGGCGCTTGCCGCGTCGGCGCAGTTTGCCGTCTCGGTGCACCCTGTCGCGCAAGTGCGGCCTGCGGTGCGACTTGTGCCGCGGGCTGTGGGGCGGGCGCAGTGATGGCAAAGAAGTTGAAGTATTCCCGGTGTTCGCCGTGGAGGAGCACCGTTCCCGTTCCGACCGGCGGCACCGCGATGAACACATCCGCGCGCAGGTTCACCGTCGCTAGCGTGGAGCGTTCCAGCGACCGGAGCCTTTCCCTCCCCAGCCGCAGCACATTTTCCGCTGCGCCAAAACCACCAGCGCTGAGGCCACCGCCACCACCGCCAGCACTTATGCCACCCGCGCTGGTCGCCGCCCCGCGCGCAGAGGAACGTGGCCCCGGCGAAGCGGGAACCTCCACGAACAGGATCGACGTCTTTGCTCCACCGGTGTTCAACCCGGGCAGACTCGCTGTATCTTCTGTCGGGTTTTCGCCCGCGCCCTCCCACGGATCAGACTGCCTCGCGCCGATGCGGTGCACCGCGAACAGCGCTTCTGGCCAGTTCATCGACCCCTCCAGGGTGCGCAGCTGCGGGGCAGTGCCGAACACTGCGAACGTCGCGCCGGGGATTGGATGTACCAGCATTGATTCGCCGGAATCTGTAAGGCCGATAAACCAACCGGGTGCAGCGGGAACCGTCAGCTGCTCAGCCAGCCCGGTGACCTTGGTTCCCACCGGCGGTGCCTCTGCGGGCAGCGCCCACACCCCGCACCCGCTGGCGGCAAAGGGCATCCGCGCCGCCGCGTGCTCCGGCACGCCTACAAGGGTCGCTTGGGAATCGCCCAACCAGCCGCGGCCGAACGGTGGGGTGGGGGTGGTTGTGGTGGACAGGTTGGCGTCCATAAGAGAAAGCCCCAGACCACCGGCCAACCGGTCGGCAGAAATCCGCCGCGACGACGGCTCGCCCCACAGCTTGTCGTGCACGCACAACAGCCGGAACCAGCGCGTGCCCTGATCCGTCGTAGCGCGGCTGCGGTCGAACGCGAACCAGCCCGCTACGATGCACGCGATAGCCAACAAAGCACACAAAACCCATGGCCATAGAGCCGCAAAATCCATTTGTCCCATCCCCAAAATTGTGAAAAATCCCCCGAATGCGAAGCTTCCCCTCGCGCCAGCAATTCAACCATGGAATACTTGGCAGCGCTAGCGGGGGCTAGACAGCACAAAAACAACAAGGGGGGAGCGCAGTAACCATGCGCACAACGGGGATACAAGTATCTGGATTTAATTTTCTGCTTCGCAGGTTAGAGCTTGCGCTGGTCATTGGGGATCCGCGGATGGCTCACGATCCGCTGCGGAGCCAACGGCGCGCGTTGATTGTCGGCGTGCTGCTGAGTCTGCTGATCGCCGGTGGTGCGGTGATGCTGGGGTTGCTGCGCCCGCAGCCCAGCCTGGACGGCGCGGATCTGGTGGCCGACGAGACCGGCACGCTGCACGTCCGACTGGCCGATACCTACCATCCGGTCACGAATGTTGCCTCGGCACGGCTGATTCTGCAGCAGCCCGTCGAGGTGCAGAAAACCACCGCTGAGCAGCTATCGAAGGTGCCGCTCGGGCAGCCACTGGGGATCGGCCAGGTGCCTGGACTGGTTAGCGCGCCGGATCGCGAGTGGCTGTACTGCGACCGGACCACTGGCGCGGGCGCTACGGGTAGTGCAAGCGCGGCGGGGACTGCGGGCACGGCGCATACAGCGGGGACTGTCGTGGCCGTCGAGCGCATCAAGACCCATCGCCATGCTCTACTGGCTGCCCCTTCGGGTTATTGGCTTATCGACGCCACCACTCGCGCCCGCATAACCCCAGACGCAGCCAGGGCTTTCGGCACCGAGGCGGTTCCGGCCAGCGATGAATTGGCACAGCAGTTCCACCGACGCCCCGACATTGCCATGCCGACGGGGAAGACAAAGATGCCCGCGCCCTTCGACAAAGCGGGCAGGGTTGTGAAGGCCGGTGACCGGGCGTTTCTGGTGGATCGCGTCGGCGTGGGGGAGGTCAAGGGGGCGCGGCGCTCCTACGCGGAGGCCAGCAGTCCGGAGCCGCCGGTGGAGGTCGCTCTGTCGGAAGTGATGCGCCAGCCGAGCGTGGATGTGCTGTCTGGGATCCCCGAGTTTGACGGCGAGCAGCCCGTATCGTGGGCGCAGCCACCCGTGTTGTGCGCAGGGCCGGAAGGGCTGGCGGAGCCGGTTGGGGAGGCGGGGACGGAATACCCGAGCCCCTTCTACGGCCCGCGTGGAACGTCCGCACTGAAGACGGAGCGTGGATACGTGCTGGTCAGCGAGAATGGTGTGCGCTACTCCGTGGGTAGCGAAGCCGAGCTGCACGCCCTGGGCTTTAAGGCCGAACGAAGTGTTCAGTTCGCCCGCATTGCCTCGCTGCCGGACGGGGGTTTGTTGTCCGAGGAGAAAGCCCGGCAGACAACCGTCGCGATGATGCCCAGCGCTAGCACCAGGGACAGCACAACCGGCACAGAATAGTCGGCAGGTTCCGGCCCGTACGGCTGGGTGCTGACGGTCTGCAGGGTGTAGTCGGCGCCCGTCGAATCGCTACCACCTCTCGCCAATGCGTCCCGCAGGTCTAGCGCCTTATCCACCGCCGCGGCGGGGTTGACCACCAACATCTGTTTGCCCAGACCCGGCCCGCTCGCGCCGGGGGAGGCCGTGGAGGCCAACAGCTCCCGCACCTCGCGCGCCGTCAACTGTGGGGCGACCTGCCAAACCAGCGCCGCCGTCGCGCTGACAACCGGGGTGGCGAAGCTGGTGCCTTCAAAGGGTGCAGGATTTCCGACGATGGTGTGTACCTGCTTGCCGATCACCACACGCCCTTCGGCTGGCCCGCCCGGCGCGAACAGATCCACCCACTTTGTCGGCGCGTTGTAGTGCGCGGGCACGCGCCCCTGGTCGGCACGACCACCCTCGTGCGGAGATTGCGGGCTCACACGTGGCGCGACCGCGCCCACTGCCAGCACCGGATCCAGACTGGAGGGGAATGTAGGTACCCCCTCCGGACATTGACCCGTGTTACCGGTCGAGGCCACCACGAGCACCCCGGCTTTCTCCGCACGGTCGATCGCTCCCCGCAGGACGGCCGTATCTTCGCAGGCCACCATGGATATATTGATGATCTTCACCCGCGCCTTCAGTGCCCGATCAATCGCGCGGACTAGCTCCTCCACCGTGCCCTCTGCCCGGTCGGGGGCCGAGTTATGCCGGAAAGAATGCACCTTCGCCTCCGGCGCGATCGTGTGCAGCACACTGGTCACCACAGACCCGTGCAGCACGCAAAAATCCCGGTCGCCCACCACGCCCGGCCCGGCCGAACCCGTATCAATCACAGCCACGTCCACGTCCCGGCCCCGTGACAGGGCGTGAAGCGCTGGGTACGAGGGGGCGTCAATATCCGGCAACGGCAAGGTACCCGCCTGGGCGACAGTGCCTTCCTGGCAGTTCCCGTGCGGCGAGGAATCTTTGACGATCATCAGCCAATCCCCCGAATCGCGTCGAACAACCCCGTGGCGTGCAGTGCCAGGGGGATGGCCAGGCAAAACGCGATGGCCTCCACCATGTCGATCGCGCGCCCCAGCATCGGCGACTGCACCCGCAGCGCAGGCAGACCCACCAGCACCAGGCACAATGCGCCCCAAGGTTCGTGCAATGCCAGCCACAGAATCGTCGTCGCCGACAGCACCGCCAGCGCCACAGAGTGCACCGGCCGGGTGCTTCGCGCACTCACGCCGAGGACCGCCACCATCACCAGCAGCACGGCGGTCCAAAGATCCAGCGATTCGCCCCACGGTGCCAGCTGATAGACACACGCGCCCAGCGCTGCCACGATGGCGACCACCAGGCTGGAGTGCACCTCCACCACCTGACCTGCGCGGGTGGTCGTGGGCTCTGTAAACACACCGGTCGCGGGCACTTTCGGTAGCTTGATTCCCGCTAGGCCAATGGCAATCTGCCCGGAGTAAGCCAACGCGAACATCGCCAGCAGCAGCGTAATCCCCGGCCAGAAATTCACCGCCGCAAACACCACCCATGTGACCGTCACGATCCGCGCCGGGCCGCTGCGCCACACCAGAAGCGCGGCCACGAAACAGGCGCACAGGACGTTCACGTGCAGCCCCAGCCCGAAGCCCAGAATCGCGGCGAGGTAGCTGAAGTTGCGGTGGTGCAAGGAGGCCGCCGCTGCGGCAAGTGCTGCCACGGCGGTTGCCACGATCGTTGCGGTGTCTGCGGAATTGTTGAGGGTAAGGACGCCCCCAGCTCCAACCAATTGATTGTCCAAAGGATGCCACGCTGGCGCTGCTTGCAGGCTAAACAGCGAAACGATGGCTGCGGCAATCCAGGCTGCAGGGCTGGTGGGGATCGGGCCGGACAGTTCCTCTACGGCCTCGGCGGGCGGGGCGGGAACTGCGGCGACCTGCAAAGTTAGTGACTCGCCGGGGCGGACCCCGGCTTCCGCCAACGTGTGTTGTGGCGCGACGTGACCGACGGCGCGGTGCAAAACCCAGTGTTCCCCCGGTTCAGCGTCTACGAGGTGCGGGATGAGTTCCGCCACCGGCACGTGGTCGGCAATCGCAGCGTTGATGGTGGTGCCTTTAGCGGGCACGGAAATGCGTAGAGCAAGCACTTTATTCCCCCTGGTAAAAAGCGTGTAAAGAGTGTTGGGTGCGGCCCTTTGCCGCTGTTGGTCGGCGAGCATCCCCCCTTGGATCCTCGCCCGTGTGGCTTACACGGCACAGATAGTAGCCGAGGCACAGAGATTGCGCTTGTCCTGCGGTAGATCCGGGGAAGGCTTAGAATCTAAAACCACATCCAGGGGGTTGGATGGGGATAACACGGGATGTCCCTGGGGACTAGAAGGAAATTGGGGGATTTCTCCATCATGCAGACACAGGCGCCACCGACGCTGCCTAAAGACAAACAGCCTTTCATCAGGTTGCTCATGCCCGCCGTGATGTTGATCGCGGTGGTGGGAATGATCGCCGCCATGGTGCTGTCCGGGTCTGGGCGTAACCCCATCAGCTTCATCTTTCCGCTGATGATGCTGGGGAGTATGGCGATGATGTTCCAGCCAGGGGCCAACATCGATGAGACTCGGCGCTCCTTTCACCGCCATATCGACGCGCTGAAGGACAGCGTGCAGCGCAGCCACGACGAACAACTGCAGACCATGCTGGCGGCCCACCCGCACCCGCAATCGCTGTGGACGCATGTGCATACGGGAACCGACGTCACCGCCAAGCCGGGAGTGGTGCGTATCGGTACCGCAGTGCAGACCCCAGATGACCCGCTGGAGGTGCCGGTCAACGCGCCGCCAGAGGACCTAGAACCAGTCAGCGCCATGAGCCTGCGCGAGGTGGCCCTGCGCTACGCAACTATCGAAGCCCCAGTGTCGGTGGATCTAGCTAGTTTCCACTGCATCGTGCTACTCGGCGAAGGTGCGCCTGGCCTGGCCCATGCGATGCAGGCACAGCTGGCAATGCAGGATCCGGACATCATCGGAATCACCGGCCCCTTCGAGCAGTGGTTACCGCATGACGGGCCCCGCAAGGCGCACTTTTGTACTGGCGATAGCCCGGTGATCGCCGGGGCGGTGGTCACGGAACCAAGTGATGAGTGGGTGGAAAACGCTAAGGGGAATGGCCTGTTATTGCAGGTGGACGATGCCGATGGCGGGTACTTGCTGAGCGCTTGGACCGTTGACGGCTGGGTGCCTTTCGGGGTGGCCGATCAGCTCAGTGAGGTAGAGCTGGCGCAGATCTGCCGCGCCCGGTCCACCGTGAAATCCAGCACGTCACTGTTGGAACTGCCGGGTGGGGACTTGCGTGCGCCGATCGGGTTCTCCGGTGCGCCGGTGTATCTGGACATCAAAGAATCAGCCCTAGGAGGCATTGGCCCGCACGGCCTTTGCGTGGGCGCTACCGGCAGCGGCAAATCGGAATTGTTGAAGAGCGTGGTGATCAGCTTCGCCCATCAACACAGCCCGGAGGAGCTGAACTTCGTGCTCGTGGACTTCAAAGGCGGCGCCAGCTTCCTGGGAATGGATCGTTTGCCCCATACGTCCGCGCTGATCACCAACTTGGCTGAGGAGGCGGGGCTTGTCGATCGAATGCAGGATAGTCTGCTGGGGGAGATGCATCGGCGTCAAGAAAGACTACGCGCCGCAGGCCTGACCACGGCGGCCGAATACAACCGCGCCTACCCCGGACAGATGCCCGCGCTTTTTATCGTGGTGGACGAGTTCTCCGAGTTGCTGCACGCCCGACCTGAGTTCGCCGAGGTATTTGCCGCGATCGGTCGGCTGGGGCGAAGCCTGCGGATGCACCTGCTGCTGGCAACGCAGCGGCTGGAGGAGGGGCGACTGCGCGGCCTGGAATCGCACCTGAGCTACCGCATTGCGCTGCGCACGTTCTCCGCCTCCGAATCCCGCGCACTGATCGGCACTACCGAGGCCTACGAACTGCCCACCACGCCCGGCGCAGCGATCCTTTCCGCGGGCGACAAGGTGCGCTTCCACTCGGCCTATGTCTCTGGGCCAGAATTGCCTCGCGACCAGCGTCTAGTGCGCGAGCTAGGAGCCACAGTGGAAGCGGAAACGACTACCATGCAGATGGTCATCGACCGGCTGGAGGGGCCGAACAAGAACCCGGTGTGGCTGCCACCTTTGCCAGAAGACCTGCCTGCTAGCGACATCATGGAATCCCGCGCGCCGGGCGTGGCCCGCATCGGTTTGGAGGATCTGCCGTTCGAGGGGCTGCAGGTGCCGTTGGATATCGATCTGCGGCGCAAGCACTGGGCGATCGTCGGCCAGCCACGGACAGGTAAGACAACGGCGGTGCGCAGTCTGGTGCTGGGGTGGGTCTTAAGTTCCCCGGGGTGGCCGGTGTACATTTTCGACCCGGGCGGCGGCCTGCGGGATCTGGCACGCTTGCCGCAGGTCGCGGCGGTTGTGGGGCCGGACGGCCTGGCTCGGCTGTTCGACGAGATGGAACAGACGGAGGGGCAGCGCCTGCTGATTATCGATGGCCTGGATCAGGTAGGTGCGGTCAACGGGGGCACAGGCGAAGAGGAACAACGACTCATTCGCCTGGCCACTACCGGCCTGGAGCGCGGTTTGCACGTGGTGGTCACAGCCCTGCGGTGGAACTTCCGCCCTTCGCTGCGGGACGTGCTGACTGGGCAGCTGGAACTGCGGATGACCCCGCTGGATGCCCACTTCCGCGATGCCCAGAAGTCCCTGCCTGACGTGCCGGGCAGGGGCGTGTCGGCCCGCGGTAAGCATGTACAGTTTGCTAACTCCAACGCACAGGACATCGAGCACGTGCGCATGGAAAGCGTGAAACGCGGCGAGCCCGAGCTATCCATGCGGGTGCTGCCGGAGCGCATCGGGTGGGAAGAGTTGGCCGATCCGCAGGCCTTCGCCATCGGCGGGCCACGCCTGGATCCGGTGCGCTGGGAGCACGCCACGTTCCCGCACCTGGTGGCGATTGGCCAGGCCGGCAGCGGTGTGACCACGGCGTTGCGTGCGGTGATGCAGTCCGTCGCCGAAAGCCAGAGCCACAGTGGTGAGCCCCCGGAGTTTTTGGTCACGGATACGCGCCGGGGCCTTCTGGGAGTGGCGGGTTACCGCGTCCCGGAGGACTTCCGTGCTGACCTGGCGGGTTGGGTCGATACGCTGCGGGCACGCATTCCGGGCAGCGACGTGGCACCCCAGCAGTTGCGCGAGAAAAGCTGGTGGTCCGGGCCGGAACTCTTCGTCATTGTCGACGATGCGGATGCTGATCCGGGGCTCGACCAGCTGGTTCCTTTGCTGCCCTACGCTGCGGATATCGGCTTACATGTGGTGCTTGGTCGCCGGTCGGGGCAGTTTGCCCGCGCTGCGTATCAACCGCTGATGCAGGCCTTGCGCGACCAGAGCGCCTGGTTGCTGTTTTCTGCGCCGCGTGAGGATGGGCCGATTGCCGGGGTTCGTTTAGTACGACGCCCACAGGGGCGCGCCGCCTACGTTCACAAGGAAACCTGGGACGTGCATGTGGCGGAGATTGCTGATGAAGGCTGACGTGGACGAGTGCCTGTCCGCGAGAAAATCAATTGGGGGAAGAGTATGAGGATGGATCAGAGGCTGGGTGATTCCCGGGGGCTGTTGGCGGAATCGCTGTCCTTGCAAGAATCGGGTGTGTTGGTCAGTGGGATGACCGTCACGGACCTTTCCACAGGGTTCGTGGTGGCCGGAGATGCGCAGACACAGCATCCCGAGTACCTGCTGTACAGCACGACATCGGGCTCCGAAGGGGTGCCGGATGTCGAGTTTCAGCGGTCGGGTTTGAGCCTGGGGCGGCTGTCGGAACTCTTTGAACTGGTAAGCGAAGTGTTGGAGCAGCGCAAAGACTATCCGGACGTGGTGGCGGTGAATCCGCCGGAGCCACGCGTGTATTTCCCCTGGGGAATAGGGCTCCGGGCAGTCGACGTGCTGGTGACGGGATCCTTCGCCGTGGAGGTGGTGCGCTACCTGCGAATCATGGGTATCCGGGCGCGCTTGGTGGATAACGAAACGGTGCTGCGTGTGGCCAGTGAGTTGGCGGTAGCGGAGCAGCAATTGGAACACCTGGGTCTAGCACGGACTTCGGAAGCGGTGTTACCGGCGGAGCCAGCGGAAGAATCCGATGCAGAGGCGGATGCCCGAACACTCGAGGAGCGGGATGTGCGAGGGGAACGAGAGGAACGAGATGAATGGGATGAGGAGGATAAGGAGAGCCGGAGGCTTGCGATCGCCTTGGCAGCTTTGGCGCTGTTCATCGTCGGCGGCGTGATTGCGACGTTTACTGTCTTTGACTCACAGCCGACTGAAGGAACAACGCAGGAGCCTGATCTAGCCGCAGCCCCCGATGGGGCTGTGCAGAGTGGGGAAGTGCAGAACTCCGATGTACAGAGCCCTGATGTGCAGAGCCCCGATGTACAAGGCGGGGAGGTGACGACGAGGGAACCGTTCCCCGAGCCTCGCAAGAACGGTGCCACCGTGGCAGAGCACAGCGCGCGACGTGCGGATATCCCAATCAGTGTAAACGTAGATGGCTGGCACCTTGGGGGTGCGACGAGGTCGCGGGAAGAGTACGTCGGTGACGATGACGGAATGCGCGTGCTGGTGGCGGCGAAGCAAACCCCGCTGAAGACTCAAAACGAGCTGGACGCAGCTCTGTTGAACGCGCTGA
Organism: Corynebacterium macclintockiae; assembly: GCF_027570165.1. Taxonomy (NCBI): domain Bacteria; kingdom Bacillati; phylum Actinomycetota; class Actinomycetes; order Mycobacteriales; family Corynebacteriaceae; genus Corynebacterium; species Corynebacterium macclintockiae. The sequence continues at coordinate 253,772 of NZ_JAKMUV010000003.1, forward strand.
ATGACGTGGGGCGGGTAGAGGCGAATGGAGTGACCGTCGTATCGACCCAGCCGGTTAGCTACGAGGAGACCTATGCGAACTCGACCACGTTGTGGCACGTGCGGCTCGTCGACGGACACCAGATTTCGGTGGGCTGCCAGTACCGGCAGTGGAATAAGCAAAGGGAAAAGGTGTGCCAGGAGTTCGTGAACACCGCCCGGCCGGAAAAGGTGGAGGGCGGCCCGCCTGAAGTGTAGCGATCGCAGCCGTTGGCGCCGATCACAAAGAAATTCACCAGAAGCAGTGAACCTTTAAGTGGGCCGGTGAGTATAACTCTTTTGATGGCGCCATCAACAGGGGATACCCGGCGACATAGAAGACATGGAAGGCACGCATCAGTGCTTGCATGTAACGGTTTTGCATTCAGATTCTTTGAGGGGGAGTTAGAGCATGAGCTTTAGAACAGATGTCAGCACGATGAACCAGGCGGCGTCGAACGTCGACCGTGTGAAGAACGAGGTTCAGGGGGAGCTGTCTCGACTACGCGGGGTAGTGGAAGAGGTTTCTGGTAGCTGGAAGGGCCAGGCACAGGCTTCGTTCCACTCGCTTATGCAGCGGTGGGATGACAATGCGCGAAAGCTGAATGAAGCGCTGCAGAGCATTGCGGACAACATTCGCGCTAACGCCGGTGACTTCGATAGCACCGACGCAGACAATGCTTCGACGTTCAACGTCTAGGAACAAGAGAAGGCCAAGAAGAGAAGAAGGGGATAGAAGATGATTCAGTACAACTTTGCACAGATCAGTAATGCCGCGGACGATATTAACCGTGGCAATTCCACGATCAATGGTCTGCTCGGCGATCTGAAGCGAGACCTGCAGCCCATGGTGAATGAATGGGAAGGCGCTGCTTCCGACAGCTACCAGGCTGCGCAGAAGAAGTGGGACGATTCCGCGCAGGAGATCAACGATGTGTTGGGGCAGATCTCCCGCACGGTTCGCCAGGCGAATGATCGTATGAACGAAATCAACACCAACGCTGCAAACAGCTGGGCCTAAACACTTGTAAGAGCTTCGGTTCGCTGTTTTTCTCCGTCAGAGCGTTCAGCCCTCCCCGAGCAGTTTCGGGGAGAGCTGAACGCTTTCTTTTCTGACGCGGTCACGCGTGGGTAGCGACAGTGAAGCCGGGTTGATCGGAAACGTAATGGAATCTTAACCCTGGGGATTGAGCTGGCGGTTCGTTGATGAAATCTGCTTCAGCAGGTCGTTTGCGCCGATGTTGGTTGAAAAGTCAATAAATCCATACGTAGCGTCGTCGATGTACGGGAAACAGAAAGACAATCAGCGATCACCACGCTGAAGTCACACCACTATGTAACTCCCAAATGTTGGTACTCACCAAGCAAAACCTAACCCGTATTGCGTACCGACTTGGCGAAAGGATTTATTAGCTAATGAGCAACGACATCAAGGATCTGTTCAAGGCAACCGCTTACGACAACGCCGGCGACAAGCTGGGCAGCGTGAAGGAAATCTTCGTTGATGACCAGTCCGGCCAGCCGACTTTCGTTGAGGTCAACCACGGCCTGTTCGGCATGAACTCCAGCCTGGTTCCGATGCGCGGCCACAAGTTCGACGGCGAGAACCTGAACCTGGCCTTCGCAAAGGATCGTGTGAAGGACGCGCCGGACTTCGACGCTGACCAGGCGCTGACCCCGGAGCAGCAGAACGAGATCTACCGCCACTACGGGCTGGACAATGTCGAAGACACCACCCGCTACGGCGACACCGCTGGTCAGCAGGGCACCGGCGAAGAGCGCAGCACCCTGGAGCGCCACGAGGCTGCCGGTGGTAGCGCCGCAGATGGTGTTGGCGCTGCTGGCGCTGGTGTTGCGGGTGCTGGCGCTGGTGTTGCGGGAGCTAACTCCGGCGCTACCGAGCGCGACGCTGCACAGACCGGCGATGCTGCTAACACCGCCGCTAGCCGCGAGGCTGCCGTAAACAACGAGGGCGAGATCATCCGCTCCGAAGAGCGTTTGAACGTTCAGAAGGATAAGGTGCAGACCGGCGAGGCACGCCTGCGTAAGTACGTTGTCACCGACACTGAGACCGTCGAGGTTCCGGTCACCCGCGAAGAGGTTCGCGTGGAGCGCACCCCGATTTCCGCAGACGAGGCTGCTAATTACAAGGGCTCCATCGACGAGGGCGGCCAGGAAGCATCCGTGACTCTGAGCGAAGAGCGTGTCTCTGTCAACAAGGAAACCGTGCCGGTGGAGAAGGTATCCCTGAACAAGGAGCAGATCACCGAGACCGAGCGTCACACTGAGGAGCTCCGTAAGGAGCAGATCGACACCGACGTAGACGGCGGCGTCAACTCCTAAAAACCTCAACTCCCGACAACCGCGCGATCCCTGGCTCCGCACCTTCCCATCGAGGAAGGGGAGACGGGGATTTTTGGTGTTCGTGCCGGACTGTAGTAAATTCCCAAGGGTTGTGTGCATGCCGCTCGAAAGGTTTCGGGTTCATGCATTTCTGCGGGTCACAACCGGCCGCCGCAGAAGCGCTCAAGTATTCAGCTTTAAGTGTTCATCTGGCTGGCAGTTCCAAGATCAAGACTTTTAGGAGTCCACTGTGACTACTTTCCACCCGAAGAGCGGTGACATTACCCGTAAGTGGTACGTCATCGACGCCACCGATGTGGTGCTGGGTCGTCTTGCTGTTACCGCAGCTGACCTGCTGCGCGGCAAGAAGAAGCCTTACTACGCACCCAACGTTGACTGCGGCGACAACGTCATCATCATCAACGCCGACAAGGTTCACGTTTCCTCCAACAAGCGCGAGCGCGAGATGCGCTACCGTCACTCCGGCTACCCGGGTGGTCTGAAGACCATGTCCCTGGGTCGTTCCCTGGAGCTGCACCCGGAGCGCGTTATCGAGGAGGCAGTGAAGGGCATGATGCCGCACAACAAGCTGTCCCGCGCGTCCATCAAGAAGCTCCGCGTCTTCGCTGGCCCGGAGCACACTTTCGAGGCCCAGAAGCCTGAGACCTACGAGATCAAGCAGGTGGCACAGTAATGACCGAGTACAACGAGAACGTAACCGACGAGCAGAACGTTGCCGTCGAGGACAACTACGAGGGCGAGTACACCGCTGCCGATGCAGTGAACGAAGAGTTCGTTGCCACCATCGGTGACTCCGTCGCTTCCGAGGACGACGCTGAGCAGGTTGCTGCTGAGCCGGTTCTGTACGAAGGCCCCATCCAGACCGTTGGTCGTCGTAAGGAAGCTGTCGTCCGCGTCCGCATGGTTCCGGGCTCTGGCGAGTTCGTTTGCAACGGCCGCACCCTGGAGGACTACTTCCCGAACAAGCTGCACCAGCAGCTGATCAAGGCTCCGCTGGTTCTGCTGGACCGCGAGAACCAGTTCGACATCCACGCAAACCTGAACGGTGGCGGCCCCTCCGGTCAGGCTGGTGCTTTCCGCCTGGCTATCGCCCGTGCACTGAACAAGTACAACCCGGCCGAGCGCACTGAGCTGAAGCGCGCTGGCTTCCTGACCCGCGACGCTCGTGCAGTGGAGCGCAAGAAGGCCGGTCTGCACAAGGCGCGTCGTGCCCCGCAGTACTCCAAGCGTTAAATCGCCTCCTTCCTTTTTTGGTGGCGACGCCCCCTCATTCCAGCCGTACAACATGTCGGCTGGGGCGAGGGGGTTTCCCTTTTTGTCGCGCTTTCTATCCTTTTCTTCAGGCCTCTTTTTCTAAGTCCGGGAGTGGCAGGCATAGTGTCAGGGGGTTGACCGGGTAACATTTCGCCCCATGGGTAAATTGTTCGGAACTGATGGTGTGCGCGGCCTGGCGAACAAGAAGCTGACTGCGCCGTTGGCGATGAAGCTGGGTGCTGCCGCCGCACGCGTGTTGGTATCCAAGGAGGAAGTGGGCGGGCGCCGCCCCACCGCCGTGGTCGGCCGCGATCCGCGCGTATCGGGGGAGATGCTGATGGCTGCGCTGTCGGCAGGCATGGCCTCGCAGGGCGTGGATGTGCTGGACGTCGGCGTGATCCCGACGCCGGCCGTAGCCTTCCTCACCGATGATTTCGGTGCCGACATGGGCGTGATGATCTCCGCCTCCCACAACCCAATGCCAGATAACGGCATTAAGTTCTTTGCGGCTGGTGGGCGCAAGCTGCAGGATGATGTGGAAGACGCCATCGAGGCCACGATGCTGGAGCTGCCCGAATCCGGACCAACTGGTGCCGCAATCGGACGCATCCTTGACGAGTCCCACGATGCGCTGGAACGCTACCTGGCGCACGTGGGCACGGCCATTAATCACCCACTGGATGGCATCCGCGTGGTGGTGGACTGTGCCAATGGAGCGGCATCGACCGCCGCACCGGAAGCGTATCGCCAGGCCGGAGCAGACGTCGTGGCTATTCACAGCCGCCCGAATAGCTTCAACATCAACGATGGTGTGGGCTCTACCCACATTGACGTGCTGCAGAAGGCCGTCCTGGAGCACCAGGCGGACCTGGGGCTGGCACACGATGGCGATGCGGACCGTTGCCTGGCCGTCGATTCCGAGGGCAACGTGGTGGATGGCGACCAGATCATGGCCATCATTGCGCTGGCGATGAAGGAAAACGGAGAGCTTAAGCAGAACACCCTCGTGGCCACTGTGATGTCCAACCTAGGGCTGAAGCTGGCCATGCGGGCAAACGGAATCAAGGTCCTGGAAACCCAGGTCGGCGACCGCTACGTGCTGGCCGAGCTGTTGGCCTCTGATCTTTCGCTGGGCGGCGAGCAGTCGGGGCACGTCATTATCTCTGAGCACGCAACCACCGGCGACGGCACCCTGACCGGACTGACCTTGATGGCGCGCATGGCGCAGACGGGTAAGCCCTTGTCCGAGCTGGCGAAGATCATGACGGTGCTGCCGCAGACGCTGATCAACGTGCCGGTGGCGGATAAATCCGTCATCGCCGACGACGAGCGGGTGGTGGAGGCCATCGCGAAGGCAGAAGAGGATCTGGGCGATGCAGGCCGTGTGCTGCTGCGCCCCTCTGGCACTGAAGAGCTGTTTCGTGTGATGGTGGAAGCTGCTGATCCTGGGACGGCGCGTCGTATCGCCGGCAAGCTAGCGGCTGTTGTGGCGGAGGTTTAAGCCTGCCCACGATGTTGGGAATCTTCCGTGAACCTTTTGTGCTTCCGCACGGTCTAACTGTGCGGAAGGATCAAAGGGGGAATAAAAGGTCGTGGAAGAGTTACAAGTGGATCCGCTGGTCGCTGCGGACAGAGCAGCGAAGGTGCGGGGCGAACAGGAAAGCTGGGTATCCCATCTGGGTGGAAACCGCCCTCAAGTTTCTGCCGCTATTTTTGGCGCGGGGCTGCAAGAAAAGGCTCAAGAATTTCTTTCCCTTGTGGATCAGGGGCATTCGGTGCGCATCAGCCATGCCGAGCGCATGGTCAAAGCGGGGGAAGATCTTGTCGGGTTAGCTGGCCGCGTGGGGGACGCGGATCAGGATAACTCCACACGCTTGGGTGAAGGGAGCGTGTGGGCATGACGGCTTCGTTGGATATACGTCTGAACGCTGCGCTTGATGTGATGGCCCGCTTCGGTGCACCGGTGGAGGAGGCGAAAGCTGCGGCGTCATTTACCAATGGCATGAATCCCGAAGCGATCAGAGTGTCGCTAGGGCCGGCGAGCAACAGCAAGCGACAAGCGCCGGGAGGCGAAGCGGAGAAAGACGCGAAAGATAGCTTCCGTGGCTTGGGGGATGGTCGGCCGGGGAAGGCGACTGAGAAGGCGGGGAAGGAGCAGCGGGATCACGAGCGATGCGTCCAGGATCGTTGCGTGGCGGTGCGAAATACTGCCGATGTGATGGGGGAATCCTCGGAGACCGCGGTGAGCTCTATCGAGGGGATCGCCGAAAAGCTAGAGCTTTTTGCGTTTCTGGGGGTCGGCCTGGTTGGCGGTGGAAAGCCGCTGTTGGAAGTGCTGGCGAAGCTTGCGGGAAAGTTGTCGAAGAACATCCTGCACAGTCGTAACAACTGTCTGAATAAAACCATGGACACGTTGATTAAGGATGCAAAGCCCGCCGCCGAACCCGGCAATTCCAAGAAGCCTGTCTGCGAGGATCCGCGCCCTGCGGAAACGAAGTGTCCCGAGCAAGCTAAGGAACCTCCGCGGTGCGAGCAGCCAGTACAGCCCGCAGAGAAGCCCGCGGATACCCCGGCGGAAAAGCCTGCAGAGCCACCTGCGGTAAAGGCTCCGGCGCCAGTGCAAGCGGAAGAGCCTCAGACGGTCACTCGTCCGGCGATGGCCCAGACACCTGTGCCAGCGCCAGCGCCGAGTCCCGCGCCTGCACCAGAGCAAGTCCCGGTTCCGTCGCCTCCACCCGCATCGATGCCGGAGCAGACGCGCGTGGAGGTGCCACCCGCGCAGCCGGCGCCACCTCCACTAGCAGGCTGCCTACAGATCAACATGCAGGGGGCAATGAGGCTATGGGGCGACTTTGTCCATTGCGTGACGGAGCTTCTTACCCCGCCAGTTGAGGAATGTCCGGTGCCGCAGTCGGATCCTGCACCGCAACCAGATCCAACGCCGCAACCGGACCCGAAACCGGAGCCAGAACCCAAGCCGGAACCGGAACCAGCTCCCGAGCCGAAGCCCGCGCCGGAACCAGACCCGAAACCTGAACAAGTCGTGCAGAAGGACGAATGCGAGGAAGCCCAGCATAAGCCTGCACACGCACACGTCTGCGAGGAAAAGCCCGCCCCTGAGCCGAAGCCTGAACAGGCAGAGGCTAAGCCAGAGCCAGCCCCTAAACCAGAGCCAGCCCCAGCGCCGGAGCCGGCACCTAAGCCGGAACCAGCTCCAGCGCCGCAACCGGATCCACAGCCGAATCCACAGCCGGAGCCTCCGCGCTGTGAGCCCCCAGTCCCAGAGCAGAAGACAGAACCCAAACCAGCCCCAGAGCCCACTGCGCCTGCCGCGCCATCACAGCAGTGGAAGCCTGATATCTGGGTTGCGGCAGCGGGTTCTGCTTCGATTGAGATGGAAGGTGCCTCTGTGGAACTGGCAGGAGCAGCGGCGGTGGGCGTCGGAATAGAAAGGAGCGGTGAGTGGTGAACCGACAAGAGGAATTAGCGACGCGCTACCAGCGCATCGTCGATGAATATATGGCAGAAGTAGAAGAATCGGTGCGAGAGTTTGAAGAAACCCTGAAGGAATGCACCCGGCAGCTTGAGGAAGCGAAGGAGTCGCGGCGGGGAGCGAAGGTAGATCAGGTTGGGGAATCCCGCCAGGTGGGCAATCACGGCACCCAAGGAATGCGCGGAAGGATCTTCGACTAGTTACGTCCGGAGTCCCAAGTAGATGCACCCATCAACCGGGGGGAGACTAACCTAGAAGATTTCGCTCAGGCGCTCTTCTAGATCCACGTTCTCGGGCAGGTTCTTGTACAGCTCGTGCTGGGTGGCAATGCGGGTCTTCTTCAGCTCCGCGTGGCTATCGCGGAAGGACTTGTACTTGCCCTTATCCTCCGCCAGAACAAAGCCCGTCAGCAGGCCACGGACCAGCTCCTGCTGGCTGAACTGCGGCAGGCCAGAGCCCAAGGCAAAGTTGCGGCCGTAGTTTTCGCTAAAGCTGGTGGAAGAAGCGCTCAGCAGTTCGCGGTAGACCACGTCACCGCCCCAGTTGGCGGCCATACGCTTCGCGTTGCCCCTCGGGGTTTCGCCCAAACGGCCAGCCTCCAGGACCAGGCCAGGGGCCTTTACGTACTTTGCGGCTTCCGTTGCATCCGGGGAAGTATCCGCAGGGTACACAGCCATAACGCCGGCAATGGTGGGTTCGGTTTCGTAGCCCTTCAGCTCGCTGCGGTGACTACGCCCCGTCGCAGCCAGCACGGCAGCCGAGGCGCCCATGCCATGACCAGCGAGGTACAGATCATTCGGCTGTACCGTGACGTTGCCGTTGCCGAGGCGCACACCGGCCAGGATCTGCAGTGCGGTCTCCAGGTCGGCGGCGAAGCCACGGTGGTTGGCCGCCAGGCCGGTCTCCGTATCCGGCGCGGCTACGGCGAAGCCCCAACTTGCCAGGTGGCGCAAAGTTGCGTGGTAGCTGTGCACCCCAACACGCCAGTCGTGACCGAAGGCGATGCCCGGAATTCCCTTGCCCTCGGCGGGGGTGTACACACGCCCCGGAATTCCGGCGAAGTTCAGGTCACCGACCATCACGCGGTGTGGGCCGCGCTTGCCCAAGCGAGTAATTAGGTTATTAATCTTATCTGCCACAGCCCCACAGCTTACCGAAATCAAGTGGCCATTGTGTATCGTCAGAGGCATGTGTGCAATTGTTGGCTACGTAGGTAACTCCGAGGCTCTCCAAATCGGGTTGGACGCGCTGGAGCGAATGGAATATCGCGGATACGATTCCGCAGGCATCGCAGTTGTCGAGCAGGACTCCCTGCACATCGAAAAGAAGGAAGGCAAACTGCAAAACCTCATCGACCGTATCGATGAGGTAGGTCGCGATGACTTCCACGGCACCGCCTGCATCGGCCATACCCGCTGGGCAACCCACGGTCGGCCTAATGACGTCAACGCGCACCCGCACCGTTCCTTCGACGGCAAAGCCGCCATCGTCCACAACGGCATCATCGAAAACTTCTCCACCCTGCGTGCAGAACTCGAAGCCGCCGGCATCGAATTGGAATCCGAAACCGACTCCGAAGTCGCCGCACACCTGCTGGCGCTCGCCTACAACGAAGGCGAGACCGCAGGCGACTTCCAAGCCTCCGCGCTGAAGGTTCTATCCCGACTCGATGGTGCTTTCACCGTGCTGTTCGTTCACGACGATCACCCGGGCACCATCGTCGCCGGTCGTCGTTCCACCCCGCTGATCGTCGGCGTGGGCGAGGGCGAGATGTTCCTGGGTTCCGACGTTGCAGCCTTTATCGACCGCACGAAGAACGCCGTAGAGCTGGGGCAGGATAACGCGGTGGTTATCACCCCCGACTCCTACGATATTTACGACTTCGACGGCAACCCGGTAGAAGGCAAGCCCTTCACCATCGACTGGGACCTGGATGCTGCACAGAAGGACGGCTTTGATTCCTTCATGATGAAGGAAATCCACGAGCAGCCCGCTGCCGTCCGCGACACCCTGGCCGGTCACTTCGACGGCCGCCGAATCGTGCTGGACGAGCAGCGCCTGTCCGATGAGGATCTGCGTGGCGTAGAAAAGGTCTTCGTTGTCGCTTGTGGCTCGGCCTACCACTCTGGCCTGCTGGCTAAGTACGCCATCGAGCACTGGGTTCGCCTTCCCGTCGAGATCGAGGTCGCCAGCGAGTTCCGCTACCGCGACCCGGTTCTGGACCAGCGCACCCTCGTCGTTGCTGTTTCCCAGTCCGGCGAGACCGCCGACACGCTGGAGGCGGTGCGTCACGCGAAGATGCAGGGCGCCCGCGTACTGGCGGTCTGTAACACCAACGGTTCGCAGATCCCACGCGAATCCGATGCCGTGCTGTACACCCACGCCGGCCCGGAGATCGGCGTGGCTTCCACGAAGGCTTTCCTGGCGCAGGTTGCGGCGAACTACCTGGTCGGCTTGGCTTTGGCCCAGGCGCGCGGCACGAAGTACGCCGACGAAATCGCGGAGATTTACTACGCGCTGGAGGCTATCCCCGAGAAGATCGAGAAGACTCTCGAGCTGCGCGACCAGATCCTGGAGCTGTCGAAGGAACTCGGCCCGGTGAAGACCATGCTGTTCCTGGGGCGCCACGTGGGCTTCCCAGTTGCGCTCGAGGGCGCGCTGAAGCTGAAGGAGCTGGCCTACATCCACGCCGAGGGCTTCGCCGCCGGTGAGCTCAAGCACGGCCCGATTGCCCTGATCGAGGACGATTTGCCCGTCGTCGTGGTCGTGCCCAGCCCGAATGGCCGTCCGGTGCTGCACTCCAAGATCGTTTCTAACATTCAGGAGATCCGCGCCCGCGGTGCGAAGACCATCGTTATCGCCGAGGAAGGCGACGAGGCCGTGCGCCCCTTCGCCAACTGGCTGCTGGAGATCCCGGGTACTACGTCGCTGATGCAGCCGCTGCTGTCCACGGTGCCGCTGCAGTTCCTGGCCGCCGACATCGCCCGCGAGTGCGGCAACCAGGACATCGACAAGCCGCGTAACCTCGCCAAGTCCGTCACTGTCGAGTAGCTGCGGGTTCTTTCTTAGTGACGCCCCCTGCCGTGCCCTTTTCCTAGGATTCCAGGAGGGGTGGCTAAGGTTATGAACATGTCGGATCGTCACCTTGCGGAATTAGTCGTTGACCTGGATGCCATTGCGCACAATGTGCGCGTGTTCCAGGAGGCTGCGGCGCCAGCCGGGGTGATGGCAGTAGTGAAGGCCGATGCCTACAACCACGGGGTAGATGTGGTTGCTCCCGCCATGTTGGACGCGGGCGTGGAACAGCTCGGCGTGGCCACGCTAGGGGAGGCATTGCACCTGCGCGGGATCCTCAATGACCTGGGGGAGCGCCATCATTCCACCCCGATCACCGCGTGGATGTGGATGCCGGGCGATGAGTTGGCGGACGTCTTTGCTGCAGGAATTACCGTTGGCGTGCCCTCACTGGCACACGCGAAATCTCTGGTGGAGCAGGCCGAGCGGGCGCTACGGGAAACGCAGGTCAGTGCTCCCGTGCGCGCCTCCCTCATGGTGGATACCGGCCTTTCCCGCTCCGGGGTAAGCCCTGCCGAGTGGCAGCAGACCGTGGAGCTGCTGGCGGCCCACACAGATTGCGTAGATATCACCGGCGTGATGAGCCACATGGCCAGCGCTGACGAGCCCCAGTCGGAAGCAAACGATCTGCAGGCCACTCGCTTCGCGCAGGCCATCGAGTTCTGCCGCAACCACGGTCTGTCGGTGCCCTGCAATCACATTGCAAACACACCGGCAACGCTCAACCGCCCTGATTTGGCTTATGAGTTGGTACGACCGGGCGTCGGACTATACGGCATCGACCCGGCAGGCGCGGGCGTAGAGCTACGACCGGCGATGACGCTGCGCGCTCGCGTGATAACGACTCGCGTGGTGCCGAAGGGGGAGGGCGTGAGCTACAGCCACACGTGGCGGGCGCAACGCGATACCCGCACTGCCGTGGTGGCGCTGGGCTACGCCGATGGACTGCCCCGCAGCGTCTCCGGCAAGATGCAGGTGACGATCAACGGGAAGGCTTATCCGCAGATCGGACGGGTCTGTATGGATCAGATCGTCGTGGAGCTGGGGCCGGCGGACGGCGCAGAGGCGGAGACCAGCGCCGTGCAGCCAGGCGACTGGGCGGTGATCTTCGGCGAAGGCGGAACAAGCATCGACGAGTTCGCGGAGCTGGCCGGAACGATCAGCTACGAGGTGCTGACGATGCCACGCGGCCCACGGATCGCACGGGTGTTCCGCGGAGGGAGCCCCGACTTTTCCGGCGATGGTTCTCGCACCGTGGCGACCGCCGACGACATGCGGCACCTGGGTGAACAGCTGGGGGCGCAGCTAGAGGCGGGGACCGTCGTGGTGCTGTCCGGTCCGTTGGGCGCGGGCAAGACGACTCTGACCCAGGGGTTGGCGGCCGGTCTGGGGGTGAAAGGGCGCGTGCAATCGCCGACGTTCACCATCGTGCGGACGCACCGCGCCGGGCAGCGTGGGGTCGGGCTGTTGCACATGGATGCCTACCGCCTGCTGGGCGCGGATGTGGACGAGGGGATCGAACCGGGGCGTCACATCGACCGCAACGAGGTGCTCGATGCACTGGAGAGCCTGGACATCGACGCGGATATCGACGACGTGGTCGTGGTCGCAGAGTGGGGGCGCGGCGTGGTGGAGCCCTTGAGCGACAAGGTGCTGGATGTGCAGATCGACCGGGGTAGCGTGAGTGGCGCCGCGGATGCTGCCAGCGAAATCCGCACCGTGACCTGGCGCTGGGTCTAGCGTTCCGCTGTGCTGTATCTCGCAGCGTTGAATTCCGCCGCGGCGTATTCTGGCAATTTCTTAGGAAAATCTATGGAACCTCTCGGCAAGACTTGCTTTTTGTCCCTGCGCTGTGTAAAAATAGTTGACGAATCACCGTGAGGGGTGTTTCACAAGACGCTGGCACTGAAGGGCCTGATCAACCCGCCAGGCGTACACAGTCCCTGAGAGGTTTACTGCGAGAGCCTCTCGGGGACTTCTTGTTTTTCCGGGCCGCTGTCTGGACGCTCCACCCGTGCGCTTGGTGCCCACCCCGCACCCCGGCCTAGAATATCCCCATGATTAACGTGCTGGCCGTCGATACCTCCACCAATTACGTCACCTGCGGTGTTGTTCAGGTCTCCGCGAACGGCCAGGTGCGCGTGCTCACCGAGCGCCTCGTGGATAACGTCCGCGGCCACATGGAGCTCCTCGCGCCCAATATTCAGGCCTGCTTGACCGAGGCGAAGCTGTCCCCTCGCGACCTGCACACCGTCGTTGTGGGCACCGGCCCGGGGCCATTCACGGGGCTGCGGGTAGGTATGGCTACTGCTGCTGCTTTTGGTGACGCCCTCTCGATCCCCGTCCACGGCATTCCCAGCGCGGCCGCCACGGCCTGGGAGCACGCAACCTCCCAGGTCGGATCGAAAGCCTTCGGCGACTACCTGATCGTCTCCGATGCCCGGCGCCGGGAGTTCTACCACTCGCGTATAAGTTTTTTCGCGGGGTCGGCAGGGCGGCTGTGTTCTGAGGTGCAGGTTCCGGCGTCGGTTCACTCTCCCGACGTGGTGCGGGATATCCAGCAGGAACTCGACCGCTGGCCTTTGCGGGTGCTAAGCGCTTCCGCGGTCGCGGACCAGGCGCAGGAGCTTTTCGGGTCCCTGCAGAATTGCCAGGTGGAGAGCCTGGATGCCCATCCCACGCCTCGGGGGCTAGTGCTTGCGGCACTGGAATCCCTCGGTTCCGTTCCGGGATTGTTGGCCGACGCGCCCGCACTCCGCGCGCTCTACCTGCGCCGCCCGGATGCACAGGAGCCAAAAGCAAAGGCGATTTCTAAGGCGCTGGACTTCTCCCGCGTGCAGGAGTTGGGCGTTCAAGAGGAAGAAGCGGGTCAGAACAGCGCCTACGCAGTCGACCCTGACATCGCCGGTGTAGATAGGAAGGCCAATGGCCAAGCTGCCCGGGTCCGCCTGCTTGCGCCCACCGACGCACCCGCCTGCGCGGACATAGAGAAAGTCCTCTTCCCCGAGGATTCCCCCTGGTCCGCGGAGGCCTTTGCCAGCGAGATCGCCGCGCCGCACACCCACTGCCTCGGTCTGGAAGTCACCGATCCCGCGAACGAACCTCAGCTGGTCGGCTATGCCATTCTCGCCGTCGGCGGCCCCGCCCAGGATCCGGAAGGGGAGATCCACACCATCGGCCTCCTCCCCGAATTCCAGGGCAGTGGCCTGTCCAAGCTTCTGATGGATCCGCTCATCGCTGTCGCCGATCGCCTGAGCGCCCCGGTATTCCTTGAGGTGCGCACCGACAATCAGCCCGCCGTCGGCCTATACGAACGCTACGGCTTCACCATCGAGGGCACGCGCAAGGCCTACTACCAGCCCTCTGGTGCCGATGCCTTCACCATGGTGCGCCCTGGTTCTATTGATGACGCCACCCCAGCCTCAGAAGCCAAAGCCTCAGAGGACGGTGACCGGGATCGGCCGCGCTACATCATGGGCATCGAGAGCTCCTGCGATGAGACCGGCGTGGGGATCGTCGCTAGCACTGTCACTGATGATGGTGACGCAGCGCAGCTAGAGATCATTGCCAACCAGGTGGCCTCTTCGATGGAGCAGCACGCCCGCTTCGGCGGAGTGGTCCCGGAGATCGCCTCCCGCGCGCACCTCGAAGCAATGCAGCCGACCATGCGGGCCGCCTTGGCGGAGGCACGCGAGCGCGTCCCCGGTTTCCGCATCCCGGACGTGGTGGCCGCGACGGTGGGCCCCGGCCTGGCCGGAGCGTTGCTGGTCGGCGCGGCGGCCGCGAAGGCTTACGCCTTGGCGTGGGAGGTGCCGTTCTACGGAGTGAACCACCTGGGCGGGCATGTGGCTGTCGGAACTCTCGCAGAGGATGTCGCAGAGGGAGCCGGCGCCAGCACCGGCACTGACAGAGACCTCAGCAACGCCATTGCCCTGCTAGTTAGTGGCGGGCACACACAGATTCTGCATGTCACTGGCGCGGGCGCGCCGATGGAGGAACTCGGCAGCACGCTGGACGATGCCGCCGGCGAGGCCTACGACAAGGTCGCCCGACTGCTGGGACTGGGGTACCCCGGCGGGCCGGTCATCGACCGTCTGGCCTCCCAGGGCAACCCGCAGGCCATTGCGTTTCCCCGCGGAATGATGCGACAACAGGATTCACGCTACGACTTCTCGTTCTCCGGCCTTAAGACCGCCGTTGCCCGATACGTGGAAACTGCGGATCGGGAGGGTGCAACCATTCCCATCGAAGACGTGTGCGCTTCCTTCCAGGAGGCAGTGGTGGACGTCCTTGTCACCAAAGCCCTGCGCGCCTGCGAGGATAAGAATGCCCGCGTGATGCTGCTCGGCGGAGGTGTTTCCGCGAATAAACGCCTGCGTGAGGTGGCGGCCGAAAGGTGCGGAGAAGTGGGCGTCGAACTAAAGATTCCGCAAGCAAAGCTGTGCACCGACAATGGCGTGATGATTGCGGCACTGGCCGCGCGACTCGTTGCGGCGGGGGAGGAGCCGAGTGGTTTATCGACGCCGACTGACCCTTCGCTGGACGTGGAAGAGCCTGTCCTGCGCAATCCCTAATTTGCTGGCAAAATGTGGGGTGCCTATGTAAAAAGCGAAAGCCTTTCATCAAGTATCCATCAAATATCTAGGAGCTCACAATGGCACGCAGCATGCTGGTAACGCCCGACCTTCAGGCGAAGGAACTCGACATCGAACTTTCGGAGGCCGCCGACGTACTGGGGGGTAGTGCACAGGATCGCCTGCACGTCGTTTTCGTGGAGAGTGGCCTGACGGTTGCTGCTGTTTATTCTTCCGACGCGCGTAAGGCTGAAAACCCGGAGCCGAACCCACTGGCTTCCATGGGGCGCAAGGAACAGGAAACGGGCGATTCCGCCTTTATCTCCGACCCGACCCGCGCGATCCTCGGCCCGGTTCTGTTCGTGGGTGACGAGGGCGCGGACCTGACGGACGAGGACATCGAGTCGATCCACAACGGCATTCGTGCGGTAGAGAATTACAAGGCAGATAACGCCAAGGACTACCAGCTCTGGCACGACGCAGTGATTAACCTGACGAAGGGTATCTAACGCCGGGGGTTTGTTGAGCGTTAGCACTTGCGAGGGTAGAGTGCCAGATAGGTTGTTTGACTCACAGTTGTTCACCCGCGACGACGGCTGTATCTGGAAAACCAACCGGCACAACAGTTCACAAGAGTGAAACCCTACAGCTCGAATACACGGAGGTATTCAATCGTGGCTAACGTCAACATCAAGCCCCTCGAGGACCGCGTTCTCGTGCAGATCGTCGAGGCAGAGACGACCACCGCATCCGGCCTGGTCATCCCGGACTCCGCAAAGGAGAAGCCGCAGGAGGCAACCGTTATCGCAGTAGGCCCCGGCCGCTGGGCAGATGACGATGACCGCATCCCGATGGATGTTAAGGAGGGCGACACCGTCGTCTTCTCCAAGTACGGCGGCACCGAGCTGAAGTACAACGGCGAAGAGTACCTGCTGCTGAGCCAGCGCGACATCCTGGCCGTCATCGAAAAGTAAGCGGGTAGCTGCATGTCGAAACTCATCGCATTTGATCAAGAAGCCCGTGAAGGGCTGCAGAAGGGCGTAGACGCCCTGGCGGACGCGGTGAAGGTGACCCTAGGCCCGCGCGGCCGCAACGTCGTGCTGGACAAGGCCTTCGGTGGGCCGACCGTAACCAACGATGGCGTGACCATTGCACGCGACATCGACCTGGCGGATCCCTTCGAGAACCTGGGCGCCCAGCTGGTCAAGTCCGTAGCTATCAAGACCAACGACATCGCCGGCGACGGCACCACCACCGCCACCCTGCTGGCGCAGGCTCTGATCAACGAGGGCCTGCGCACGGTGGCTGCCGGTGCCAACCCGATTGCCGTGAACCGCGGTATCGCGGAGGGCACCGAGCGTGTTCTGGAGCTGCTACGCGAGATGGCACAGCCTGTTGCTGACAACGCGGCCATCGCCAACGTTGCTACCGTTTCCTCCCGTGACGAGAAGATCGGCGCCATGGTTGCCGATGCTTTCGACAAGGTGGGCAAGGACGGCGTGGTGACCGTTGAAGAATCCCAGTCCATCGAAGACGAGTCCATCGTCACCGAGGGTGTGTCCTTCGACAAGGGCTACCTGTCCCCGTACTTCGTCACGGATCAGGAGACCGGCCACGCTGAGCTGGAGAATCCGCTGATCCTGCTGGTGCGCGAGAAGATCTCCTCTCTGCCGGACTTCCTGCCGGTGCTGGAGAAGGTCGCTAACTCCGGCAAGCCGCTGCTGATCGTCGCCGAGGATATCGAGGGCGAGCCGCTGCAGATGCTGGTGCTGAACGCGATCCGCAAGTCCCTGAAGGTAGCAGCGGTGAAGTCTCCGTACTTCGGTGACCGCCGCGCGGCATTCATGGACGACCTGGCCATCGTGACCGGCGGTACCGTGATCGACAGCGAGCTGGGCCACAAGCTCTCCGAGACCACTCTGGAGCAGCTGGGCTCTGCCCGCCGCGTGAACATCACGAAGGAAGAGACCGTACTGGTCGACGGTGCGGGTTCCGCAGAGGCAGTGGAGCAGCGCCGTAACCAGATTCGCGGCGACATCGAGCGCACCGACTCTTCTTGGGATAAGGAGAAGTTTGAGGAGCGCCTGGCGAAGCTGTCCGGCGGCGTAGCTGTGATCCGTGCCGGTGGCGCTACCGAGACCGAGGTCAACGAGCGCAAGCTGCGCATCGAGGATGCCATCAACGCTGCCCGCGCTGCTTCCCAGGAAGGCGTTATCGCCGGTGGCGGCTCCGCGCTGGTGCAGATCGCCGCCGAGATCGAGGAAATGTCCCGCCAGGCGGAAGGCGACGAGAGCATCGGCCTGCGCTCCCTGGCGCGCGCGCTGCGTCGCCCGACTTTCTGGATCGCCGACAATGCTGGCCTGGATGGTGCTGTTGTGGTTGCCAAGACCGCTGAGCAGCCCAATGGCTCCGGTTTCAATGCCGCCACCCTGGAGTACGGCAACCTGCTGGAGCAGGGCATCATCGATCCGGTAAAGGTGACCCACTCCGCTGTGGTTAACGCCACCTCTGTCGCCCGCATGGTGCTGACGACCGAGACCGCTGTGGTGGATAAGCCCGCCGACCCAGCCAAGCAGGCTGGTGCCCACGCAGGCCACGTGCACTAGTCATTCCGACTAGGCGCCTGGTCTCTGTGTCTGGTCACTGCGCCTGGCTGCTGTGCTTGGCTACCCGGCGGGTTAGCCAGGAACAAAGCGGGGGATGCTTCCCATTGTTTTGGGAAGCATCCCCCGCTTTCCTTTTTAGGAGGCTGCGCGGCGACCGCGGTTGCGCGAGGTGGGGCGCAGGATAGCGTCTCGCTCAGATTCGCTGAGGCCGCCCCAGATGCCATAGGGCTCGCCAACGCTGAGTGCATGGCTGCGGCACTGCTCAATGACTGGGCATTCGCGGCAGATAGCCTTGGCGCGGTGCTCGCGCATGGCGCGGGCGCGGCCACGCTCGCCGTCCGGGTGGAAGAAGACGGAGGAATCAGCGCCGCGGCATGCGCCGTGGAGTTGCCATTCCCAAGTCGAAGAAGCTGGTCCCGGAAGTTGGCTGGGCTGTGGCATTAGGTGGAAACTCCTCGTGAAAGTAAAGATGCTCACTTGTAGTGACGTCAGAGAGGTTCCAATCCTTAGATGAACTTTAGGTAACGAGGGAGTGCCCTAAGAGTATCTAGAGCCTGCACTGATGGAAGGTGATTACGTTTCCATATGCTTTCACCTGCGCTAACGCCCTTAGTTGAACAATGGATTAACTTGTTCTGCGCCACGCCCAGATTCCCCCAAAGGGGGTTAGGCTGGGCTCTTAGCTCTGCTCGACTTCACAGCTGGAGCACAGGTGATGTCCGAAAAAGCTGCGGGGCAAGCTGTATATATATGAATATTCTTGGAAAAAATGGGAACATGTTCTGAACGTGCGCAATTGCATGCACGTGAGGAGTAATGGATAGTTCAACCCAGGTTGATGAAGACGTTCGAAGGTATAGCGGAGTAAAAACGATGGCTGCATTGTGGGATGCGGATAAGGAGATTCAGGATCTCCTTCCAGCGGCCATTGCTCAGGATCGGCGCGCTGTGAACCGGCTAATAGAACTTGTGCACCCTAAGGTTGTCGTGTTCTGCCGTGGCAAGTTGGGGATGAACTCTTACCCGACGCCTGATGATGTAGCCCAGGATGTCTGCATCGCAATCGTTAAGGCGTTGCCGCGCTATGAGGATAAGGGCGCCCCTTTTATGGCCTTCGTTTATCGCGTGGCGCGGAACAAGGTTACTGACGCCTACCGTGCGCAGCAGCGGGACATGTCCGACCCTGCGGATGAGCTGCCAGAGGAAGAGTCTTTCGAAGAATCCCCTGAACAGGTGTATTTGAGCCAGGATGCCTGTAACGATTTTGCAAAGAAGCTCGATATCCTAGGTGAGAAATCAAGAGAAATCCTTATTCTGCGCGTTATTCACGGCTACTCCGCCGAGGAAACTGCGAAGATTGTAGGCTCCAAGCCCACTGCCGTCCGCGTTGCACAACACAGGGCAGTGGCGAAGTTGAAGAAGCATGGAATCATCACAAGCTCCTAGAGTCCTCCTGACAGGGCGCCTAGGAGCTGCGCCCCGGCTAGTGGATAGCGCGTGTGGCGTGGAGGCGAAGTCAGGGTATAAATTGTTAGCTACCGCCAGGTAGCGACCAGAACGAAAAGAGCTTAGCGCTATGGCACAGAATGACGACACCCAGGGATACGAGGAGAACTTCTCCTCGATCCTGGATCTCGATCGCATTCTTGACGCGATCGGGCAGGGGAAACCCATTCCGGAGACCGAGAGCTTCGACGCTAATGATCCGGTTTTCGCAGAGCTTGCTAACGCACGTAAGGATCTCTACCGCGATATTCCGCCTGCGCCAGATATGAGCCATCTCGTTGCCGATGACGGCAATGTTGCGTATGGCGATTTTGGCGCGCAAGAGGAATCGGGGGAGTCCACCGAGGGGAATTCTCGTTTCCTGCGTGCTGGTGCAAAGGCCGCGGCGGCCGGGGGGCTTTCTGTCACCAGCATGCTCATTGCAGGTGGCGTAGCTGCCGCTCTTGCCGTGGGTGGACTGGGGTACGCGGCGTACTCCAACTCGCACGATCCGCACATCAATCGTGAGACAGCAGCCAAGGAGGGCACTGCTGAGGTGCAGAGCCTCGAGGGTTCCGGTGACGGGGTAGCCGGCGGACGAGGTGGCGTCACCAACGAAGAGAACCTTGCGGAAGGTGACAAGGGCGAGCGCGAAGAGAAGGTCAGCAGTAAGCGAAGCCCCAAGAATGAGCCGAAGAAGACAAGCGCGGCGAGCTCGTCGGCACCCAAGGCAACGGTAGCGGAGATTCCGACGACGACCATCCTCCTGGGCGGAACGGGCACTCCGGTTCATGGTGCCGAGCCGGCAATGCCGTTGGGCGCTCCCGCGCCGACCAGCACCGTTGACGGGACGACGACAACGAAGTCACCTAAGCCGACCAGCACGTCTAGCGCTGTGCAAAGCACCACCGTGCCCGCGCAGCCGAAGGTGCCGACGCTCACTGACTACACGGCGCCGCGAGTCGGCGGTAGTGATGAGCCAGCAGACAAATAGTTAGCTGCTTGCTTTAAGGGCCGCTGGCTATTCGGCCTGCAGGCTATTTGCCCCACATAAATGGTGGGCGCAGGCCGTGGAGTGCGAAATCGATCGCGTCCGCGTAGCCGAGACAGTAGTCCCACGTCACGTAATCGTGAGGATTCGGCTGTGCGGATGGCTCATGCACGGGGACGAGCTCGTTGTTCAGCATCGTCTGAATGTTGGACTCGATGATGTCCCAGTCGTAGAAGTGATTCTCTTCGCAGTCCTCGCACAGCATCGCCACGCCCCGCACCCCGCGGGGTTCTAGAAGCTTGCGGAAATCCCGAACGTTCTTCAAATCCTCCCGTAGAGCCTGAACCTCATCGGGTGACAGCGGCGGAACGGACTCATCAAACTCGTCGGGATCCAGGAACGACGCTGGGTCGTTTGGGTCATCGGCGAAAGGGTCCGGCGGCATCTGATCGTGGTTAAAGCTCACACAAACACCGTACCCTGTGGCCGGTGGTAGAGGACAACAACGCCGACTGCCTACAAACTGCGGGATGAAATGTCTACAAACTGCGGGATGAAACGCTGATAAACTGTGGGATGAAATAGCTACAATCTGCGGGATGTGAATAAAGTGCCTGGTAAAGAAGCTGTAAATTACCTGCCGAGGGTCGAAGACAAACGGCTCAAAAGCGCCTTGGCGCGTGCTGGTGGGGTGTTAATTGAAGGTCCCAAAGGCTGTGGCAAATCTGCTACGGCACGGCAAGTTGCAGGCAGTTTCGTGCAAGTGGACACGGACCTCAACCTAGAGACGCAGCTCAACACCCTTCCGGATCTGGCGCTTCAGGGTGAAACACCGCGCGTATTCGACGAATGGCAAGAACAACCCCGACTGTGGAATCTGGTGCGGCACGAGATCGATCGGCGCCAGGCCCCGGGGCAATTTATCCTCACGGGTTCAACAGCGCCGGGAGAGGGGAAGTCCCGCCATTCGGGAGCCGGCAGGATCGCGCGGCTGCGGATGCAGACATTTAGCTTCTTCGAGTCTGGGCATTCAAACGGGGCTGTCTCCCTGGCGAAGCTGGTGGAAGAAGGCGAATTAGCGCACAATAACGAAACTGTGCTGGACGTGCGAGAGATTATTGATCGTATGGCCCACGGTGGGTGGCCAGGTAATAGAAACTTTTCCACGGCTGCAGCTCAAGAGAACCTGCGTAGCTATGCCGAAACCGTAGCGCACGTAGACATTAATGTCACCGATAGTAGGCGCCGGGATCCCGTGAAGGTCCAGGCACTCCTACGTTCCCTTGCGCGTGGCGTAGGGACGGAGCAGTCCATCAGTGCGATCGCTACAGATATAGACATTGATCGAACGACCGCCAGCGAGTACCTCACCGCCCTGCAGCGCATTTTCATTGCCGAAGAACAGCGCGCCTGGTCCTCACATTTACGCTCGCGTGCCAGCCTGCGCAAGGTTCCAAAGCGCCACCTTGCAGATCCTGCATTAGCCGCAGCAGTGCTAGAAGCGACTCCGGGGAAGCTATTGCAGAACCTCGACTTCACGGGGCAGCTGTTCGAATCCCAGGTGGTGCATGATCTGCGCGCGCTTTCGGGCAGGCAGATCTTCCACGCTCGCGATGCATCCGGGCTCGAGGTGGATGCAGTTTTCGAGATGGCGGGCAAGACAGTGTTGGTGGAGATCAAGTTGGGGCAAAGCCCCCAAGTGCTGGACAAGGCTGCCCAGAACCTACTGGCCTTTGCTGACAGGTTTACGTGGGACACACCCCCGCTTCTACTAATTGTTACAGGGGGCAACTTGAGCGTTCAGTTGCCAAGTGGTGTATTCGTCACTTCGCTGTCGCACTTGGCGCCATAGCTCGAACCACGTCGCGAGCTACCCGACTACTCAACCCCGGCAAACAAAAAGGCGCATCAAAGGGTTATTCTGTAGTACATCAGCGACAAGACGGCGAAAACTCCCTTGGCAATCACGCCCGGGCGGGTTTGGCTACCAGCAATTTCTAGAGGAAGGTCGGGCAACCGTGACGAACCCTGAGATGAACGCGAAAATCTACCCAGTTGCCACCGGGGGTGACGATCCCAACAAGGTTGCCCTGGTCGGCCTGACTTTCGACGACGTCCTACTGCTGCCCGCCGCATCCGAGGTGATCCCTTCTGGCGTGGACACTTCCACCCAGTTCACCCGCAACATCAACCTGAACATTCCGGTGGCTTCCGCCGCGATGGATACCGTCACCGAGGCTCGCATGGCCGTCGCTATGGCTCGCCACGGCGGCATCGGTGTGCTGCACCGCAACCTGTCCATCGAGGATCAGGCGCAGCAGGTGGAGATCGTCAAGCGCTCCGAAGCTGGCATGGTCACCGACCCGGTTACCGCGTCTCCGGATATGACGATTCAGGAAGTAGACGACCTGTGCGCCCGCTACCGCATCTCCGGCCTGCCGGTCGTGGATGACGAAGGCGTGCTGGTCGGCATCCTCACCAACCGCGACATGCGCTTCGAGACCGACTTCAGCCGCAAGGTCTCCGAGGCCATGACCCCCATGCCACTGGTCGTCGCCCAAGAAGGCGTGTCCGCCGAAGCCGCCCTGAGCCTGCTGTCTGAGCACAAGGTAGAGAAGCTGCCGATCGTCGATGGTGCTGGCAAGCTGACCGGCCTGATCACCGTCAAGGACTTCGCTAAGCGCGAGCAGTACCCGCTGGCAGCCAAGGATTCCTCCGGCCGCCTTCTGGCTGCCGCCGGCATCGGTACCGGCGAGGATGCATGGACCCGCGCAGGCAACCTGGTGGACGCTGGCGTGGACGTCCTGATTGTCGATACCGCCCACGCCCACAACCGCGGCGTGCTGGACATGGTTTCCCGCGTGAAGAAGGAATTCGGTGACCGCGTGGACGTTGTCGGCGGCAACCTGGCCACCCGCGAGGCAGCACAGGCAATGATCGAGGCCGGCGCTGACGCCATCAAGGTCGGTATTGGCCCGGGCTCCATCTGCACCACCCGCGTCGTAGCGGGCGTTGGCGCCCCGCAGATCACCGCCATCATGGAGGCATCCGTCCCGGCCAAGAAGGCTGGTGTGCCGATCATCGCCGACGGAGGCATGCAGTTCTCCGGTGACATCGCCAAGGCGCTGGCCGCTGGGGCGTCCACAGTAATGCTTGGCTCCATGCTCGCCGGATCGGCCGAGACCCCCGGTGAGATCGTGACCATCAACGGCAAGCAGTACAAGCGCTACCGCGGCATGGGCTCCATGGGCGCCATGCAGGGCCGTGGCCTGACCGGCGAGAAGCGCTCCTACTCCAAGGACCGCTACTTCCAGGCGGACGTGAAGTCCGAGGAGAAGCTGGTGCCGGAAGGCATCGAAGGCCGTGTGCCGTTCCGCGGCTCGATCAGCTCGATCCTGCACCAGCAGGTCGGCGGCCTGCGCGCTGCTATGGGCTACACCGGTGCGGCTACGATCGCGGAGCTGCAGAATGCGCGCTTCGTGCGCATCACCGGCGCGGGCCTGCGTGAATCCCACCCGCACGATGTGCAGGGAATCATGGAAGCGCCGAACTACAACCCGAACCGCTAAAGCACGCCAGCTTAAGCACGCTAAAGGAGCACGCCCTTCATGCAGGAATACGTAGACATCGGACGCTCGCGCACCGCGCGCCGGGTGTACGGCCTGAACCAGATTGACATTGTGCCGTCGAGGCGCACCCGCAGCTCGCACGATGTGGATACGTCGTGGAAAATCGACGCTTATTCCTTCGACATTCCCGTGATGACGCATCCGACCGACTCGATCGTCACTCCCGAGTTCGCCATCGAGTTCGGCCAGCTTGGCGGCCTGCCGGTTATCAACGCCGAGGGTCTGTGGGGGCGCGTGGATGACCTGGACGCGGCTCTGCGCGGGGTTGTTGAAGCTGCCCGAAAGGCCGAGGCTTTCCTGTTCGAAGAGCAGGGGAGTGACGCCACCTCGGTCCCAGATCTCTACGGCGCCAACGCGGAGCTCCAGCGCCTCCACGCGCTGGAACTGAACGTGGACCTGCTGCAGGAGCGCCTGGACAAGGTGCGGGAATCCGGCGTGCGCTTCGCCGTCCGTGTGTCCCCGCAGAACGCCCGTGAGCTCGCGCCGGTACTGATCAAGTCCGGCATGGACCTGCTGGTGGTCCAGGGCACCCTGGTCTCTGCAGAGCACGTACACCGCGACGGCGAGCCGCTGAACCTGAAGGAGTTCATCGGCAGCCTGGACATCCCGGTGATCGCCGGTGGCGTGGTGGACTACACCACCGCCATGCACCTGATGCGCACCGGTGCAGCGGGCGTGATCATCGGCTCCGGCCACACCACCAACAACGAGTCCCTGGGTATCGACGTGCCGATGGCCACCGCCATCGCCGACGCGGCTGCGGCACGCCGCGACTACTTGGACGAGACGGGTGGCCGCTACGTTCACATCATCGCCGACTCCTCGCTGCACAATTCCGGTGATGTAGCCAAGGCCATCGCCTGTGGCGCGGATGCTGTCTCTCTGGGGCTACCCCTGGCCACCGCAGCCTCCGCGGGTGCGCCGAACTGGTATTGGCCGTCCACCGCGGGCCACCCGAAGCTGCCACGTGGCCTGGTGGAAGAGGTAGGCCTGGGCGAGACACAGCCACTGGAAGAGCTGCTGTTCGGCCCGACCACCAACCCGATCGGTGGAGAGAACATCATCGGCGCCCTGCGTCGCTCGATGGCCAAGTGTGGTTACACGGACATCAAGAGCTTCCAGAAGGTCGACCTGGTCGTCCGTTAGTACAGAAAGAACACAACTGATTCGAATGAAGATTTCCCAGTGGTGGCAGCGCACAACTGAACGGCTGCCGATGCAGCTGGCGGTGCTGTCGTGGGCGTCAATAATAATCGGTGTGATCGGCATCGTCGCCACGATCGTGGTCTACCTGGGCTACCAGCCGCAGCATGGCGACGAGACCGTGAAGATGAACGTCGGCGCGACCGGCGTGATGGTGGGGCTGTACTTCTTTGCCTTCGCGCTGTTCGGAGCGATGATTATCCAGGGGCGTACGTGGGGTTTGTCGGGGCTGGTGCTCACGCATGTCACGCTGGTGTTCATCACAGTCACGGTGATTAAGGCGGGTGTGTTCTGGCTCGCGTCGATCTTCGGCGTGATTGCTGCGGTATCTCTGGCCCTGATTTTCTCCCCACCGTCGATGGATTGGTACAAGCAGCGCTTCGTGGACGGACGGAGCTAGTAAGCGACCGGTGTGCTCCCTGGCGCGCAGGTGCGTTAAAGTTAGGGGCGTGACTCAACAAGACCCAGCTGCCGCCGCTCCACGGCCCGTACTTGTCGTGGATTTCGGTGCGCAATACGCACAGCTCATTGCCCGCCGGGTGCGCGAGGTGAACCTGTACTCCGAGGTCATCCCGCACACCATGTCCGCCGACGAGGTCGCCGCGAAGAACCCTGCGGCCCTGATCCTGTCCGGTGGACCTTCTTCTGTTTATGCAGATGACGCCCCCTCGCTTCACCCCGAACTGCTGGAGCTAGGGGTGCCGGTATTCGGCATCTGCTACGGCTTCCAAGCGATGACCAAAGCCATGGGGGGCACCGTGGCGAAGACCGGCCTGCGCGAGTACGGCCGCACCGAGCTGCAGATCCAGTCGGAGGCTGGCGTGCTGCACGAGGGCATGGGGGACAGCCAGCAGGTGTGGATGAGCCACGGCGACTCTGTCTCTGAGGCGCCGGAGGGCTTCACTGTGACCGCCCGTACCGAAGGCGCGCCGGTGGCTGCTTTCGAGTGCCCGGAGAAGCGCATGGCGGGCGTGCAGTACCACCCTGAGGTTCTGCACTCCCCGAAGGGGCAGGAGGTGCTGCGCCGCTTCCTGCTGGAAACCGCTGGGCTGGAGCCGACGTGGACCGCGGGCAACATTGCCGAGCAGCTGATCGAGCAGGTGCGCGAGCAGATCGGCGACGAAGGGCGCGCGATTTGCGGCCTTTCGGGTGGCGTGGATTCCGCCGTGGCTGCTGCGCTGGTGCAGCGCGCGATCGGCGACCGTTTGACTTGTGTGTTCGTCGACCACGGCCTGCTGCGCGCCGGTGAGCGCGAGCAGGTGGAGAAGGACTTTGTGGCCGCCACCGGTGCGAAGCTGGTGACGGTGGACGAGCGCGAGGCGTTCCTGCAGAAGCTGGCTGGCGTGACCGAGCCGGAGGCTAAGCGCAAGGCCATCGGTGCGGAGTTCATCCGCTCCTTCGAGCGCGCCGTTGCGGGCGTGCTGGCTGATGCCCCGGCGGGATCCAGCGTGGACTTCCTGGTGCAGGGCACCCTGTACCCGGACGTGGTGGAATCCGGCGGCGGCTCCGGCACCGCGAACATCAAGAGCCACCACAACGTCGGCGGTCTGCCGGACGACGTGGAGTTTGAACTGGTGGAGCCCCTGCGCCTGCTGTTCAAGGACGAGGTTCGCGCGGTGGGCCGCGAGCTGGGCCTGCCGGAGGAAATCGTGGCACGCCAGCCGTTCCCGGGGCCGGGCCTGGGTATCCGCATCATCGGTGAGGTGACGGAGGAGCGCCTGGAGACTCTGCGTGCTGCCGACGCTATCGCCCGCGCGGAGCTAACTGCTGCTGGCTTGGACGACGTGATCTGGCAGTGCCCGGTGGTTCTGCTGGCCGACGTGCGTTCCGTGGGTGTGCAGGGTGATGGCCGTACCTACGGCCACCCGATCGTTCTGCGCCCGGTATCCAGTGAGGACGCGATGACGGCCGACTGGACCCGCATTCCTTTCGACGTGCTGGAGAAGATCTCTACGCGCATCACCAACGAGGTGGAGGAAGTTAACCGCGTGGTGCTGGACGTCACCAGCAAGCCACCGGGAACCATCGAGTGGGAGTAGAAGCGGTTTCGCTCTGTCTCAGAGATTTTTTAGAAGAAACTTCCGAAATACTGATTTTGCTACGCTAACTAGGCTAAGCTGTGCGTTGTCGTTACTTGCAGTGCTCTGCACGTTTTGCGGCAGTCTGTTCTGTTCTTTCCTAGAAAAGGTATTTCCTCATGGCTTCTAAGTTCGTTCGTGGCGCAACCGCTATCGCTGCCGCATCTGCATTGGCTTTCGGCGGCGTGAGTGCCGCATCTGCTGCTCCGGCTGGCTCCCTGGGAGGCCTGACTGGCTCCCTGGGTGGCAAGAAGGACCTGGATACCCCGGAGGGGGACAGGGTCAAGCTGGGTAACGTCGGTGGTCCGGCCTTCAACGTTGACCTGTACAAGCAGGTTCACGGTGCGACCACCGTGGCTCCGGGTGCTACCGTCAAGACCCGCATTGAGGTGCAGGGTGTGAAGGGTAAGACCAGCATCAACGAGGTTATTGAGTGGATGCCGAAGGGCTTCAAGCTGGTCAAGGTTGAGCGCATTAAGGGTGGCCTGCTGGGTGACTCTGTCCACCAGCTGGGCCAGTCCGAGTACGCCGTGACTCAAAACAAGGACAACACTGAGGTTCACGTCTCTTGGGAGGAGGGTCTGCTGATCAAGCACAAGCCCACCGTCGATACCGCCACTCCGCTGCTGCTGGACTTCACCTGGAAGGCCCCCGAGAAGGAGGGTACCTACAAGAACGGTGCTGGCCTGAAGATCGGCGCTGTTGTTAACAACAACAAGACCTTCGATACCGGCACTCCGATCGTCGTGAAGAAGGGCGCCGCTCCGTCCGGCAGTCTGTCCGGTTCCTCGATCGCTGGCTCCTAATCCGGAAGCTAAAGCCAGTTTTTCGGCCCGCCTCCCCGGCATTTTGGGGAGTGCGGGCCGTTTCTGTATGCGCGCTGCGTTTCTGCAGCGCTATTTCTTCTTGTTCCTCTTGGCTGTGCCGATTGGCTTGATGTGTGCGGTGCCGTCAATGTGTGGGTAGATAAGCCAGGTATAAGCGCCGGCGATTACCCAGGCGATGGCTACGAGGAGCCACGAGCGTGTGCTGAGTAGCGGGATGGTCATCAGCGCGATCCAGAGCGGGAATAGTGGCGCGACCTGGGCGGCGCTGGTGCGGTAGCGCTCGTCGCGCTTCTCTACTTCTTCACGCACCTTCCTGCGGTACGGGTGGCTAAACGTTAGTAGCAGCGCTGCGCCGACCGTTGTTACCAGCACGATGACCTGAAATCCTGGCGCGAGCGGAGCGGCCATGATTCCCACCGCTAGGCCGAATAACACCGAGGCTATGGCGCGCACGGCGGTCGGTGGGGTGATGACGGGCTCGTTGCGGGTTTCTTGGCTCATGGTTGTCCATATTAGGTGACGCCACATTCCTCGCCCCTTGTAACCTGCGCCTTTGGCTGTTCGTTTGACGCTGTGGAGGGGGAGGGATATATTCAACACAACTTAGTTAGAACATGTGTTCTAATCTGTGTTTGTGGGGCGGAGGGCTGTCCGCAGGTGCTGATAGAACATGCGGTGCTGGTTGCCGTGAGTTGGTTGCCGTGCGTTGGTAGCAGCGTTTGTTGCACAGGGAAGGGAGGTGAAGGCGATGGCGCAGGTCGAGGCGACGGCGACGATTGCAAGTTTGCGGCAAAAGATGCGGCAGATCGAGGCGAAAAGTGCTGCGGTGGGGGAGGGGGCGTCCCAAATAAAAGAAAGCGTGCGTGTAGCGCCAGTGCCACAGTGGCTGGCCGGGCACCTACCAGGTGGCGGGGTGGCGCGCGGGCAGGCGACGCAGATATCGGATTGTCCGGCGGTGCTGGTGGATGTGCTGGCGCATCTTACGGCGCGGGGAATGTGTGTGGCGGTGGTGGACTATCCGCGGCTGGCGATCGCGGCAGTGGCGGCCGCGGGTGGTGACGTGGAGAGGCTGGTGTTGGTGCCGGACTCCACTCCACACACGGCGGCGGTGTTAGGCACGCTGATAGAGGGGATGGACGTGGTGCTGTTCGCGGCGGGCGGGCAGGGTGCACAGAGCGTACAGGGGGTACAGGGTGCACGGGGTATGCAGCGCGGTGCCGTGCCCCCGACATTTGCGCGGCCAGTGGAGGCGCGACTGCGCAAAAGCGAATGTGCCCTATTGGTGTGTGGGCGCGCGTGGCCACAGGCGAGAATGCACGTGGAACTGCAGGTATGTGGTGTGCTGGGGCTGCGCCGTGGAAGCGGACGGATCCGTGCCGTGGAGGTCGAAGGGCGCGTATGGGGCAAAGCTCAGCCGCCCAGTGCGGTGCGGGCGACGATCGGGGCAGAAGAAGCGATGGGAGCCGAGAGCGCTGCGGAGGTAGGAGAGCAGTGGGCTTAAGTAGGGCGAAGGTAAACAGCACAGCGCGGGTGGCTGTGCTGTGGTTCCCGGATTGGCCGGTGTATGTGCAAGCTCAATCGCGGGGATGGGACGTACTGGCACCCGCCGCGGTGATCGCCGATTATCGCGTGTTGGCCTGCAATGCTGCCGCGCGAGCCCAGGGGATCCAGATCGGAATGAAGCAACGGCACGCATTGGCGGCATATCCGCAGCTCAACGTCGCGGAGGATGACCCGAATAAGCAGGCCTCGGTGCATGAGGACGTGCTGGCGGCGCTGCAGGACGTCAGCGCAGTGGTGGAGACCTTGCGCCCCGGACTGCTGGCCTTTCCCGTGGACGCTTTGGCCAGATACTACGGGGACGAAGATACCG
This sequence comes from Corynebacterium macclintockiae, assembly GCF_027570165.1. Classification (NCBI taxonomy): domain Bacteria; kingdom Bacillati; phylum Actinomycetota; class Actinomycetes; order Mycobacteriales; family Corynebacteriaceae; genus Corynebacterium; species Corynebacterium macclintockiae. Next base: position 283,241 of record NZ_JAKMUV010000003.1, read on the forward strand.
CTGTGGAGAAGCTGCTGGACGCTGCAGTGCGAGTGCATGCCGACTGCATGGCCGGGGTGGCAGACGACCTTGTATCCGCAGTGTGGGCAGCACGGCAGGGGAAGAGTATCCCTCCGGGAGGCAGTGCGGCGTTCATCGCGGGGTTGCCGATCAACGTGCTGGGGATAGAACCAGAGCTGCGCGCGCCCGCGCACCTTAGTTCCACGCTGCAGCAGCTGGGGCTGCGCACAATGCGGGACTTCGCGGCACTGCCCCGCGCCGACGTGGCCGCTCGCTTTGGGCAAGAGGCCGTGGAATGGCATCGCATAGCCAGCGGACACGTGGAAAGAGCGGTGGCGCCCGCGCGCCGACGTGAGGAATTGGAGGTGCGCTATGAGGCCGAGGACCCCATCGCACGCACCGAAACCGCAGCTTTCATCGCCCGCCACGTAGCTACCGCGCTGCACAACACACTTTTCGCCGCGGGGGAGGCCTGCCTGCGCCTGGCCGTGCGTGCCTACCTGGAGCCCCCGGCGAACTACACCGGGCCGACCGTCATCGAGCGGCTCTGGCGCTGCCGCGAGCCCCTATCGGAGCAGGACACCGCCCAGCGGGTGCGCTGGCAACTCGATGGCTGGCTCACCCGACTGCGGGCAGGGACGGCTGATGGCGGAAACGTGCATGGTGGGGACGTGCATGACGGGGACGCGCATGGCGGGGAAGCAGACTGGGCGGACAATACCGCCGGTGTGACCTGCATCGAGCTCGTGCCCGTGGAGACCGTGCCGGCGGGGAGCCTGGCCACCCCACTGTGGGGCGGGCCGGACGAAGGCATCCGCGCTGCCCGCGCCGCGGCCGGTCGAGCGCAAGCACTGATCGGCATGAACCGGGTACTGCGCCCCATTCACAGGGGCGGGCGTGCCGTTGCTCGACGCATCGCCACTGTGCCCTACGGGGAGGACGACCCGGAGGCTATCACCGCGTTGCCGACCCGCCAGTGGGAAGGCCAGCTGGTGCACCCCCTGCCCGGGCTGATCGGGGCCCCAACCAGCGGGGTAGTCCCGGCCAGCGGGGCAGCTGATACCCATAACCCCAGCGCTGCGCATCCCGCCGCCAGACTGATGCTGCTGGACCGCCACAGTGCCCCCGTCCATGTCACTGGCCGGGGTCTGATGAGCGCGCCTCCGGACACTCTGCGCTGGGGTGCCAGGCAGCTCCACATCACCGGCTGGGCTGGCCCCTGGCCCGTCGACGAACACTGGTGGGCGGAAGGGAAGCGCTATGCCCGGCTGCAGGTCTCGGCACGCGAAGGTACATCGGAATCTGTGCACGCATTCTTGCTGGTGTGCAAAGGAAGGCAATGGCGGATCGAAGCAACCTACTAGCCCCTACGGATTCTTTGTAACTTGCTACTCTGGGAACCATGCCAACAACCAGAAATGCGCAGGCTGGACAGCCAAATTCGGGACAGGTTACCGCCGCTGAGGCCTCCGGCGGAATCTATGCGGATATGTGCTCCCAGCGGACCGACGAGACGTTGCCGGGCACCGCCAAGCCCGGTCGGTTGATCCTTGCTCTCGAGTACGTCACCAATTGGGGACACGACATCCTCGACGGCACTGCGCTGGGGGAGGAACTCTCAAAGAAGATAGAGAAATTCCTCGACGAAAACGGCGCCCAACTGCAGTTCATTCGCAGGCCGGGTCGCGAAGGCCAGCAGCGTGCCGCCAACCCCACCCGGCAGCTCTACATCAGCTGGGCCGAAGGTTATGGCGACGATCCCACGCCCATTCTCGAAAGCCTGCAGGTCTCCGGCCCTGAAGCGCTCCTAGAACTCGACCTCAGCGCCCCCGGCGCAGCTGGTGGCCAGCGCATCGACGGCCCCCTGCTGCTGGTGTGCACCCACGGCAAGCGCGACAAATGCTGTGCCGTATTCGGTCGCCCCGTCGCCGAAGAACTCACCGCAGAATATGGCCAGCTGGTGTGGGAATCCTCCCACACCAAGGGGCACCGCTTCGCACCCTCCATGATCCTGCTGCCTAGCAACTACTCCTATGGCCAGCTCGGAACCGCCGGCGCGCGCAGCATGTTGGAACACGCCAAGCAGGGCGAGCTGTGGCTGGAAGGTTGCCGTGGCCGCGGCCTGTGGGATCCCATCGGTCAGGCAGCCGAACTCGCCGTCGCAGAGAAGATGGCTGGCGAAGGCTACCCCGTCAAGCTGGCGAGTATGCGCGTGAGCAAGTCGGAAAACACAGAGGCCACGAACCCTGATGCAGACTCCGCCACAGAGGTGCGCGTCGTGACCATTGCCCCAGAAGCAGGCACGGATGCTAACCCAGAAGCTGCCGTAGAAGTCGGCTCAGAATCCAGTCCAGAAAAGGAAATCACGGTCCGCTTGCACTCGCGCCCAGGCGGAACCTCCGTTCCCTCCTGCGGTAAGAAGCCCAAGCAGACCGTGACCTGGGTCGCGGAATTCTAAACGCACAACAAAACCCCGGGGCAGTTCACATCTGTGAACTAGCACCCGGGGGTTTTGCTGCCTAGGGGTTTTGCTGTCTAGCGTTCCCCGCTAACTAGCGGCGCATGATCTTCTTCGACAGCCAGTTTCCGCCCAGCTGCGCAATCTGAACGATGACGATGATCACTGCAACGGTCGTCCACGTGACGGCGTCATTAAACGAGCGATAACCGTAGACAATCGCGAAGTCGCCCAGACCACCTGCACCGATGTAGCCGGCCATGGCGGACATATCGACGATGGCGATAAACATGAAGGTGAAGCCCAGGATCAGCGGGCCGAGTGCCTCGGGGATGATCACCGTGAAGATGATCTTCAGTGGCGAGGCACCCATCGCCTTGGCGGCCTCGATCACGCCCGGGTCGATTGCTACGAGGTTCTGCTCGAAGATACGCGCAGCGCCGAACGTGGCGGCGACGACCATGCCGACGATAGCTGCATCCGTACCAATGCGGGTCTGCACCACCAGATCCGTCAGCGGCCCGATCGCAGTCAGCAAAATGATGAACGGGATGGGGCGGATGAAGTTAACCAGGAAGTTCGTAACCCAGTAGATCACCGAGTTCTGCAGAATGCCGCCCTTGCGGGTGGTGTATAGCAGCAGGCCGATGATTAGGCCCAGGATCGACGAGATCACCAGCGTGATCGAGACCATGTATAGCGTCTCGAAGATCGCCTTTTGGAACGTGTTGCCGTAGCGGTCCCAATCCATTTGCGCGAGGGTCATCGTGTTCATCGGATCTCCTCAATCTCGGTGGAATCCTGCATATGGCTGTGGAACTCCTCGATCGCCTTCTCGCCGTCGGTGCTGTGGGCCGTGAGGCGCAGGGTGAGGCGACCGAAGCTGTGGTTCTGGAGGGTGGTGACGCCACCGTGGACGATGTTGACCGCCACCCCTGCATCGGACAGCTTCGAGACGGCATCGAAAAACCCGATTCCCTCGGCCATGGTCACAGTGAAGAGGCGACCATTCTCGGTCTGCAGTGCCTCCGCTTCGACCATGTCGGGGGTGTTGCGTAAGGAAGTGGCCACGAAGTTGGCGGCAGTCTGCGTCTGGGGGTTAGAGAACACCTCGTAGACGCTGCCCTGCTCCACGATGCGGCCGCTTTCCATCACGATGACGGAGTCCGCGATGGAACGCACAACCTCCATCTCGTGGGTGATGACCACGATGGTGATGCCGAGTTCCCGGTTGACCTTGCGCAGCAGTTCCAGCACGTCGCGGGTGGTGGAAGGGTCGAGCGCGCTGGTGGCCTCGTCGGCCAGCAGCAGGCTGGGGTTGGTGGCCAGCGCGCGGGCGATGCCGACGCGCTGCTTCTGGCCACCGGACAGCTGCTCTGGGTAGGCCTTGCCCTTATCGGACAAGCCGACGAACTCCAGCAACTCCTTCACACGCTCTTCCCGCTGCTGCTTGGGCATGCCTTGCAGGCGCAGTGGGTAGGCGACGTTGCCCGCCACATTCCGGGAGGAAAACAGGTTGAACTGCTGGAAGATCATGCCGATGTCGGAGCGCAGCTTGCGCATCTGCGATTCCGGCAGCGGAACGATGTCCTGGCCATCCAGCAGGATCTGCCCGCTGGTGGGGCGATCCAGGCCGTTGATCTGGCGGACGAGGGTGGACTTGCCGGCTCCGGAGTAGCCGATGATGCCGACGATGGAGCCTGCCGGGATGTGGGTGTTGATGTCCTGGAGGGCGTGAATTTCCTTCCTGCCCTGCTTGAACACCTTCTTCACATCGCGGAAGACAATCTCCGTGCCAGTGTTGTCTGTGCTGCGAGTGCCGGTGGTGCCGGCACTGGGCTGATCGACGCTGGTTTGTGCGTCTGAAGCCATAGGGGAACCTCTTTTAAGAGTTGGGTTTTTCGAAAATTGGGGTGGGGCTACTTCTTGACCTTGCCCTCGGTGGCCTTCAGGATCTTAGCGAGCTCGTCCGGGCCCATCTTGACCTCGACGGAGGTGCCCTTGGACTGCTCGTTCAGCGCGTCCTGAACTTCCTTGGAGTGCCAGATGTCAACAAGCTTCTTCAGATCCTTGTCGTCCTTCTTCTCCTCGGTGGTGACGAAGGCGTTGATGAACGGCTTTGCGGCCTCTGCCTTCGGGTCATCCTGGACGATGGCGGACTTCGGGTCGATGTTGCCGCGCTCCAGGAAGGAGTTGTTGATGACGGCCGGGGTGCCGTCCTTGTAAGCGGTCACGGTCTGTGCGGCGTCCACCGGGGTGACCTTGACCTTGGACTTGCCCTCATCGATGTCGGCCGGGGTGGGGGACAGGATCTTGTCGTCCTTCAGCTTCACCAGGCCAGCGGATGCCAGGACGTGCAGGGCGCGGCCCTGGTTTGTTGGGTCGTTCGGGATGGCGACCTCGCCGGCTTCCTCGATGTCCTTGACCTCGCTGTGGTCCTGGTAGTACACGCCCAGCGGGATGATCTCGGTCGCGCCGATCGGCACCAGCTTGGAATCGTTGTTGACGTTGTAGTCAGCGAGGAACATCAGGTGCTGGAAGTTGTTGACGTCGATCTCGCCTTCCTGCAGCGCGCGGTTGGGCAGGCTGTAGTCGCCGAAGGGAACCAGCTCGACGTTCAGGCCTTCCTTCTTGGCCTGTTCTTCAAAGACCTGCCACTGCTTCTGACCCTGGTCGGTGGTGCCGATCTTGATGGTGTCGTCGTCACCGCCGCATGCGGAGAGGCCGAAGACCATAGCTGCTGCAGTTACACCAGCTGCTACTTTACGGCGAAGGGACATGGGATCCTCCTGGGTTGTCTAGTGCCCGATGCTTCGTTGATTGCCCGGGCTGAACTGTGCGTTTAAGGTAGCAGTCTAAACCAAAATGAACAACTTAGTCTAGTTTTGATCCAAACTAGCCCCAGAGCTTTTTCGGGTTGGCGAGTAATAGAATATATGTTCTATACTTGCGCTGTGTCTGAAGAACCCCGCGACCCCGACATTTCGCGTCGCACGCTGCGCCGATCGCAACCTAGGAGCTTCTCCCAGGGCACACCGCTGAGCTGGAAGCAGCTCGAAGGCGTGCTGTCCGGCGTGGGGCCGGGCTTGCGCAACCTCCGCGCAATCGGGGTGGCAGAAGGTGATCGGAAGACTGGAATTGAGGTAGCTGAAACCGAAGGGGCGTCCCAAAGAAAAACAGCGACACCCTTCGCTGAGCTCCACGCCTGCAGCGCCTACAACTTCCTGCGTGGTGCGAGCCAGCCCGAAGAGATGGTTGCGGCGGCGCGCGACCTGGGGTTGAGTGCTCTCGCGTGTGTGGATCGCGACGGTTTCTACGGGGCGGCGCGCTGTGCCACGGCGGTGGCCGAGAGCGCTGGTACTGAGGGCACTGGCACGGCGGGCACTGGCACGGATCTGGCGACGGTCTTCGGCGCGGAATTGAGCCTCGACGTGCCACTCACGGTGCTGTGTAAAGGGCGCGAAGGCTATGCGCGCCTGAGCCGTCTTATTGCGGACGCCCGCATGGCCGACCCGGACAAAGAATCCGTCCGGTACCCCGATCTGCCTCAGCTGGCGCAGGCCGCGGACGGCCACTGGCTGGTGCTGCTGGATTGGCGGTGGACGGGCGCAACTAGTCCGGAGGGAACAGCTCCGGCCGAGCGCCTGGTGGAGCTTTTCGGGCCGACCAACGTCGTGGTCGAGTTGCAGCACACGATGAACCCCGCGGATGCCGACCGCAACGAGCGCCTCCACACCCTGGCGGTGCGCCACGGCCTACGCGAGATCGTCAGTAGTGCCCCGACGTGCGCGACCCCGAAGCATTCCCGGTTGGCTGGGGCGAAGGCGGCGCTGCGCGAACGGCGGGACGTCGCCACCGCGGAGCCGACCACCCACCCCGTCGGCGGATCGTGGCTGCGCTCGGGGGAAGAGATGCTGCAGCTCGCGGGCGATTGCGAATGGCTGGCGCGGGCCGTGGAGACCTCCGTGCAGGTCGCCAACGAATGCGCCTTCACCCTGGACCTCGTTGCGCCGAACCTGCCGCACTTCCCCGTGCCGCCGGGGTATACGGAGATGTCCTGGCTGCGCGCGATCACCGAACGCGGTGGCACGGAACGCTACGGCCAGCGGGGATCCTCTGCCGCCGCCAACCAAGCGTGGGCCACCATCGACCGCGAGCTGAAAACGATCGAGCAGCTGGGCTTTCCGGGCTACTTCCTGATCGTCCACGACATCGTTGCATTCTGCCACGAGAACAACATCTTCTGCCAGGGGCGAGGATCCGCGGCGAACTCCGCGGTCTGCTTTGCGCTGGGGATCACGACGGTGGACGCTGTGGCGTCCGGCCTGCTCTTCGAGCGTTTCCTCTCCCCGGAACGCGACGGACCACCCGACATCGACCTCGACATCGAATCGGGGCGGCGCGAGGAGGCGATTCAGTACGTGTACTCCCGCTACGGCCGCGACAATGCCGCGCAGGTGGCGAACGTGATTACCTACCGCCGCCGAGGCGCGACCCGCGATGCCGGCCGCGCGCTTGGCTACGCGCCGGGGCAAATCGATGCCTGGACCCGCCACCCGGAACAGACCCCCGACATTGTGCAGGACCTGGCCGAGCAGATGCTGGATCACCCCCGCCACCTGGGCGTTCACTCCGGTGGCATGGTGATCTGTGACCGCCCGATCGCACAGGTTGTGCCGACGGAATGGGCGCGGATGGAAGGCCGCTCGGTGGTGCAGTGGGATAAGGACGACTGCGCGGCCGTGGGGCTGGTGAAGTTCGACCTGCTAGGACTCGGCATGCTGGAAGCGTTGCACCATGCGGTGGACCAGGTGCGCGCCCACCGCGACCGGGAGGTCGAACTGTGGCGGCTGGACCCCACAGAGCCGGAGGTTTACGCCATGCTGTCCCGCGCCGACGCGGTGGGGGTGTTCCAGGTCGAATCCCGCGCGCAGATGTCCACCCTGCCGCGACTGAAACCGCGCACCTTCTACGACCTGGTGGTGGAGGTCGCGCTGATCCGCCCCGGCCCTATCCAGGGCGGCTCCGTGCACCCGTACATTCGCCGCCGCAATGGTCTGGAGCCCGTGACCTTCGACCACCCGTGCCTGGAGCCCGCGCTGACGAAAACTCTGGGCATTCCGCTGTTCCAGGAGCAGCTGATGCAGATGGCCGTGGATGCCGCGGGCTTTACCGGCGCCGAAGCTGATACTTTGCGCCGGGCGATGGGGTCGAAGCGTTCGCCGCAGAAGATGGAGCGGCTTAAAAAGCGCTTCTACCAGGGGTTGGAAGCGAAGAACGGAATTCGTGGTGAGACGGCTGATCGGTTGTGGGACAAGATCGTGGCCTTCGCCAGCTACGGCTTCCCAGAATCGCACTCGCAGTCCTTCGCCTCCCTGGTCTACTACTCCGCGTGGTTTAAGTACCACTATCCGGCGGAGTTCTGTGTGGCCTTGCTGCGCGCCCAGCCGATGGGGTTCTACTCGCCGCAGTCCCTGCTGGCGGATGCTCGCCGTCACGGTGTGCAGATCCTTCCCGTGGACGTGAACGCGTCGGGCGTGCAGGTTGATGCGGTTGTTTCTTTAATGACGCCCCTACGGAACAACCGGCCCACGGGAGTTCACGGGCTAGGGCGCGGCACGGCCGAACCGGTGGGAAAGATCCGGCTGGGGCTCAGCGGTGCGGGCGGAGTTAAGGGGATCTCCGCCGAGGTGGCGGAGCGCATCGTCGAAGCGCGCGAGAAAGTGGGGCGTTTCACCAGCGTGGAAGAACTATCCCGCGAAGCCGGGCTGAGTGTTGCGCAGGTGGAGAAGCTGGCGCGGGCGGGGGCGTTGGGGAGCCTCGGGCTATCACGTCGCCAGGCTGTGTGGGCGGCCGGGGTGGCAGCGACCGAACAGTCGGGAATGCTTCCGGGGACGTCGGCTGTGCATGCGCCGGCGTTGCCTGGGATGAGTGCTTTCGAGATGGTGGCGTCCGAACTAGCGACAACGGGCGTGACGACGGCCGAACATCCGGTGCAGCTGCTGCGCGAATACCTGGATCAGTGGCACCGACGTGCGGGCGGCCCGGGCGGCGCAGGCGGTGCAGCGGTGGTGACGGCCGGCAGTTTGCTGCACGTTCCCGACGGCACCCGCGTGCGCGTGGCGGGAGTGGTGACGCACAGGCAGCGCCCAGCTACCGCAGGCGGAGTGGTGTTTTTCGGCTTAGAGGACGAGACCGGGCTGGCGAATGTCGTTGTCTCGCAGGGGCTGTGGGCGCGGCAGCGGGCGGTAGCGTTGAACGCAAAGATCCTGGTCGTGAGGGGAATCGTGCACAACGCGGAAGGTGCAGCCACCGTGACGGCGGATCTGTTGGAACAGGCGGAGACCCGACTGCGGCCGGCCGGCGAGATCGCGGGGGCACACGCAGGTTCGCGCGACTTCCGCTGACCAGTGGTGATCACAAACACGGGGTGGGGTGATTGACACAGCGGAACGTGCAAAGAACAATCGTGCACGTGAACCGCAACCCTTTCGACCCCGAGAACCCCAATGCGCAGCGACGCGCGCGCGAAAACTCGGCTCGAAAGGCACGCCGCAGTATCGCGGATTCCACGCAGGCGAACAGCGAGGATTCCTGGCGAGGGAGGCGGCGCCGCCACGAAGCACGGCCCGCAGCGCGGCATCGCAGAGAGGACCACGGCGGTAGCTGGAAGGGCGCGCACCCCAGCGTGTCGGGCGAGAATCGTCGCGAGCCTGAAGGGATTTCCCGCAGCCGTCCCACTGGACAACATTTCCGCCGCCGTCGTATTGCAGCGGCGATGTTCGTCGCATTCCTGCTGGCCTGCGCGGCGGGAGTGGGTGCGGCGGTGCAGAAACTGAGTAGCTCGCGGCACGAGGATCCCCAGGCACACAACACGGTGAACGAACCTGCGGACTATGCGCCGACGGAAGCGGTGGCTATCCCACCGGCCACGCCGGACGTGCAGCTCACCCCTGCCGTGGCGCGCATTCCCCAGAAGCTCCGCCCGATCCGTGACGAGCTGAAGCCCGGGCAGAACAGGGAACTGCAGCTTAAGTCCAGCGATCGCGAGCGCAAGTACATCATCAACGTTCCGAGGGGCGCGTTGCCTTATTCCAAGAAGGGCAATCCGACTGCGCACCCGGATGCGAAAACCAAGCCCCTGCCGTTGATCTTCGCCTTCCACGGCTACCGCGAGCAGGCGGATCAGATGGCGCGGTACACGGGTTTGGCGGATAAGGAGGCGATCGTGGTGTACCCGCAGGGCGTGGGCAACGCCTGGGAGGGTGCCCCATACGCGAAGGTGAAGCGGGGCGAGGATGTGCGCTTTGTCCGCGACATACTGGATGCCGTGTCCTCTACCTACCAAGTCGACGCGAACCGGATCTACGCCACCGGTATGTCCAATGGCGGAGGGTTCGTGGGCAAATTGGCCTGCGAACTGCCGGAGGAGTTCGCCGCTTTCGCCGCAGTCTCGGCGGCCTATTACTCGGGTACTTGGCGCGCGTGCGCAGAGAAGGGCTCGGATCCGAAGCGGCCGGAAACCGTCCACTTCAAGCGTGGTCAGACAAGCCCCTACCTGGATATTCACGGTCGTAAGGACCAAACGATCCACTACGATGGCGGCCCGCGCTATGGGGACGAATACCTAGGGGCCTACGAGTTCACACAGCAATATGCGGCACGTTCGCACTGCGTGGGCGCCCCGGTCACCACGCGAGTGACCGACGCGATCCAGCGCGTGCAATGGCCAAACTGCGGCCACGGAATGGAAGTCACCCACCTGGCCATCGGCGATGCCGGGCACACGTGGATGGGCGAACGGACGGGCGAGGCCGGCAAGGCTGCGGCCGACCCTTCCCGCGAAAGCAAGTCGAAGGCAGTGACCGCGACCGGTGAGGTCGCCGCGTTTTTCGAGGTACACCGTCGCAGCTAGCTGCGGCTTGCCCGCTGCTTTAGGTGGACAGGTCGACGTCGTCGTAAGCGATGGTGGGATCCGTGAGCCAGGCGAGGGCACGGTGGCGTTCGACCAGGATGGAATGATCCTGCGGCTGTAGCTGCGCGGAACCGGTCTGCCCAACACCTGCCTGACCCGAGGCCTCCAGCTGCTGTTCGACCGATACCCAGCGCAGCGAATAGATGTATTCGAAAGCCTCGCAGATCTCCGACAGGCTGCGCATAGGCAGTGCGGCAGCATCCTGGTTTTCGCGGTCGATGCCGCGCAGAGCGCTACGCAGGGCAGCCAGATCGACGGGGGTGAAGCTGAAGACATCGATATCCATCAGGCCGAGTGCCCAGGCCAGGAACTCTGACGCGGTGTAAGCCCAGGCCAGCTGATAGGCATCCTCCTGCAGATCCTGGCTGTAGGTCGGGGCACCGGTCGCCGCACCGGTCGCCTCACCGGACGCTTCGCCGGGCACTGCGCCCGGCGCCTCACCGGCAGATTCTTGCGCAGCCTCCACCCGCTCGAGGAATGCCTGCTCCACCTTGGTCAGATTGCCGAAGGTGCGCTGGGCTCCTGCCCGCAGTGCAGCGAAATTCACAGCCTCGCCGCGCAGCACGCTGGCGGCGGCGGTCGCTACGACGGAAAGCGCAACAGCTCGGTTGAATACTTCCTCGGCGGGGCGAAGCAGAATCTCGGCCTCGGAACGCACCGGCGGCAGCGTCGGGGCTACCTGGTAACCCTGGCGCCATAGTGCCCCGCGCACCCGCCGCATCCGATCCTCGGAGCCGGGGTGCCGGGGCACGGAGTTAGCCTGCGCCCCGTTCGCCGGGGAGCTGCCGACCAGTGCGGGATCCAGCAGATCTGCACCGCTGGCGTTGCGCACGGTTCCGTCGGCCAGGAAGAACACGGCGTTGGCTTCACGCGCCCAGTCGGCGAACTCGCCCAGGTGGGAAAAGTCGAAGTCATCTTCGCGCTCGAACACGTAGTGGCGGCGTACGCTCCGGATGTGTTGCACTACGGCGAGCACGTAGGAGTTGAAATTGCCGAAGCGTTCCTCCCCCTGCTCGGCCGCGTATCCCGCGAAGCCCGCGAGGTGTTCCAGCAGTTCCAGGGTTTGCTTGTCATCTTCCTCACCAGCGCCGTTGGCTGCAGTCTTCAGGTAAGGCTGCGCGGGCGAATCGAAGCACAATTCGCGGGACGCAATGGCTGGCGCCCCAGCCCCCTGGAAGGGCACGTCCGCTCGGACGGTGGAATAAGCGTTCACATAGATGCTCATGTCTCAATAGCATAGAGTTTCTTTGCCCCACCTGCTGGGACAAGTCGCACATGCGCTTCGCTAGAATACTAGAGTCATGCGCCATACGACTGCCCCTTCGCTCGCGCCCAACGGCACTGCTATTGCCTATATTGTCCGCGACGGTGGCTATCCTTATGCCGTCCAAGCGGAGCTCACCGAGGACGGCGTGGGCAGGGAAAGACCAGTGCAGCTGCCCATCGAAGGCCCGGTCACGCGCGTTTTACACTCCCCGGATGCGCAGTGGATCGCCTGCGAGGTTTCCCCCAAGGGCTCGGAGAAGCTCGAGACCTTCACGGTATCTACGGACCCTGGGGTGCAGGGGGCGTCACCACTAAGAAACACTTTCGATGCCCGCACGCGCCTGGTGGAGTGGGACCGCGACAAGCTAGCGATGGATGCCGTGGCGGCCGACGGCATGACGGAGGCGCGTCTGGTCGACCCGAATACGTCGCGCTACCAGGTGATGGATCGCCGCATCGATGCGCTGCTGGTCGCCGCGGAGGCCGGGTACAGCCTGATGCGCGTCGGCCCGCGTGGCAACCGCGAGCTGCTGCTGGTCACCCCGCAGGGCCGCTGGATGCCGCTGCTGCCGCCAGAGCCCGGCGCCACGACGGAAGATGGGCGGATCCTGCCGATCACGGACAGTCGCTTGGTGATCCTGGTGGTCACCGACCACAGTGCGGATCGCCGTCGCCTGTTGCGCCTGGTGGTGGACATCAACGGCGAGCGCCCGGTGTGCGTCGAACGCGAGGAAATGATCAGCAACCCCGAGGCCGACGTCGACGAGTTCGCCATTAGCGAGGACCTGTCGACCGCCGCGGTGCTGTGGAACCAGGCGGGCATTTCCAACCTGGAACTGCTGAGCCTCGGCGAGGACCAGCGCGTGCAGGTCCGCCGCACCATCGAGCTGCCGGGCATGGTGGCCGCGGGACTTTCCATCACGGACGACGGTCAGCTGCTGGCTTTGACGGTCGAAGGGCCGAACCTGCCGCCGACGGTGGAGGTGCTGCGCCTGGAATCGGGGCGCGTGGAACCACTAGACCCGGACCGCACCGACCGCCTGGACGAACGCGCCCGCCAGGGAGACGTCCCGGAGCTGGTCTACTACACCGCCCGCGACGGCCTGGAGCTATCCGGCTGGCTGTATCTGCCGGAGGATCCCGCGCCGGGCCGCCCGGTGTACGTGCATCTGCACGGCGGCCCCGAAGGCCAATCCCGCCCCGCCCACCACGACGTGCTTGCGGAAATCGTCGCCGCTGGCTACACCGTGTTCACCCCCAATATTCGCGGGAGTAAGGGCAACGGTCGTGCGTTCATCCACGCCGACGACCGTTATGGTCGCTTCGCTGCGATCGACGACGTTGCGGATACTGTTTCTTTTTTTTGTGACGCCGACTTGTGCACCGCAGGACGGGTATTCCTGGGAGGCCGCAGTTACGGCGGGTTCCTGGCCGTGCTGGCGGCCGCGCGCTACCCGGACATGTTCCTAGGTGTGGTGGATGCCTGCGGCATGACGAGCTTTGAGACCTACTACGAATCGACCGAGCCGTGGCTGGCGAGTGCGGCCTCCCCGAAGTACGGGTACCCGATGCACGATGCCGAACTCCTGTGGGAAATTTCTCCTCTGCACAAGGCGGAACAGATCACCACCCCGGTGCTGTTTATTCACGGCGCCAACGACTCGAACGTGCCGCTGCAGGAATCCCAACAGCTATACGACGCGCTGGTGGAGCTGGGCCGCACCCCGCAGTTCCTGGAGGTGCCGGGGGAGGGCCACCAGTTTGTGAAGCCGAAGTCCCGGCAGCTGATCGGCGAGCGGATCCTGGAATTCTTCGCGGAGCTGAGCTAGGGGGGAATTGAAGTCGCTGCACCAAGGGGAAGTGCTGCAGCACACCCAGACAGCGAAGCTCGGGGAAGCGTTCTATCGTGGAATTGTTGGCCTCCAAACGGCGACCTACAAAAACCACGCTATTTCGCGCGAAAGAGCTGCGAAGACACTCTGTGAGGAGAGCGATTATCCCATGGCACACCAGAAACGCCAGATCCCGAACCCCGTTGAGATTTTCGACCTGCTGAAGTTTAAGAAGCCCACCCTGGATTTCAAGGCTCGCCGCCTCAACGATGCACAGACCATCTGGGATCTGCGCGCCATCGCTAAGCGCCGCACCCCGGCCGCAGCATTCGACTACACCGATGGCGCCGCCGACGAAGAAATCTCGATGAACCGCGCCCGCCAGGCCTTCCGCGACGTGGAGTTCCACCCGTCGATCCTGAACGACGTATCCAATGTGGACACCACCGCGGAGATTTTCGGCGGCAAGTCCTCCCTGCCGTTCGGCATCGCTCCGACTGGCTTTACCCGCCTGATGCAGACCGAAGGTGAGCTCGCGGGCGCGAGCGCCGCGGGTTCCGCGGGCATCCCGTTCTGCTTGTCCACCCTGGGCACCACCAGCATTGAGGACGTGCAGAAGGCCAACCCGAACGGCCGCAACTGGTTCCAGCTGTACGTGATGAAGGAACGCGAAATCTCCTACGGCCTGGTGGAGCGCGCGGCCAAGGCCGGCTTCGATACCCTGCTGTTCACCGTGGATACGCCCGTCGCCGGTAACCGTCTGCGCGATGCCCGCAACGGTTTTTCCATCCCCCCGGAGATCTCCCTGGGCACCGTCATCAACGCGATCCCGCGCCCCTGGTGGTGGTGGGATTTCCTGACCACCCCACCGCTGGAGTTCGCCTCCCTGACCAGCACCGGCGGCACCGTCGGCGAGCTGCTGGATTCTGCCATGGATCCCTCCATCAAGTTCGAGGACCTGAAGACCATCCGCGAGATGTGGCCGGGCAAGCTGGTCGTCAAGGGTGTGCAGAACCTGCCGGATTCCAAGAAGCTGGCTGACCTGGGCGTGGACGGCATTATCCTGTCCAACCACGGTGGTCGCCAGCTGGATCGCGCTCCGGTGCCTTTCCAGCTGCTGCCCGAGGTTGCCCGCGAAGTCGGCAAGGACCTCGACGTGGCCATGGATACCGGCATCATGAATGGCGCCGACATCGTCGCCGCGATCGCCAAGGGCGCGAAGTTCACCCTCATCGGCCGCGCTTACCTGTACGGCCTGATGGCCGGTGGCGAGGCCGGCGTGGCTCGCGCCATCGAGATTCTGGCCAGCGAGGTGCGCCGCACCATGCGCCTGCTGCAGGTTTCCTCCCTGGACGAGCTCACCCCCGAGCACGTCACCCAGCTGAACACGCTGAACATCAACCGGGTGAATGGCGTGCCCGATGAGGAGCAGAGCCTGTTCAGCTAGTCGCTGAACTTCATGCCCGCGTCGCTGAGTCGACGCACGTAGGGCATGCCCAGACCGGTGGCCGGAGTAAGCACTCCGCCGCCGGTTTTTCCTTGGTACGGGGAGCCCGTCGGCAGTTCGGCGTCACAAAGAACAAGAGTGAGCGCCGCTTCGCTAAGCATCAACGACGTTCCCTTGTACCCCGGGTCAGCGGCCAGGCTGATGGTGTTGGTGTAGGTGGCGCCGGAGGGGCTCACGCCGATGTGCGTGGTGTGGAAGAATCCGGCATCGCGTTCGGCCTCGGAGGGGCCCTCGCCGGGCTCCGGAACCCAGCGGGAGAGGAACGTGCGCAGCCTGTCTTGGCTCAGCGCCGCCACCGCCGTGCCCAGCACCGCACCCATCGTGAAGGCCCGCATACGACCCTTGAACCCCTTGCCGGTGTACAGGTATTCGCTGTAGCGCAGCTTGTCGCCGAATTTGTGACCCAGCAGCGCGTGGGAGCGGCGCACAACGCGCGTGTTCGAGCCTGCCATGATGAAAGGCCCTGCCCAGACGTCGTCTTTCGTGCCGCCGATGTCGCTGTCGCGCACTACGCCAAAGTCCGGCTGTTTGCCCAGGTCGGGCTCGTTGTCGCGGTCAGGGGAGAGGGTGTATGGGTCGGCCAGTAGCCGCTTCTTCTCTGGCGCTCCCTTGATGGCGGCGAACTGTTCGCGCATCGAGTCGATGGTGCCGCCCGACAGTCCGCCTTTCATCTTCACGATCATCGTGGCGGTCTCTAGGGTGTCTTTATTTTCGGACGCCCTCTGTCCCAGCAGCAGCATTCCCAGGTCACTTGGCACGGAATCGAAGCCGCACGCGTGAATGATGCGCGCCCCGCTGGCGGTGGCGATGTCGTGGTAAGAGTCCGCGGATTCGCGCATGAAGAGGGGCTCTCCGGCGAGGTCGACGTAATGCGTGCCGTGGGTGGCGCATTCGCGGACCAGGGGGAACCCATAGCGGTAATAGGGGCCGACGGTGGAGATAACCACACGGGTATCGCGAGCCAGCTTCTCCAGGGAACGGTTATCGCTGGAATCGGCGATAACTAGAGGGAAGTCCGCCGCCCGCGGGTGGCTGACGGTCAGCTTTTCGCGCAAAGCCTCCAACTTGGCCTGATTGCGGCCGGCCAGGGCGATGCGTACGTCGGCGGAGGCGTGCGCAGCCAGGTATTCGGCGGTGAGGGTGCCGACGAACCCGGTGGCGCCCAGCAGGGTGATATCAAAGCTGCGAGAGGGGGAGTTGTTCATGGCTACATTTGTACCGGTTAGATTGGGTTGATGACGTCTGAAAACCAGTATTCGGGTGCGGCTGCGGAATCTGCCCCTTTCCAGCAGCCTTTGAATCTACCGTTGCACGTGGTGTTTGACCGGCCGGAGATTCCGCCGAACACCGGTAATGCGATCCGCATGTGTGCGGGGACGGGGGCTTCGCTGCACCTGGCGGGGCCGTTGGCTTTTAAGTTCGACGACAAGCATGTGCGCCGGGCTGGGTTGGATTATCACGAGCTGGCGGACGTGCATGTGCACGAGGGGATCGATGCGGCGCTGGCTCACGTGACTGATCCGGCACGCGGCTCGGGGCGGGTATTCGCCTTTACCGCACAGACGGGTACGTGGTTCACGGAGGTGGACTACCGGCCGGGCGACGTGCTGCTCTTCGGCCCGGAGCCGACGGGCCTGGCCGAAGAGGTGTTGGCCGATCCGCGGGTGACGGCGAAGGTGCGCATCCCGATGCTGCCAGGGCGGCGATCCATGAACTTATCGAATGCGGCGGCGGTGGCGGCCTACGAAGCGTGGCGCCAGCTGGGCTTCGCTGGCGGGGTTTAGAGCGGTGCCGGAAGGGCGCCAGTG